>NZ_JAWMPW010000013.1:0-103855 GCF_033101115.1 Vibrio sp. TH_r3 | reverse complement strand
AATTCACGGTGGTCCAATCGTAGTACTACTTGGAGCATTCAATAAACCCCTTCTTGCTCTAATCGCAATGGCTATCGGTGTGGCTACCACTGCATTTGTAGCTATCACACTTAAGAAAGTACGTTTAGACCGAGCCAAGAAAAAGCAAACAAATCAGCTAGCGACTAACTAAGTTAACGGTAGCAAGCAAAAAATTTGCAAATTAAGCCCTTCTAATAAGAGGGTTTTTTGCTGTAATGGAGCTGATTTGTACTAGGTAGTTTATCGGTGTAACAGGTTTCGAGATACAACACTTTAATACTGTAGATTAACTTAACTAACGGTAATGCCTCGTTCTGCTAGAAGATCTTCACCATCCTTAAAACGGTAGTACAACCAGACGTGTGTCGATACTTTCAGGAAGAAGCTTATGCCTTTTAAATATACACATACGAAAATACTGCCATAGCATCGGTTAACTTGACAGTACCATCCCATTAATATTTTTTTAATCTATTTGTCAAAATATAGAGTTAGGCTAGCGCTCTTGACTGATATTTACTGAATAAATAATGAATAAAACACTGTTAATGATCGCCACAAGTACTACTCTTCTTGCAGCGATCCAAGCCTGCGCTACGAAATCACCTCACTTGGAACGATTTACAGATCCAGTTTCGGCTGAATAAAATCGATAAAAGCAGAAATCCTCTTGGCAACAGAAGAGGACTTATAGTAAACCGCATTAATTTGCTCCTTGCCTGAGTTTCTGATTTTTTCACCTTCTAACAATGCAATTAATCTTCCTTCCGCAATATCTTTTTTCACCATAAAGTCCGCTAGACAGGCAATTCCATTTCCCATCAACGCAAGCTGTCTCAACGTTTCACCGTTACTTGAGGTCAGCGTGGGTGTCAGTCCTGAAAAGCCTTTCAGAGGCCATTCATTAAGTGTTTTTGGTGTTGAAAATCCGATGGTATCGTGATGTTCCAAATCACTGCTCTTACTCGGAAAACCGCGCTTTGATAAATAATCTGGTGAAGCAACAATATAACGTAAACTTCGACCAAGAGGCCTAGCATATAAGGTTGAATCATTTAATGCACCAATACGAATAGCGATATCGGTTTTCTTTTCTAGTAAGTCAACAAAACCTTCATTAGAGGTCAGCTCCAACTCAATATCAGGATAGGCTTGTTTAAATGGCTGAACGAGGGGGACTAACTGGTGAAACACAAATGGACTAGCGGCATCAACACGCAGTCGTCCTCTAGGTAATTCCCCACGAGATATAACCTCTTCCTCCGCTTGCTGTAACTGCATCAGCCCTATTCGCACCGACTCAACAAATTGCCGCCCCTCATCCGTTAATTCAATACGTCTTGTGGTTCGATTTAATATCGTCACACCAAGCTGGCCTTCCACCCTACTCACCGCTCGTGATACTCGTGCCACCTGTATATCTAGACTCTCTGCTGCCGCAGTAAATCCGCCAGCATCAACGACAGTAAGTAGAATGTCTAAATCGTCCGATTTCGTACGCATGCTTGTCTACCATTTACTTAAGATGTTCTTTTTAATTATTGCATTTATAGCAAATATTATTTGTCAAATAACCTGTTTTTTGCAACTCAATTTTCACGCAAAATCTCTCCATCAAATCACGGTACAGCGACACATTGATAAGCACATTCGCTGCTATGTACTAGAACCTAAAAAAAGAGAGTAAATAATATGCCATTAGCACTTCTCGCATTGACGCTCAGCGCCTTTGCTATCGGAACAACGGAGTTTGTGATTGTGGGGTTGATCCCGACCATGGCTTCTGCCCTAAACGTCTCATTACCATCTGCGGGACTGCTAGTGAGTCTTTATGCGCTAGGGGTTGCGATCGGCGCACCTGTTTTAACCGCACTAACGAGTCAGTGGAACCGTAAGCACGTACTCATTACTATTATGTCGTTGTTTGTGATAGGAAACTTATTGGCATGGCAAGCTCCTGGTTACAACACCCTTATCGTTGCTCGTATTTTGACTGGTTTAGCTCATGGTGTCTTTTTCTCTATCGGCTCTACGATTGCGACAGGCCTGGTACCCAAAGAAAAAGCAGCAAGTGCGATTGCGATTATGTTCACAGGATTAACTGTGGCATTAGTAACTGGTGTTCCGCTCGGTACTTACATCGGCCAAAGCTTTGGTTGGCAATCAACTTTTCTGATTGTTGCGTTGTTGGGACTGATTGCGTTGGTTGGCAGTGCTTTCTTGGTGCCAACCAACCTGAAACAACCAGCCGAAGCTAAACTATCGTCGCAGTTAAAAGTGCTAACTCAACCAAGATTACTACTGGTTTATGCGATTACGGCTCTCGGCTACGGTGGTACTTTTACTGCTTTCACTTTCCTGGCACCGATCTTACAACAGGAAACAGGGTTTAACTCCAATGCAATCAGCCTAATTATGTTGGCATACGGTGTATCTGTGGCGATTGGTAATATTTGGGGTGGAAAAATGGCCGATAAAATGGGGCCAATTAAAGCGCTGACGATTATTTTTGCGGGACTAGCTACTATACTCGTTGTATTTAACTTTACTGCCGTTAACCCTATCGCTGCGGTAGCAACCATTTTAGTTTGGGGTGCCTTTGCATTTGGTAATGTTCCTGGCTTGCAAGTTTATGTCGTGAAACTGGCTCAAAAATTCACTCCCGATGCAGTAGAGGTTGCCTCTGGTCTAAACATTGCGGCGTTTAACGTAGGCATTGCGCTTGGCTCTTGGGGGGGCGGTATGATTGTGTCAAAAATGGGCTTAATGCATACCCCTTGGATTGGTGCCGTGGTAGTAATCATTGCACTCTTCCTTACTCGAATAAGTGGACGCCTAGATAAACGTACAGCAGTTTATTTGCCGGAAGCAAACCTACTTGTGAAGTAAATATCCCGACAATAGTTACAAGTAGGCCAATGCTCTGCATTGGCCTATCCATTCTTACTTAAAATCAATTTACCACACAATGAAAACGGTTTTTATCACTGGAGTAAATCGAGGCTTAGCCAACTATTTGTATTCATACGTTGGATGTGAATAATGAATCCCATATTCTCGCTTTGACAAAAAATTTGCAAGCATCGCCATTGATGTACTCATTCATAATACGGAGTGACGGAGATGAATGTGGAAGACTAGGCACCATTACTTAATAAAATTCTTACTGGCGAAGATAAAACCATCATAGGTATGACATCGATACTTACCAGTATCGATGTCAATCGTTCAGGAAATCGTAACGGCTATCGAGCATCAAAAGCGACTATCAACCAAATAAGTAAATCTCTAACCTGTGAATTATCCGAAGCGGGAATGAAAGGCAAAGTAACAGTACAAGAGAGTGTTAAAAGCATGATTAAGGTTATCGACAATTTAAAACCATGGTGATGAGTCAAGGTTTCTTATTAAACTGCACCTTTTGTTTGTAGTGGTAGAGATAGATTTGCAAGTCCTTTCGTCGTCATGACTTCTCCTTGTACCGAAACTGCGACTGCCTCTATCCCTTCAATCAAGTTTAAGTAGTTAATTGATTGCGACATTGAAGGAAGAAAACCAGCGGTACTCAAAATATCCCCATCAACAGAATTTTTAGAAATAACGGTTAAGCTAGCAATATCAGTTGAAATAGGCATACCAGACTTCCCATCTATCAAGTGATGATAATAGCGACCATTCAACTCAAAAAAACGTTCATTAATGCCAGATGTTACCATTGACATACCTCTCAGTGGCACTACTCTTATCACATCACCTCGTGTAGACAATGGATTCTGAATACCAACGTTCCAGGCATTATTAGCGTTGTGTGGTGAGTATCCAATAGTTAACACATTTCCTCCCAAACTAATAAAACCATCGTTCACTCCTGCACTGACCAAATATTTTTTTATTTGGTCAGCAAAATAACCTTTCGCAACAGCACCTAAATCTATTTCCATTCCTTTTTGACTAAGAAACACTGAGTTATCTTGAACATCCAAAATGATCTGATTTGGGTCAACCAGTGTTAGTTTTTCGTTGATAACCTCTTGTGATGGTACAGCAGCTTCTTGAAAACCTATGCGCCACGTTTTAACCAAAGGCCCTATGGCAATATTGAATGGAGTGCTGGTATCTTTGCTATAATATTTACCTAATTTTATGAGCTCGAATAGATCTGAAGCAACAACTATAGGTGCAACACCTGCATTTTGGTTAACCCTCATCAACTCAGATCCTTCTTGATTTGCAGTAAATCTAGTAGCGTAATCCATTAATTGAATATATGCGTTCTTTATCAACTGCTCACCATTGGGGTGGTAAACTACCAGATCAATAAAAGTTCCCATCATTGCAAATCTTGCACTATAGCGATTCATAGTAATATCATCATTAAATGTTGGAAAAAGGGAGGGGCAACTCCCTTGTACATTAGCAACTTTATTTAGTTACCGTCATACAATGCTAGCAGCACTTTCACCAGCAATACGTCCGTACGTAAAGATATCAATCAGTGCATTACCACCTAAGCGGTTACCTGCATGAATTCCACCTGCAACTTCACCTGCTGCATATAAACCACGAATGACATTACCATCTTTACCAATTACCCGTGCTTGAGTATCAATCTTTAAGCCTCCCATTGTGTGGTGGACCGACGGTTTACGTGGAGTAGCATAAAACGGAGCCTGTGCTACTTTGAGACCAAAAGCACTTTTGTTAAACTCAGGATCACTACCTTGCTCTACGTACTGATTGTATTGAGTTATAGTGTTCAACAGAACCTTAGCTGGCACACTAATTTTTTCAGCTAATTCTTCAATTGTGTCAGCTTTAATAATGATTCCTTCTTTAATTTCTCGCTCAATAGTTTCATCGGAAGTGTTTGCAGCGGTTTGACGAATATTCTCATCTGCAATCATATAAATTAACCCCCCATTATCAAAGAAAGCTTCAGATAACACATCTCGACTACTACACTCATCCACAAAACGTTTGCCATGTTGATTAACAAACACAAAATTTTCTGGAGGAACAATCAGGCCCGTCAAGAGAGCACCAGATCTTGGGTCACCAACTGGCATCAACTGAGTAAAGCCCATACCTACTAATTCTGCGCCGACTTTTTCGCTAATCTCAATACCGTCACCAACTAGTGCTGGTGAATTAGTTGTCTTAATATCATCAGCAATGTCCTTCCAGTATGTATTATACTTTTTGATCATTTTAGTATTTGCACCAAAGCCCCCAGAAGCCATTATCACTCCATTGTTCACATGTAAAACAAGTTCTGTACCATCTGCTTGTAATGCTTTAATACCGACAACCTTTCCATTTTTAACAATAAGATTAGTAGCACGAGTATCTGTGATAATTCGACCGCTATGCTCCTGAATACGTTTTGACAGTTTATCAACAAATTCAACACCTTTCTGACGCTTTGGTTTATGTGCTCGACGCCATAATGCACCAATTGGTATTTCAACAACACTACGATCAAAATCGATACCTTTATCTGCTAACCAATTAATTGACTCCATTGATCGGGAAGTTAATGTCTCGACAAGATCATATTGGCCATAAATCTCTTCACCATTGAAGTCGGCGCGTTTTCCGCCCAAATATGTTTGAATACGATGCAGTTCAACTGAATCAAATAGATAATGTTTGCCTATATCTAAATCAGAAAAATAGCCATCTAACTGAGATTTCAACGTCCTAAAGTCAGCTAAATATCCATCAACAAACTCTGATTCAGGTGTCATTGCAAGCTGCATTAACGTCTCTTTTTCTCCAGCAAGAGGGGCGAAGCCGCCCTGCCACTCTGGTTCTGCTGCATTGACCCACCCACCAGTACGTACGGTATTACCACCAATCGCGGGAAATTTTTCAAGTAAAACTACCGATTTCCCTTTCTCTAAAGCGGTTAACGTTGCGCTTAAACCTGCACCTCCCCCGCCAACAACAACTATATCAACGGTTTCTTCAATCGTCTTTGTCGACCATTCAACTGCGGCTCTTGCTTTACAACGCAAAGCTTCAGAGTTACCACCAGCGAGATCAACTGTTTTAGAAACACCATCAAGTACTGCTTGACTACTTACTGTCGCACCAGAAATCACATCAATATTTAAAGTTTGACCATCCAAAATCTGATGAGGAATCCGCTCAAATGCAGGGTTTGCAATACCATCAGATTCTTTCGATGAATCAACAAATATATCTAGGATTTTATCTTCTGAAAAGGTAACCGTTACAGGCAAGTCGTCGTTATGACCACGGCCATACGCGGTATATTTACCTGGAGTAAATTTGATCGTTACATTTTGCAACTCTTTTATTCTTTGGTGTTTAATCGCCTCAGCCGCGCTATCGACAATCATATAGTCCATGATTTCCCATAACGGTATCGGGATTTTTAATGCTTCCTGCTGAGCTATATCTGCAAACTCGGCACACGACTCATTATTAAGTGCTTTATATGCCCAAGTGGGCTCAACCAAGAAACCTTTACCAACCGCTACGATGTCATAACCTTGTTCAATGGCTTTATCAGCATCACAGCGTTGAGCGATGCCACCTACACCAATAACAGGTACTTTTGCTAAGGTATCAGACTGTAAAGAGCGGTACTTATCGATTAACGGCTCGGGATTTTCTGGAGTAACAATCGAATTACGTAACCAGCTACCCATAGAAAAATGCAAGTAATCTAAGCCATGAGTCGCTAGTTTATCCAACAAGTACATAGTGTCTTCAAAACGGATTCCAGGTTGTTCAATCTCCTCTGGAGAGAATCGGTAACCAATAATAAAATTGGATTTGTGGTGCTCATGAATAACTTCTTTTATCTTTGTAAGTACTGCTAATGGGAAAGCAATACGCTTCTCAATAGTTCCTCCCCATTGGTCGTTTCTACGGTTTGAATGTGGAGAGAAAAACTGCTGGATTAAGTAAGTGTTTGCCCCATGAATTTCGACACCATCAAAACCAGCAAGAATCGCTCGATTGACTGCATCTCCAAATTTTTCAATCATCGTTTCAATTTGTTCTTGAGTCATCTGCAATGGAGTTTCTGCGTTATCTCTTAAAGCTGCAACTGGACTGGCAGAGATAGATTGGTGCCCTCCGTTGAACTCGGGATTTGCCATACGTCCTGCATGGTAGATTTGCAAAATAGCCTGGGAACCTTTTTTCTTTATAGCTTTAGCAAGCTTCCGTAAACCATTTATTTTACTATCAGTATCGATTCCAAGTGCACCGGGAAATGCTCGGCCGTAATTTTCAACAAATGCACTTTCGACAATTACAGCTCCTGCATCGCCTGATCGCGCCGCATAGTAATTAATCATTTCTTCTGTTACGCCACCATCGAAAAACGCAGATTGAATTGTCATGGGAGCCATTACAACTCGATTATGAAACTTTCCGCCTGATTGAAATAAGATTTCATCATTTAACTTAACCATAAATTGTTCCTTTAATAGATTAATTCTCATATCAAAGATGCCAACCATCAAACATTTTTGGATCATTTGGCCTTTTTGATATGAAAACTTCAGGACTAAATAACCGCAACAATATTATGGAAATTAATGTATGAGTAAAATGACTTGTTTACATTTAATCCATTACATTTGTGCATTATTAACGCCTCTAATTTTATGCACAAAAATCATTTAGTAATTTATTTACATTCATTTTACTCATTACCATTCAGATAATATGGTTAATAAGAAAAGCAAAGATACAAAAAAATACCATTGAAATTCATATTTATTTGTTTAGAAACAAAACTTTAAAATAAATATTGGCAACATAAAGTTGGTACACGAGCGTTTATTCAAGCAAATTATTCTCCTTATGAAAGAGACAAATCGTTTCTTTCTGAGGCAGCCTGAATCAACAATATCTCTCTGGAATACTTTACTGGGAGGAATTAAAACGGGAAACAGCGCTCATGTACCAATCGATTGTGAACGAAGGTCTAACGCAATCTTACCGCACAATCGACATAGAAACCCTGCTCAGAATCACCCCTATATCTACCGGAAAAATTACATTACCCGATTATCCGTATGACATGATAGCTAACTGAAGGGCTTGATAAGGTTGGTTGGATTCTAAAATGTTTTTGGACATTTCCGAGTTGCTTTCTTCTTAATTTAGCAAAACATGAATTATTTGAAGTATGGCAAACTCACTTAACTCAGTGTCCAAAACTAGTGGCACGATTCATTTCAGCAAAAACTAACAAGATTAGACAACCTTAAGTAAGCTAGAGATGTTTGTCATGGATAAGATTTTTGGCCGAACCTTTCTCTTGACGCTTCCGCATTGTTAACACAATCTTCTTTTCCAACATATAGCTGGCTATCCAGGCAGTCACTGGCGCCACAATAATTAGAGCCAAACTACCAATGAGAGTGCGACATACCTCGGAAGCCACCAACTTCATGTTAAGTATTTGCATCAAACTGTTTCCTCTGGTAGCGAATAACATTAAAAGGGTTAAGAAACCACCAGCATAAGCAAGCAACAGGGTGGTAGTCATTGTACCAATAACCGCATTACCCACTCTAAGTCCAGACTTAAGCAAACTATTACGGCTGATA
Organism: Vibrio sp. TH_r3; assembly: GCF_033101115.1. Classification (NCBI taxonomy): domain Bacteria; kingdom Pseudomonadati; phylum Pseudomonadota; class Gammaproteobacteria; order Vibrionales; family Vibrionaceae; genus Vibrio; species Vibrio sp. TH_r3. Next base: position 95,237 of record NZ_JAWMPW010000013.1, on the reverse strand, counting down.
TCTGGACTATTCAGCTTAATCTCTTCCATGGTGGCTGCCATTTCCATCGCGACATCCATTGCAGCACCACTAGCACCAACCAAAATTGCAGCATAAAGGATGCCCACCATATCCAACTTCATCGAGTTTTCGAACAAAAGAGGCTGGGCCAACGGCTGGGTCATACCATCCAGGTGAAGCAATTTACCAACTATCACGCAGAGTAGTGTCGTCACAAACAGACCTACGGTTGTTCCCATCAGGGCAGCTTGCCCTTTAGTAGTCCAGCCCGCAACCGACAGAATGATCATGCTACTTAGAACAAATACCGTCACGCTGGTAATCAGAATTGGAGAGATACCAGCCAGCAACCCAGGGATCATAATACCGAAGATAATGCCGACAGAGCCGACAAAAGAGAGTAGTGAATAAAATCCCACTTTTCTAGCGTATGCTAATAAACCAATTGCGAAAAGCACTAGCAAGCCTATCAAGACTGGTAACCTGAACAGCGCTACTGCATGAAAGCGACCGTTCTGCTCTGCAACTACAATTCTGTCGCCTTTATAGTAGAACTCATCATACTCTAGGGCACCGGTAAGCAGGTTGAACATCTCCTTCGGTTCACCATTGACCTCAACTGTTAACTTTTGATCACCCAATTTCCCAGTACCGATAATAGTCACCCTTTCATTGTTTACCGAAGTCACATCGCCAATATAGTGGGTAACCGACTCGTTATCTGAAGGAATAAACGCAAAGTCGTAGAGTAGGACAGCAAGTAGAGTAGCGAATAGGAGATTGATGGCTCGCATAAAAAATCTTCCGATTAGTGTCACTAAAAAATAAAGAAAAGCAGAGGTGCCATACCTCTACCTCTATGGATAATCACTGGCGTTAATTACTCACCAATTGTTACGTTCATTAACTTTGCTAGTTTCTTCGCTACGTCAGTATTGTCACTGAAACCGCCAAAGTCGTTAGAATCTACACCAGTTGCAGAAACCGGTAGTTGAACTGCTGTATGAGCGTAAGAAGTCCAGTAAACACCTGCGCGTTTAGAAGTTACGTGAGCAACTGCCATTGCAACAGGGTCGTAACCACCCCATGCTTTAGCATCGTCTTTTTTACCTGCATCAACAAAATCCATCGCTTCTTCGATGCTTACTTTCTCTTCAGCAGTAAGTTCATTAAGAGCAAACTTATCTGTAATGTGCTTGTAGAAAGCAGCACGGTCACTATTCAACTGCTTATTATAAACATGCTGTAGTCCGTCTTCGATAGACTCTTTGAAATTAGAAACTTGGTCAAGATTCATAAAGTACTGCTTTCCAAGACCAAGACCCATACCACCGGTTTCGTGGTCACCGACTACCACGATTAGTGTCTCTTGCTTGTGTTTACTGTAGAAATCCGCAGCAACTTTAACTGCATCGTCAAATGCAATAGTGTCATAGATATTTCCTGCAATATCGTTAGCATGACCAGCATGATCGATACGGCCACCTTCAACCATGATAAAGAAACCATCTTTATCTTTAGAAAGAAGTTCTATCCCCTTCGCAGTCATATCAGCTAACGAAGGCACGTTGATATTCCCATTGATACGATCCACTTCGTAAGGCATATGAGACTTGGTAAATGCTGCAAATACCTTGTCGCCAGACTTAGGGTTGTAGTCCATGAAAGAGGCAGTAGAGTCTTCACCTACAAAGGTCTTATAGCCCTGACCCTCAAATTCTTTAACTAAATTTCGGCCATCTTTACGCTTAGATTCTTCACCATTGATAAAGTTACGGAAACCACCACCTGCGAAGAAGTCCACATCAGAATCGATAAAATCAGCTGCAATCTCATTTTCATTGTTGCGATTCTCATTTTTTGACGCAAATACTGCAGGAGTCGCGTGAGTCAAACGAGTAGTTGAAACTAGACCCGTTGCCCATCCATTTTTCTCTGCCCCTTCAAGCAAAGTGGTTAATTTTTTACCATCCGGAGTTTGAGAAATGACACCATTGTCTGTCTTTACACCTGTTGCCAGAGCAGTGCCTGCTGCTGCAGAATCTGTTATCAGAGAGTTTGAAGATTGAGTTGTGATAATACCTGTAGTTGGCAGTGAGTTGATTACCAAGTGGTAGTTGGAATCATTTTTCTTCTCTTGCATATAGTATTCAGCGATCTGACGCTGAGCAGAGCTCATCCCGTCGCCAATCATGTAAAAAACGTACTTAGGAGCTTCTGCTGCCTGTCCGGTTGAGCTCAACGCGATAAAAGATGCAACCAACAGCGTATTCAATTTAAACATAGTATTCCCTGATATTAGTTTGATTAGTCAAATAACACGAAATTTATACCCTTAAATTGTTAAGAAAATATTTAACTATATTAACCCGTCTATCAATAAAAAATTATAAATAAATTAACCATAATAAATCCAATTGTAATTTTAATATTAAATAACCTTAATAATTAAAATAATAATATTTACTAACAGAAACTTACAGTCATTTTTTATTTGTTTACAACTCACGATTAAACAAGGAAACTTGCTATAATTTAATTTCTAACAAAATTTTTTACTTAAATTAATTAACAAATCATTCTATTTTATAATTATGAAAAATAACTTTTCAAAAATACACACAGAAGTATCATTAGCAATTAATTATCATTAAGTTAACCCTAGATTCCTAATTTAATTTGTTAGGTATTTTTTCCGAGATCCATCTTCACCAAATTGAGTATCCCGGACCCAATGCATCGATTCTACCCGCCAATGGGAACGTGTTGAATTTAACAATATGACCAGCTCCAGCTAAACTAGACATAAATCTAAGTCCAGCTAGAAACGAGTTACTAGTTTGATAAGTACCAATTTTATCTCAAATGCCAATGTAGTGTTCTGTACACTCACTCTTCTTATTTTTAGTTATATATTCATGAGCCTTATCGACAAAAAATTAATTGTATATGGTCCACATTATCTTTCTAGTGCTTTTAAAATTTTAACAATAAACCCCACTTTCATTTCATACCGTTATGATCCTAATTTATTTTGTAAAGAGATGTTCACCTGTAGCTACTACCCATACCAATCTGTCGTGATCAGCTTAGTACGGACAGCGTAAAGTTTTGAATATTTATCAGCGAACTATTTTTACACTACTTTGTGTTTGAATAGATTTGGGAGTAATTCCTTTTGGCACACAAGGAATAGTAAAAGGTTCATTTATATTTCCTGCGGCAGTAAGAGGAATGTTATTTCCATCTAAATCTTTTTTATACCTAGCCACTCGACGTACAGCAATTTTATTACCTGCAACAGGAATACCTAAGTGCATATTCCAACCTTTAAAAATAGCTGATAGCTTACAAAGCAATGAATAACTAGTTGATTCATGTACTAGTGATTGTAAATAGTTACGCACTTGATATTCGACACCCTCTTCTGAGTTCATACCTAATGATGAGATAACTCTAGTAAGATAAGTCTCCGGTGATAGCGGTAACTCTTCAATTTCAACTTCTGTGAGTTTCTTTTTTATTAGGTAATGTGCAAAAGCGTAAATTGGTTCTGAAGCTTGGCTTTCAAGTCTGTATCGTTTAACTATATCCCCAATAAAACTAACGGAAAGTGCGAGTTCGTTGTTTTTTTCGACAAAATCTAAAATTTCCGGTGGCGGGAAAGATGTTCCTTGAGTTCCACGAAATGCAAATGGATTTTTCGTCAATTCAAATGCTTTTGCGAGCATCGCAATACGAGAGATGTACAAACCCGCAACCATTGCAACGCTTTGAACTAGGAAAGAAGCGGTCTATCTCTACGATAGTGCGTCCAGCCCATTCCGCTTTGTATTTCAATTGGCGAACGAACTCGCCCCAAGAAGCGTCAGCGATATACATTGCTAGTTTTGGACTGCGGAGCATATTCTTCACTGCTAACGACTCAACACAAACGACTTGGTTTTCGTTAATGAGTTTGCGAGACTACTTTTGGAGGTTGTCTAATCGACTATCAGTAATTTTTGCATGTAGACGGGCTACTTTCTGGCGTGCCTTGTCGCGGTTCTTGCTGCCTTTTGGTTTCTTGGCTAGTTTGCGCTGTAGGTATGCCAGTTTCTTTTCGTAGCGTTTAGTGTGGCGAGGATTATCGACTTTCTCACCGTTATCTGTGATGAATAGGTTATTTAAACCCAAATCAATACCAACCGTTTTAGCGGTTACAAGCATTACTTTAGAGGGACTAACCGCTTTTCCAGAACTGAATGAAATAGACTAGCCCCGTTCATAGTATGCGTCAGCGCGATACTTGAGCGCGTTATTCCAAACGAAACGACTACAGCCAAACGACTTTGCTAGTAGTTCGGCTTGATGCTCTGTTGGGTAGAATATTTCTTTAAATGCTCGTTTCATAGCGCAGAGTTTACGGAAATTGTATCATTCTGTAAAGTTATCGCTAGCGCGATAATGGCTTATATCACCGCCCGCACTGGCCGATGCTTTACGCCAAGAACGGTAAATCTCACAGGTTTGATATGAAAACTAACGCAAGTTAGATCTTTTATATTGGCGACCGCAGAGCTATCAACATATCGACAACACAGCAACTGCGAACATGTAGGAATGTCCATGCTAATATTATGGAAATTGGTCTATGAGTACAATAACTTGTTTAAATTTAGAGCATTACAAATTTGCATAAACAACCTTGCCACCAATATATGCATTTTGTGCATTTTATTTTTTAAAAATATTCATTTTACTCATTTAAATTGATTCCATATATTGCTCGGTAAAGACGAGACCGGGCGGTCCGCCAAAGAAAGCAGAAAGTGATGAGGTACTAAAATGACAGTTCCAACAACCGCAATGTTAGATGCGTGGAAAGGTTTCAAAGGTGGAAATTGGCAAAATGAGGTGAATACTCGCAAGTTTATTCAAACAAACTATACACCTTATGAAGGCGATGAATCGTTTCTAGCGGAGGCGACTCAATCAACGACTTCGCTTTGGGATAGCGTATTGGACGGTATTAAAGAAGAGAGTCGCACACACGCACCGATCGATTTCGATACGGATCGACCTTCAACTATCATTTCTCACGATGCGGGTTACATCAATAAAGAACTGGAAACCATCGTTGGTCTGCAAACAGATAAACCCTTAAAGCGTTCAATTATTGCTAACGGCGGTATTCGCATGGTGAAAAACTCATGCGAGGTATATGGCAGAGAACTTGATCCACTCGTTGAGAAGACCTTCACTGAATACCGTAAAACTCATAACACCGCTTGTTTTGATCTTTACACTAAAGAGATCATCGCTTGTCGTAAGTCAGGCATTATCACTGGTCTTCCAGATGCTTACGGCCGTGGTCGTATCATTGGTGACTACCGTCGTCTTGCGCTATACGGTATTGAATTCCTGATTGCTGATAAAAAACAGCAGTTTAATTCTACTCAGCGTTTCCTAGAGCAGGGTGATGACTTAGATAAAACACTCAAACTGCGTGAAGAGCTTGCTGATCAAATCAAAGCACTAAAAGATATCCATACAATGGGTCTTAAATACGGTATTGATATGTCAGCGCCAGCAAAAACAGCGCAAGAGGCAATTCAATTTACCTACTTTGGTTACCTTGCTGCGGTTAAATCGCAAAACGGTGCTGCAATGTCGCTTGGCCGTACATCAACTTTCCTTGATATTTATATCGAACGTGACCTAGCTAACGGCACGTTAACTGAGTCAACAGCACAAGAGTTAGTTGACCATTTCATTATGAAGCTGCGTATGGTTCGTTTCCTACGTACACCAGAATACGATTCACTATTCTCTGGCGACCCAATCTGGGCAACAGAAGCGATGGCTGGTATGGGTGTTGATGGTCGTACACTTGTCACTAAAACAACCTTCCGTTACCTACATACTCTGTACAACATGGGTCCAGCACCAGAGCCAAACATGACGGTTCTTTGGTCTGAAAACCTACCAGACGCGTTCAAACGTTACGCGGCGAAAGTATCAATTGATACCTCATCGCTTCAGTATGAAAACGATGATTTGATGCGCTCTGACTTCAACAACGATGACTACGCGATCGCTTGTTGTGTAAGCCCACAAGTTGTTGGTAAGCACATGCAGTTCTTCGGCGCTCGTGCGAATCTAGCAAAAGCGCTGCTTTACACCATCAATGGTGGTATCGATGAGAAGTCTAAACTTCAAGTTGGACCTGAACGCGCCAAAATCGCTGATGAGGTATTGAACTTTGATCGACTGATGCCACAATTCGATGAGATGTTGGATTGGTTAGCAACTCAATATGTAACTGCATTGAACGTGATCCACTACTCTCACGACCGTTACAGCTATGAAGCGTCACTAATGGCACTAATGGACAAAGATGTACACCGCACAATGGCGTGTGGTATCGCTGGCCTGTCTGTGGTTGCTGACTCACTGGCTGCTATCAAGTTTGCAAAAGTAACGCCAGTTCGTGATGAAGATGGCATTGCAATCGACTTTAATATTGAAGGTGATTACCCTCAATTTGGTAACAACGATACTCGTGTAGATGATATTGCTTGTGACCTAGTTGAGCGTTTCATGAAAAAAATTCAGAAAAAATACACTTACCGTGAAGCAACGCCAACTCAATCGATTCTGACGATCACTTCGAATGTGGTTTACGGTAAGAAAACAGGTAACACACCAGATGGTCGTAAAACAGGCATGCCATTTGGCCCTGGTGCGAACCCAATGCACGGTCGTGATCAAAATGGTGCGGTAGCATCGCTAAGCTCAGTATCTAAACTCCCGTTCTCTTACGCGAAAGATGGTATCTCTTACACTTTCTCAATTGTGCCATCTGCACTGGGTAAAGATGACAACAGTCAGAAGCAGAACCTAGCGTCCTTGATGGATGGTTACTTCCACCATGAAAGTGTAGAGAGTGGTATTGCGGTTGAAGGTGGTCAGCACCTAAACGTAAACGTGCTGAACCGTGAAATGTTGCTAGACGCTGTTGAACATCCAGAGAAATACCCACAGCTAACGATCCGTGTGAGTGGTTATGCAGTGCGTTTTAACTCTCTGACTAAAGAGCAGCAACAAGATGTGATCACTCGTACTTTTACTGAAAAAATGTAGTTTGATTCACTTACTCTAAGTGACATGTCCTGAGATAAGTCGAAACGGTTTTAGTTAAAACGCTCGTGTTCTTCGTCGGGCGTTTTGGATTTTAAAGCCGTTCGTAGCCATTTAAGTATAAACCTAAAAAGATCACTCAATATTAATAACAAACGACCAATGATAAAATTTTTATAGAAATTTCGATTAAACTTGAACCTTTAGAGGTAATCCTCCACTCAGAACCCTACTTCATCTAAGCCCATATCCTCAACTCGCTTAGCAATCAACTTACCACACTCTTCTTTTACTATACTTCTCAACCATTCCTGTACAGGTGAATGATCACATCGAGGGTGCCAAATCATGGAATAATCAAACGGTGTAAAATGAAATGGTAATGGTTTTACTATCAGATCATAACGCTCAGAAACTAAGTATGCCAAATCAGCAGGCACCGTAATAATTAGTGGCATGATATCAACGATAGCTAGAGCTGCTTCTAGATGATAGGCTCTTAAAACCATGTGTCGTTTTGGTTTATCTGCTAGTGCCTGATCAATTAGTGACTTTACTCCATCGCTAATTGCAATCATAGCATGAGGACAATTCAAATAATCATCCAGACAAATTTGTTCATTCGCCAACGGATGTTGTTTTGATAATAGACACGAAACGCCAACTCGTCCCAATGTCTCATAGTGTAACGGTTCAATAGAGCCAATAGGCCGGCAAATAGCTAGGTCTGCTTTACCGTATGTAAGTTGTTCTCTTAAATGTTCATTTTGCAAAGGCAAGAACTCAAAAGAAACATTAGGCGCTTCCTCATAAATACGCGGCAAAGCGAATGGTAAAATGGTTTGCATTGCATAATCAGTGGTTGCAATCGTAAATACTTGATCACAAGACCTGAGGTCGAAATTGATCGGAGATAAGAGTTGTCGTAGAGACTCTAGAGGTGCACCTAACTCCCTGTTTACTGATAAAGCTTTTTCCGTAGGAATAATATACTGTCCTTGACGAGTGAATAAAGGATCAGAAAGTAAACTACGTAATCGTCCTAATATCCGACTCATCGCTGACTGACTTAAATTCAAACGATTAGCTGCTCGGCTCACGCTGCGCTCTTCAACAAGAATTCGCAACGCCACTAATAAATTTAAATCTCGACGATAAATCTCTTCTATTTCCATATACACATATACCCAGTTAACTTGAAGATGCGCGGTTGAGCACCTGAAAATTATCATTTATTCGAGGCACCAGTGAGCCTGCAATTTTAGGTAAAGTTTCCTCGAAAAATTGCTCTACTGCAGCTCTAAAATCAGCTTTGTTTTTAAAGTAAACATTATTCCTCGTGAGCTCATTCATCACTTTCCATAGCCGCTCAATCGGGTTTAGATTGGGGCTGTATGGTGGAAGGTAATGTAACTCTATGTTCAGTACATAAGCGGCATCTTTTACCATCTGACTGCGATGATAGCCTGCACCGTCCAATATGAGGTAAACCTTGTGTTCTAAGGGGTAGCTTTCGCGTATCTTGCAGAAAAATCGCACGATATTTTCACTATCAATGGTGTCATATTCGCTTACAACGGTGCCTTCAATATCTGCTAAATTTAAGGCGCCAACGATGTTCAAGCGACTTCGGCTTCCCGTTGTTTCAATGACTTTATCTTGTCCTTTACGTGTCCAGTCATGAATGACCTTGGTGGCTTGCGTTGGGTGGACAGCATCCATGAAGATAATAGCTTCTTCCTTCCCCAAACTAGCTTTAGGCCTCTTATAAAACTCAATGAAGTCAGCTTGTTGCTTTTCATCAAACTTATATGGAACACCTTTAGGCTGCTTGTAACTAAAACCATGCTGATGTAACCACTTGTTCATGCCTGACACACTGTATTCAATCCCAAATGACGCCCATACATAAGCGACAATTTGATGGGTGTGATGATAGGTATTCTGTGTCAAGTGTCCAACTAACGCCCGAGTTTGGCTGGTAGAGAGATGACTTTGTGAACCACCATTTTGAGGTTTTAACTTATTTAACTGAATGTAGTCGTTGAGATGCTGCCGCACAGTTGATTCATGAATGAGCCGCGCATCGGCAATTTCACGAGCACTCCAACCATTACTTGCACGAACGACTGCTTTTATGCGGTCACGAACCCGTCCATCACGAGTAGTATCGTGTAAGACTTTTAGCTCCTGATTTTGTTGGTTGGTCAGAGTAATTTTCATGGTTAATAGCATGATCTTCTCATTGCAAAAAATCAAGCTCCTTCAATGATCACGGGTATAAATATTATTTAGTAACCATTCGTTATATTACAGTGTAACCAATAAACAGCGAAAAACACCTTTTTAATCAGAAGTATTTAACGTTATAGAAGTCCAAATAAAAATTCTGTTGCATCTCCTCGCATCACTTCTCCCATGCATATTATTAAAAGCAAACGAAGAACTTAGCAATCTCGAATTTTATAACTCAGTAAAGAATAGGTAATCCTTACTTTAAAAACGTAACGTTACCAAAAAAGGATCAAAAAAAATAAATTAGAGTATAATTTATTGTAATTAAGACAATTTAGTTACGTAAATCACATTTTATCTACATGGAGGTATGAGACAATAAAATCGTAACGTTACTTTTTTATTTTTGTAAACAAGTATGTGTGATTAAACTATTATAAAAAGAGAAGCATATGAAACTAAATTTACTATTGATTAGTACAACTTTAGCAATAATCTCGGTCGGATGTACAACATCACCTACAGAAAATTCGTATAAAAATGAACACCAGACTTTCCTCAGCAACAAAGAATCTTCACTACAAACGATAGAGTTGTATGAAAAAATTCTTGGTTTAGAAAAAAAAACCGAAAATAAACTATTGAGCGGACTATTTGGTGGTTATAGCGATATTGATAAAACAGATTATGGCCGTTATAACGGAGAGGGTGAATTTGTAGAGAATAAAAATGGCGACAAAGTAGATGACAATGAAATGGTGCGAATTGAAAAAGCTACGGGAAAGCGCCCAATAATTTATGCTTGCGACTTTGGTTTAGGCTGGAATGCTTACCAAAAAGCAAGCGATGCAATTTACAGCGGCTGTGCTAACGATCTAATAAAAAAAGCAAAAATCGGACATGTAATACAGATAAGCAATCACTTAATTAGCCCAATAAATACTTTTTCAGATAATTTCAAGACTGCCGTAAGTAACGAAGAATATGCTCGAATTTTTCAGACCGGCAGTGTAGAACGTGAACGTTGGTTAGACATACTCAATGAAGTTGCTAATGGTTTAAACAAATTAAAACAAGCTGGTGTTCCTGTCATTTTTCGCCCTTTACACGAAATGAATGGTGATTGGTTTTGGTGGGGTGCCGATGATGCTAATGGTGGGACCGATATTCGTCAGGCACTATACATAAGGTTATATCAAGATATGCATCATTATCTTAGTAACGTAAAAGGTCTTAACAATCTAATTTGGGTATATTCACCCGACCGGAGTCGTCCAGGCTTAACGAAGTACTATCCAGGAGATGATTATGTGGATATTGTTGGCTTAGACGCTTATTTTAATGGGCAAGATGACATTAATGATCTCAAAGAAGATTATAAAACTATGGTTCAAGCTTTCAACAAACCATATGCTTTGACTGAAACTGGTCCGCGTTCTAATTGGAACCCGAATGGTCGCTGGTTACCTAAAACACCTTTTGACTATGAACATTTGATAGAGGAAATTAAGAAAGATATGCCCAAAACTGCATTTTTCATAACTTGGAATACCGGTTTTGGTCCAGCATGGAACTTAAAAGCAAAAGAAGCTTTCAGTCATCCATGGGTCGCAACTCTCGGTGAATTTTAAGTACAGTAGGATTAAACAGTACACTACCAAACAATTATGGAATGATTACCCTGTTCTCAGAAGACATTTTTGGAAAGATCCGACATTCTGGTCTGATGGTTATTTTGTATGTTCGATTGACAACGCCAGTGCTGATACGGTTCGTCAGTACATTCAAGAGCAGGAGTAGGCGATTCATCCCAGCGACAGCAAGGTTGATCACTGGGATGAGTCACCAGTATCCTATAAATTTTTACCTAAGTGTATGGTGCGAGCAGCCAGCTGGATTATGTGTTTTTCACCAAAATGTGGTAATGCATTTGGTGAAAATATATTAAGCACCATTAAATAACGCTTACACCTATGAAGTGGGCACATTATCTGCGCCACTTCAAAGATCATCCGCTATACTTTGAAAAAGTCGAGTTCTTCTTTTTGAGTTTCAGCCAACTTAGCAAGCTCTGAAGATGCTTGAAGTGTTTCATCAATGCCTGAGACGTTTTTATGCACAAGATCAAAAGCCAATGTAGTATTCTTCGAAATATCTTCCGTGACGCTGAATTGTTCTTGAGCTGCTGTTGCAACCATTGAATTAATATCTGAGATAGATTCAACCGATGCTGATATATCCTCAAAAGAGGCTTTCACATTGTCCGCTAACTCTACTGACTGCTCTATAAGTTCAACATTTTGAGTCATGTTATTTTGTGCCCGCTCTGATTGTTTTTGTAACTTTTCTATGATGTCTTGGATACTAACAGTGGACTCCTGTGTCTTCGAAGCGAGACTTCTCACCTCATCCGCGACCACAGCGAAACCACGACCATACTCACCAGCTCTGGCCGCTTCTATTGCAGCATTTAAGGCAAGTAAGTTCGTTTGTTCTGAAATAGAGTTGATAACATCTGTTACCGACCCTATTTCAATAGCAAACTGACGGAGCTCATCAACGATATGGGCACTCTCATTGATAGAAGAATCAATTGAACCTGTCAAGGCAATATTTTTCTCTAGCGTTAGCTGACCAGAATCAACATTGTCTTTCGCTTTTTTTGCTTCTTCTTCTGCAACTATTGCTTGCTGGCTAACCTCTTGTGACGTTGAAGATAGCTCATTAATCGCCGTAGAAATCTGTTCTACTTGAGACAATTCATCTTGAGCATTTGATTTTGTGTCGTTCATAATCATATTGAGCTCTTCTGAAGCCGACGCTACATTTTCTGCAATACCATGGGTATTTTTAATTAACTCTGAGAGTTGATTAGACAGTTTGATAAGAGACCGATAAATCCCCGTTTCATTACCAATCAGCTTAGTTCGCTGAGTAAAGTCACCGTTAGCCATATTTTCCATTAAACTAGCAATATCATTCGGCGTACCACCAACCGGTTTGAGTACCAGTTTATTAATAGTTATCATCAATACAACTAATGCAACCAAAAGACTTATAACACCTACAATTGCTGAAGTAACAAGTTGCTTGTTTACACCTTCCTCAATTTCTGCATCTTTAATAAAACTAACAAATTCCCATCCCGTAATATCTAACTTTGTCCAAAATGCAGTAAATGCAGTGTCGTCACCATTAATGTCTGCTGTGTAGTGTAATTCTGGACTATTTGCACTAAAGCTTTTATAGAGGGGACGTTCCTGATAAACATTCTTACCGCGCATGTTTTCATAAGGCGCAGTTAAAATAGTACCATTCTCAGCGTATAATATAATATCTTTCCGCTTTGAAACTGACTCAAGTAACGAGTCCAAATATACTGAGGTTATCACTGCAACGTCACTATCAATTTTATAGGCCATAACAACAATCTCTTTATTTGTCACGGCAGAGACAAATGGCACAGAGAAGAAGAATACCCTACCTTCACTAAAAATAGCGTTATAGTAATCACGACCCAATTTTTTAACATTGAAGTCCAACTTATCGCCTTGACGATTGTAAATACCACCTTCAACATCAATGATGTAAGCGTCTTCAGTAAACTGTGCCTGTGTTTGATAAAGCATCTCTAACTGAATAATCGCCCTCTGAGACAGTCCATCATTTGTGATATCCGTTTTATTGACTTTGAGGCCAGAGAGAACATTTCTATATCCCTCAACTTTTTTTTCTAAACTCGCTTCGATAGTCGCATTCCTCTCTTGCAAAACCAGTTTGTTCAAGTGGACACTTTCTTCTTTGAAGGACAAAAAACCTATCAGTATTAGAGTAACTACGATACATGCGATAATAGCTCCAATAGTTCCTAAAATTCTTACCTTAAATTCGTTCATATATTCCGCCAAAAAAAAACAAAATTGTAGTGATGTTGCTTCAACCTCACTTGTTAACTCAACAACTAACAACAAATGAGGTCTTCGATAATACTAAACTAATTAGTTTATCGGTCATTTAATCAATTTCTTTAAATCTTTAGTAATAAAGTGAGCGTTCCATAAACCCACGGGCGCATTATTAATGAGAGAAATTCCAGGGAAGAAGTGTCAACGACCCCCCTTCAATTCCGTGCATGAGGTTTTCCCTCACACGGTTTTCACATAAGTGTTCACCTGCTAACCTTCACAGTTTTCATCTTTGTCGGTTGTAGATACACAAAACCTACTTTATATAACTTTTCCCATGCATCTTGCGCAAGATACAGACTTCGACGCTGACCACTTCATCTTGACCAGAGATAAAAGCGTGCCACCAAAAGAGTCTCGAAGAAGTGTTCAAGAGGATGGATAGACCTGACCAGTTAATTTTCAAGGTTGGTATCAGATAAAAACTTTAAAAAGATAACACGATTTTCTTGATAATTATTTTTTGGGAGGATGATAGAATCAAATAAACCAATGGAATAATATATTAATTATGAGCATTAAAAACGAACTATATCTAGTTCGTTTTTAATGTTAAATTGACGTTAACTGCAAAATTTTTAGTAATTTGACTTAAGTATGCTAGTTGCATTACGCATAGCTTCTTTCGTTGAACACTCCACAACTTTGGCATTGGCAAATCTTTCTGAATCTTTTACTCGAATATCATGTGCTAGGATAACTAACTTTGCATTACTCACATCAAGTGCTGAAATTCGATTCTGAATACCGTTCTGACCTTGTGTTTCGACCTTAATTTTTAGTCCTGCCGCCTCACCAGCTTTTTCAAGAGCTTTTGCTGCCATGAAAGTATGTGCAACACCAGATGGACAACACGTCACGGCAACCACGTCATATTCCCCACTCTCAGCAACAGGTGTAGAGATCGGAGCAGGTTGAAATGGTTCATCTTCTTCAGTCTCCTCAACAACTGGTTTCCAAAAACCAACTATAACAGCAGTAGTTAATGAACCCAGCGCTATACCAACAACATACATCGGAATATTACTTGATACAGGCGCTGTAATTAATCCTCCCCATGGAGCATGTAATAATACGTCAGTGAGAAAACCAAAGGTACATCCCACAATACCTCCGATCACAATCGAAGGTAACACACGAATAGGATCATTTGCAGCAAATGGGATCGCGCCTTCAGATATACCAATTGACCCCATAATCGCCGCTGCTTTACCTGCTTCTTTCTCTTGTTGGGAGAATTTGCTCTTGAAAAGAAAAGTCGCTAGAGCCATACCCAGTGGTGGCGTACAAATTGCTATCCCTACACCACCCATCAACCAAGGCTGTGTGTCAACTTGAGTTTGCGCAAACAAAGTGGCTACTTTATTAATCGGCCCTCCCATATCAAATGCTGTCATACCACCTAGGATTGTTCCAAGGACTACTTTCGAAGCTCCAGCCATAGACGCTAAAAACTCATTCATAGATGCCATGAAAAACTTAATCGGCTCTCCGATGCCCCACAAAACAAACCCAGCAGAAACTAAAGTACCTACTAACGGATAGATAAAGTAAGCTCCAAGCGCAGTCATATTTTCTGAAAGAGGAATTTTCTTAAGCTGGAAAACAACACCACCGGCAATGAAACCAGCTACAATACAACCTAAAAATCCACCGCCCATATCGGCCATAATACCAGAAGCTATCATTGCCGGAGCTAAAGCTGGCTTGTCAGCAATTGAATATCCTATAAATCCACCAAGTATAATTGGGAATAGAACTAATCCTTTTATTCCAATGTTTGATATATCGGCTAGTATACCATCTGCTGGTACTGCTCCTTTACCAGACGCCATAACGGCTAAAGCAAGTAAAACACCACCAGCAACAATAAACGGTAACATATGTGAAGTACCAAATAATAAGTGCCCTTTCAGGGTACTTAATGTTTTTTTAAAGCCACTACTATTAATTTCTTTATACGCCTGTTTAGTCATAATGATACACCTTAAGAATTGATTAAAATATTTAGAATATCTTGTTCATTTTTTGCTTTATGGATTTCTTCAATAAATTCATCACCGAATTTTCCGAATAATTCTTGAAGAACATAGATATGGTGGTCAGCATTGTTATCTGGAGATGCGATCATAAAAAATACAGTTGGATTAATACCATCTTCATCATCATATTCAATACCTTCTTGTTTCACACCAATAGCGATAGCTGGCTCAACTACTGCTTTACTCTTAGCATGTGGGTATGCAATACCGAAACTTGAGGTGACACTTACAGACTCACGTTTTTCAACGTCATTTATAAAATCATTCACGCTATTTATACGATTATCTTGAAATAGCATATTTGCTAATTCTGTAAAAACGTCTTTTTTATTTTCTGCTTGTAAATTTTTTGTAATTAATCTTGTATTTATTAAATCGATAATCATATTTAAACTCTTTCTGTATTGAAGTATTAAATAAAGTTATCTCATGTTAATAAAATCAGAAATAGGAAAAAAACAACATTCACTTCATTATTGTACCATCTATAATTAAATGTGAAGAATGTCAACAAAACGACTCTCATGTATCACAACCAAACTAAAAACGAGGTAAAATAGGTAATAAATACACCAAACCTCTTTCTTATTAGTCTATATTTTTTATAATTTACAAATTTAAAAACTGGGAAGACATAACAATTTTTACTGTATAATTGAACCAAAAACTGGATTAATGTAACTTTTTAATGACTAATTAATTGCGATAAAATAGCTTATTCTGGCTAATTTATCTTGAATATTGGTTATGCACGCTAGGAATGCATAGAATGTTTTTTCGAGACCTTATTTCATCAGTACTTATTGAACGTACCTCATCGAGTAATATATTTTTCGCTAGTGACATTCATACGCCACCAGCATTCAGCTATCAAGTCAACTTTCCTAGGTTGGAACTGGTTATCAATGGAGAATATATTAATGAAATGGAGAATCATGATAGAAAAATAAGTAAAGTAGTAGCGTGTAAAGGAGATGCAATATTTATACCTCCCAATTGTTGGAACAAACCCGATTGGAATTGCGATCGCGATTGCTCAGTATTAAGTATGCTTTTTGGGAGGAGTCAACTTGGACTGAGCTTTGTCAGTAGACGGAAAGGAGAAAATAACTTTCATGATATTCGAAAACATAGTATTCAGATCCGATCTGGATTTGTAATAAACAATATTTTAGACGCTTTAAGCTCATTGGCTAAAGAAAAAAATAAACAGCCAATGGATGATTTATTACTACAGGCTGTACTTCAACAGAGTAAAGCCATATTAAATACGCCTATTGAAGAACCAACCCATGATCGAGTAAAAGATCTTTATCACGGTATTTGTATTTATATTCAAGAAAATTTTCATAGTCCACTTCATCGTGACTGTATCGCAAGAAAATTCTGTATTTCATCAAATCACCTATCTCGTTTATTTCGACAACAAGGTCACATGACGCTTGCGGAATATATAACTAGAGTTCGAGTTGACCGAGCTAAATTTATCTTGAAAAAATACAATTTTAAATTGAGTGAAGTGTCTACGCGTTGTGGTTTCAAAGATGTGAACTATTTTTGCCGAGTCTTTAAAAACAACACAGGCCGAACACCAACAGAATATCGTCACGTCAATTAATGTAGTATATGAAATATAGTATATAGCTAAAGTCCTATTTAAGTAACCTAGATGATAAGTACATAAGCAAAGCTTGTAAGTCAGCACTGTTTCGTGTTTTACGAAGACGTTCCGTGATTTGCCCATTGAGCAAGTTTCGAGTTAAGTTCGTTGCCGAGACAATCTGATTTTTTGAAGGTTCAGCGGGAAGTATCAACGTAATCACTAGCTGTACGTGACCAAATTTAGAAGACCAGTCGATCGGAAAATCAGTAGTAAGAACAGCAATGGATAGACTATCAATATTATTGAATATTACATGTGGCAATGCTATCCCTTGTGATACACAGGTAGACGAACGTTCCTCACGTTTCATAAGTGCAAATAACAAATTTTCAGATTGTCCAGAATACACAAGTTGTGCAAGACCTTTCAGGCACTCTTCTTTGTTTAGTTCAGTTTGAGCCTTTACATAATACCACTTAATTTTACAGGGCGGAGAAATCTGTGGAACACGTCGTATAAGCTGATTTGAAAATCTATCATTAATGTGAGAACCAATTAAAACATAGTGTTCTGCAATTATGTCTTTAAAAACAAAACAGGCAAGCTCAGCATCAATACCAACCGCAGTTATCTGGCATAAATCTCCTTTCATCAATCCAACTTGAAGCACTGCTACAGGAATAGATAAATCCGCATTACGATTTCTCGTAATGTTGACGATTCGAATTGTACTTTTGAACTTTTTTTCCAATTGCCTTAATGGCGATATTATATAAGAATTACCTGTTATATCGTCAACAAAAAATGTGATTTGATACTCATTCATTTTCTAGACTAGTTTCGACAGTGAATTCGAAAAACTTTGTGCACGTCTATTAATACATCTTCTATCGGAATTTTTATTGGATTACATTCTTTGAAACGATTAAATAACTCAATATCGATGTCTGATACAATTAGTACTTTATCGGCTTGACTAATATCACGAGGTGATAGTTTATTCTCAATCCCCATTGCTCCTTGAGTTTCTACTTTAATTTTCACACCGAGTTTTAGCGCTTCTTTTTCAAGAGCATCGGCTGCCATATAAGTATGTGCAACCCCTGTAGGACACGCCGTGACCGCTACGATTCTCATCATTATCACCGTTAATTTTTTGTACATAGTTTATCATGATATACGGAAAACCTTTGCCCTTGGCACATATCTCGTAAGGTACATATCACATACTTATTCAATTGCTACAAAAATCTAGTGAATGCACCTTGGGTCCTATATTAAGACCTTATTGGAATCGTTAATCTACAATTTATACGTAATATTAGAAGGCAAAAAAGTATGGAACCTATGGACATTACTGATTTTGTAGATCCAAAACTAATCTGTTTAGATTTAAAAGGACAAACGAAAAGTTCAGTGTTAAAAGAGCTTGTTCAAATGTTAAAAATGACAGGAAAACTTACCAATGAAAAACAGTTTCTTGCCGATATCTGGAAACGTGAGAAAATTGGAAATACAGGCTTTGATGACGGAATAGCTATCCCTCATGCAAAAAGTATTGCGGTTAAAGAACCAGCGGTAGTTATTGGGATTAACCGAACAGGAATTGATTACGGTTCTGACGACGGAGAGTTATCATCGGTATTTTTTATGCTAGCTTCACCAATGCATAATGACTATCAACATATTGAAGTGCTTGCTCAAGTATCCACCAAACTTATAGAAGAAGGATTTATTGACCAACTCAAAGCAGCAGAAACAATTGAACAAGCGTACTCTTTATTAACAAGCACTCAAAGCACCGATTCAACTTTAGAAACCTCTTCTCCTATCGTCACGGAGGCAATATCGCCCTGGCAGAAAAAACTAGCACGATTAAAAGGGCACCTCTTATTTGGTAGTTCTCATATGATTCCTTTCATCGTCGCAGGTGGGGTCTTACTCTCACTATCTGTAATGCTTTCAGGGCAAGGAGCAGTTCCTGATAAAGGTATCTTAGCGGATGTAGCAAAAATGGGAATTGCAGGTCTAACATTATTTACCACTGTCTTGGCTGGATATATCGCCTATTCAATTGCAGATAAACCAGGCCTAGCACCAGGCATGATAGGAGCTTGGATAGCAGAAAATGAGTATAATACAGGTTTTCTAGGAGCTATTGCTGTCGGTTTTTTCTCTGGCTTTCTTGTCTTAGCATTAAAAAAAATTCGATTATCAGATAACATGAGTTCATTAGGGAGTATTTTCATTTACCCATTAGTTGGTACGTTTGGTACTTGTGCAGCTGTAATGTGGATTATAGGTGCTCCTATTGCCAATGCAATGTCAGCAATAAATCTATGGCTGGCTGAGATAGCCGGCTCTGGCAAAATTTTACTTGGAATTGTATTAGGTGCTATGACTGCATTTGATATGGGCGGGCCAATTAATAAAATAGCCACACTCTTTGCTCAAACACAAGTAAACACTCAGCCTTGGTTAATGGGTGGAGTTGGGATAGCAATATGTACACCCCCACTTGGTATGGCATTAGCAACATTGATTTCACCCAAAAAATTTAAAAAAGATGAACGAGAAGCAGGGAAGGCAGCAGGTATTATGGGAATGATTGGTATAAGCGAAGGCGCTATTCCATTCGCTGCCTCCGATCCTACAAGAGTACTACCAGCTGTTATAGCCGGTAGTATTGTTGGAACTATAACCGGATTTATGTTTCATGCCCTTAACCATGCTCCTTGGGGTGGTTGGATTGTACTACCAGTGGTAGATGGAAAAATTGGCTACATCATTGGAACAATTCTTGGAACCATTACAACTGCATTGATTGTTATACTACTAAAAAAAACTGCTATTGAAGATACTGAAGAAAGGCCGAACATCAACACAAATTTCGCGGTTAGAAATGAAGGAGAAGCAGATATATTAGCAGTAACCGCATGTCCTTCAGGTGTAGCGCACACTTTTTTGGCTGCAAAGTCACTCGAAAAAAAAGCTCATGCTCTAGGCATTAAAATCAAAATAGAAACACAGGGAGCTAATGGAATTAGTAATAGAATAACGCCAAAAGATATTGAGAAAGCAAAATTTGTTATATTTGCTCATGATATAGCGATTAAGGATCCTGAACGATTTGAGAATATAAAATGTGTTGATGTGGGTACAAAAGAAGCTATGCATAACGCAGAAACCCTAATTCAATGGCAAGTCAATTAAAAACTAACGCTCTCATCTTGAATGAAGTTTATCCACTTTGCTTATAACCAGTTCAAAGATAATACACATAAAAAAGTACTGCTGAGATGTGATGAAACTACCTATTTTTGCGCTCACACATATACTTGAACTAGTTTCAATAACAAGCGGATAAAACTTTTTTAGCGTTTAACAGAACGTCTTCTATTGAAACATGCATCATTTTACGCCCAGTAAAGCGATCAAAATGAGCAATATCAATATCAGATACAATCAAAATAATATCTGCTTGGGCAATTTCACGCGACGAAAGTGGTCTCTCAATACCCAATGCTCCTTGAGTCTCAACTTTTATTTTTATACCGAGTTTTGGCGCTTCTCTCATTAGTTCATCTGCCGCCATATAAGTATGTGCAATTCCTGTCGGACATGCCGTCACTGCGACGATTCTCATCTTTACTCTCCATTGAATACTACCATGAGGAATAGTTAACCTAACCTGCGTTTTAAACAAATATCTTAGTGTGGCCAACATACCTTTATTTTGAGTAACTCATATAATAAAGTCAGTAAAATAACGGTAATAGACGTTAGTTAGATATCAATCTAATTAGAATTGTTATATATGTAGATAAAAAGTATGGAGGCTTTTCCTCTATAAAAAATCCACATCATCCTTAAAAGTACCGGGGAATAAAATTGAAACTCAACATCACCTCGAAATAGTTAGCAGTAAAATAGTCCGACCGCAACAAACATTCCCATCGCTGCAAAGAGTTTTTTCCTCCATAAAGCCACTGGTTGATCAACTTGCTTGCGAAATAACACATATGCGAATATAACACCGATGACACCTCGTAATGACTGTACTATGTTCCCCGACACGACTCCTGAGATGTTAAAACCCAGTATTAAAAAAATCACAGCAAAAAACCATGCTAATGCTACCCACCTTGCGTGATAAACAGTGGCAATAGTTACTTTCATAGGCCGAATTAACGGGATGCTCATAACACCGCATGCTAAATAGTTAACACAAATTGTTGCAAAAGACTGCTCTACCGGTGAGCCATCCAGTAACTTATGAGACAGATTCGTAATTGCCATGTCAGAAAGGCTATAACCAACACTAGCACCAAAAATCAACAAAAGAGGCTTAATATTTATTGAACCGGATAACATTGAGAAATACCAAGCAATAGCTAAAATAATCCCAATAGTCATCCATTGAATGGTAGAAAACCCAGCCTGATAAAACAAAACCGAAATAATGGCTAAGACTGGAATTTTAAGGGCTAGTAAAGGTGAAACAATAGAAGCATCACTATATCTAATAGCTATTATTAGCAAGTACTGGGCAACTAAATACGGAAAATTTATTAATACAAAGTCCCATATCAAATCTAGTGTCACTAACTGCCAATACCCTAACACTACCGTCGGAATTAATGCCAATAAACCGATTCCAACATGAACCGCAACAAGTAACTTTACTCCATCAATACCATTTTTCTGTTGGCAATTCTGAGTTAATATATAATTAAGTGCTTGAAAAAACGCCCCTAGAAAACTAGAAAATACGCCTAAGAGCATTTTAAATATCTCATAATAAGTTAGTCGAACTCCAATAAGCTCCATGCTCAGGAAGAATATGGCAAGTCAATTGATATTGAGCATCATTGATTTTAGAATCTTGAAGCGCCCTAACGATGGATACGTGTTGTTCATAAGATCTTTGAAGGTGTTCATCGTTACCACCAAGGTGGTTTCGTGCTGTAGCCATCCTTGCCGAAATAAGAGAATAAGATTCTTGGAAGTAGTGATTGCCACATAAAGAAATGATTGTTTGATGGAACTGATTATCTAAATTTAGATATTCCAAAGTACTAGAATTATGCAAACAAACCTCCATTTTATCCAAGATAAAGCAAAGTTCTTGAATCAACTGCTTAGAATTATTTTTCCATGCTAACTGTAAGCCTTCCGATTCAATGAAATAACGAAATTCTAAAAGCTCATTAAAATCACTCGCCGAAACACTAAATACAAACGTGCCGCTTTTAGGCCTTATTTGAACTAAACCTTCACTTTGTAATTTTTTCAATGCATCTCTGATTGGAGATTTAGTTGCGTTAAGCTTCTTAGCCAGAACCGTCTCAGAAATTTTCATACCCATAGGCAAAGTGCCAACAATAATCATTTCTCGGATCCGTCGATAAATAACATCTTTTAGAAGATCTTGTTTCATCAGTTCAACCATCATTTCACCCTCTTATTTGTATTATAATATATTAACAACCAAATCTAAAATGTCAATTTGTCAAATAAAAGAGGATTAAATAGTACCCAAACACATTAAATCTTCTTAATTACAATAAAATAGATGGTAAAAACAGAGAAATCTGAGGAAAAAAGGTCACAAACAAAAGCATTACTAACATGGCACAAAGGAACGGTATAATCGCTTTTACTAACTCCTCCAAAGTAACATTTGCAACTCCTGTTGCCACAAATAAATTTGCTCCAAGCGGCGGAGTACAAAAACCAATTGCCAAATTGACAGTCATAATAACGCCAAAATGAATAGGATCGACTCCCATAAGTTGAACTATCGGTAGAAGGATTGGTGTTAAAATAATAATAGAAGCGATGGTTTCCATAAACATACCGACAATTAAGAGCATAAGGTTGATTAACAACAATACAATTAATGGATTATCAGATACCAAAGTTATGGCATTAGCAACTTCTACTGGCACTCTCTCTAACGTGAGCAACCTTCCAAAAGAAGAAGCCATTACTACCATCACAAGTACTGTTGCCGAAGTTAACCCTGATTTTAGAAACACGCTACTTAGATCACTTACGTTTAAATCACTATAAATATAAAGGCTTACAAATAATGCATATACAACAGCTACACCAGCAGCTTCTGTTGGTGTAAAAATTCCACCATATATACCACCTAATATAATCACAGGTACGATTAACGCCCAGATCGAGTGATCTCGCCATCCTTTTTTCACACCATTAGGTGAAATAGCCTGCTCCATACTATTTGAAGCTCGACTTGCTGGAAATAGGTTTTTATTAACATTCAATTTCGCAACAAGCATAAATCCAAGACCAAATAACAGCCCAGGAATTACCCCCGCAAGAAATAGCTTTCCAATAGATTGATTTGCTGTCACTCCGTAAATAATAAGAGGTATTGAAGGGGGAATCATTACCCCTGTAATACCAGCTGAAGCAGTGATCGCTGCAGAAAATGGTCGTTTATACCCTACACGCTCCATCTCAGGAATCATGTTAGAACCGATAGCCGCAACCGTTGCTGGTGACGAGCCGGAGATAGCAGCAAAAAACATGCTTGCAAGCACATTTACATAGGCTAATCCTGCTTTATAGTGCCCCACCAGGCTGTATGCTGCTCCAACTATTCGCGAAGAAAGACCACCTCGCTGCATAATTTCTCCAGCAAGAACAAATAAAGGGATAGCAACTAAAGGAAAGGAATTCCCTCCCATAACCGCACTTTTTGCTAGCAAAGCTATATTTGGAGTTTTCGGCAAATACTCCAATACAACTAATGAAGATACACCAAGACAAATTGCAACAGGTGCACCAAGCAAAACTAATAGTAAAAAAACGCCAAATAAAGTGAACGTGACCATTATTTTCCTCCTTGATGCGACAATTTAGTATCGGCATCGGGCTTTTTCATTAACGACAAAACATCCTGATGTATATTCTGAATTAGGCGAATAGCACTAAGTAAAGCACCAACAGGAAGAGAACCATATAACCATTGCATACTTACGCGCGTTTCTGAAAGAGGCCAATAAAGAACAACTGAACTTTGGCGAGCAATAATTGGGTTACTGATTTGATCCCATCCGTATATAAACAATTTGACCATGCACCACAAAACAACAAAGTTCACAATCAAGTTAACAATATCCAACAATTTCTTTGGAAACAGGTTAACCATCGCTGTAACCGATATATGTTTTCGAGTCTTAAATCCATAGCTAACTCCAACCCAAATAAACCATATGAAGCACCACCGAACAAACTCCTCACTCCAGGATAATGAATTACTAAAAATGTAGCGCATGATTACCTGTAAAAATATCCAGAAAACAATATTGCCTAACAAAAAATTTATCAGCCAAACTTCTACGTTTTCGTCAATTAGTTTCAACCATTTCATTTAAAATTCCTCTGACTTGACCAGTTATCGAAGCTGATCAAGTCATGCCTCCGATGGTTTTTACTTGTTTAGTGCTTTAATCAATTCGGGCTCAACTAAATTCGTGTATTTTTCGCGAATTGGCGCAGTCACTTTTTGAAATTCCGCCACTTCTTCGTCAGACAGTGTTGTTATCGTAACTCCAGCTGCTTTAATCGCGGCTAATTGCTCATGTTCTTCACTGGCAATTACTTCTTGTTGATAATCTATTGCGCGCGTAAGAGCTGAATCAATTATTGTTTTTTCTGAACTTGACAGCCCTTCGTAGAAATCTGGATTTGCTAGCACCATATGAGTTGAATAGACATGGCCAGAAAGAGTTAAGCAATTTTGCACTTCATAAAAACGTGACGAATAAATATGACCAAGTGGGTTTTCTTGTGCATCTACAACACCTTGTTGAAGTGCAGAGTACACCTCATTAAAAGACATTGGAGTTGGATTCGCCCCCATTGCTTTAAATGCATCCATATGAGCTTCAACTTGCATGGTTCTAATTTTTACACCGGTTAGATCCGAAGGCTTCTCAATAGGGCATTTATTACTAGTTATATTGCGGATTCCATTTTCCATCCAGCCCAAGCCTTTGATTCCAAATTTACTTACTTTATCAAGTAGCATTTGACCAAATTCACCATTAAGCGCATCAAGTGCTGCTTTTCTACTAACGAAAGTGTACGGAAGACCAGGAACAGAAAATGCCGGATCCCAACCAGCCATAACTTCAACAACAGGGGCAGTCATATCAACAATGCCTGACTGAACAGCTTCAGTTAACTCCCGATCCCCTCCTATCTGACCATTAGGAAAAATATCAACCGTGATCTCTTCCCCGGAATCTTTTTCAACAAGTTCCTTAAATTTCACCCAAGCTTTATGCATGTGGTAAGTGTCTGCCGCTCCATGACCAACACGAATGTGTGTCTCAGCGAAAGCCTGTGTACTAATTACGCCCGAAACTGCGATAGAAAGAGCAAGACATAGGGTTGTTTTTTTCATTATAATATTCCTTTTTGACATTTCAGTTTTCCAACTCATTCTCGCCTGATAGCTTACTGAATTTAAGTGATCACAGTCATACTTTCTGTTTGTTAGCAATTTCAAGTGCTATATTAGTGACAATAGTCACATAAAATAACATTAAACATTGCGGAAATTAAGATTACAAATTTAAATACAAAAAAACTAACATGTTAGATTCAAGGAATAACCATGAAAAAAGTAGTAGTTATTGAACCTGGATATCTCGATTACACAGAGGAAGCCAAGGTGCTGAATTTTTTTGATCCCCAATTCACTGTATTGAAAATTGGAACACCAAAAAATCAAATATTAAAAGAAGTGAAAGACGCGGATGCCATTATGGTCAGAGAAGCTATTGTGGACGCAGAAATAATTGATGCGGCACAAAAGTGTAAAGTCATAGTGAGATATGGTGTGGGTGTAGACAACATCGACCTTAATCATGCTAAAAACAACGGCATTTATGTAGCAAACGTACCCGACTATGGCTCAGAAGATGTAGCTGAACATGCAATATCATTAATGGTATCAGCTACTCGACGTGTAGTAACTAGAGATCGGGATGTCCACAACGGAAAATGGGGGATTGGTCAAGCAGAACCAATTCCTAGAATGGGAGGTAAGGTTCTTGGTGTAGTCGGTTTTGGTCGCATTGCCCGGTGCTTTACCCAAAAAGCTTCCGGATTAGGATTTTGCTCAACTCTTGTATTTGACCCCGCACTTACTTTAGAACAGGCCGAAGAAGCTGGAGTTACTAAAGTTGAGCTAGATACACTCGTACAAGAAGCTGACTTCATATCTCTGCATGCCCCCTTAAACGAAAATACGCATCATATGATTAATGAAACCCTCATCCGTCAAATGAAACCCATGGCTGTACTCGTAAATACTAGCCGTGGTGGTCTAGTGGATGAACTAGCTTTATTTGACGCTTTAAACGAAAACCGAATCCATGCTGCAGGTATCGATGTATTTGAAACCGAACCTGTTCCTCTCGAAAACCCTTTACTTACGTTACAAAACGCAATCTGTACTGATCATACCGCTTGGTTTACCGAAGAATCTGTTGTTGAACTTCAACACAAAGGCGCAAAGGAAGTTCTTCGTGTGTTCGAAGGTTCAGAACCAGCCAGTTGGGTTAATCCATAGTTTCATCACTTACATATTCTCACACCTAAATACTAAATTTATCAACAAAGGACAAAATCATGTATAGCAAACAAATCATTGAAGGATATCGCGACATTTTTTCAACAGCTTCTATTGCAGATGCCTGTGATCTGCTTTTAGGTAAGACCATGTATCTCCCATTTGATATAAAAAACCGTATCAATGATAAAAAAATCGTTGGCTACGCTATTACTATTGTAGAAGAAGCTACATTAGAAAAAATGCCACCTCAACATGCACTGGACGCAATCGATGAATCCCAAGAAGGTGGCGTCGTAGTTATATCTGGTGACAAAGCACTTGAAACCGTCGCAGTATGGGGAGGACTGATGACCGCTGGCGCTGTTGCTAACAAACACGAAGGTGCAGTTTTAAATGGCGGCATGCGCGATATTAACGAAATCCGCCGTGACTACGATTTCCCTGTATTTTCCAAAACCATTTCACCGGGCACAACATTAGGTCGTTTCAAAACAGTCGCAGCTAACAAACCAGTCCAAATCGGAGAAGCACTTATTCGTCCTGGAGATTTAATTGTAGGTGATATTGATGGCGTTGTGTGTGTACCTCAAGAACATGTTGAAGCGGTTCTTCGTGAGTCTCAGTCTATCGATTCACGTGAACTAGAACAGGCTAAGCTAATCATCGAAAGTGGTTCTCTGCGAGATGGTCTCGCTAAATATGGCCGAATCTAACTCTCTGAAATCCCTACTAGTTGGATAGCTTAAAACTTCGCTTTCCAACTATTCAACATGAGGCAACAAAAATGACTATTGATATTATTTCATTTGGAGAGCCCTTATTTGAGCTTTCTCAAATACCTGGTCAACAAGAAACAATCTCTTATCTAAGTGGTTTTGGTGGCGACACATCAAATTTCTCAATCAGTGCTGCGCGTCAAGGTGCAAAAGTGGCAGTACTTGCACACATTGGAAATGATGTATTTGGCGACCAATTTATCGATCTTTGGAAAAAAGAAGGAGTTAATACCGACTTTGTCGTGAGAAATTCCTATGCCCCAACTGGTGTCTACTTTATTTCTCATGATGATCGAGGACACCATTTTACGTTTTATCGTAAAGGTTCTGCTGCTTCACTTGTTACACCAAAACAATTACCTGAAGATGCGATAAAAAGTGCGAAATTACTACACACCTCCGCAATTACACACGCGATAAGCGACTCTTCAAGTGATGCAGTATTTCAAGCAATTGAGATAGCAAAATCGAGTGGTACTAAAGTATCTTTCGATACTAATCTAAGATTAAAACTCTGGCCGCTATCACGTGCAAAAGCAATTATTCATGAAACTATTCGACAAGTAGACTTTTGCTTGCCAAGCCTTGATGAAGCACAACTCTTAACTGGTCTGGATGACGCAAATAAGATAGCAGATTATTACCTGAACCTTGGCGCCAAAGTAATTGTACTTAAGATGGGTAAAGAAGGAGCGATGGTAGCAACAGCAGATCAACGGTTCACCACCACTGGGCATAAAGTTAATACTGTAGATGCGACAGGTGCAGGAGATTGCTTCTCAGGTGCTTTTTTAAGCCAAGTAGTAAAAGGACAATCGTTAGAAGAATCCTTAATATATGCAAACTGCGCAGCTGCTTTAACAACAACAGGATATGGGGCTGTCGCACCTATTCCATCTGCTGAGATAGTTACTGCGTTTAAATCTAAGGTAACCAACTAATGCAAACAGAAATCGAATTGTTGGCAAAAGCTAAAGTTGTTCCTGTCATTCAGATTGAAAATCTAAATGACGCACTACCGTTGGCTGAAACCTTAATACAGAACGGATTACCAATAGCTGAACTAACACTTCGGTCTTCTTGTGCATTAGATGCCATCAAAACAATAAATGAACATTTCCCAGAGATGTTATTGATTGCTGGAACTATCACAAGCAAAGAACAGGCAGACTTAGCTATTAAAGCTGGGGCAAAATTGGTCGTATCACCTGGTTTTAATCCAGAGACTGTTCGTTACTGCGTATCAAAAAAAATACATATAATTCCAGGTGTCGCTACTCCGGGTGAGATGGAGCAAGCGATGAGTTTAGGACTAACGACAGTTAAGTTCTTCCCAGCAGAAGCGAATGGAGGAGTGGAAACCTTAAAAGCAGTCTCTGCTCCATACAGTAAACTCAAGTTTATGCCAACCGGTGGTATCACACCCTCTAACATTAATAACTATCTAGCACTGCCTTCTGTTATATGTTGCGGAGGTTCCTGGATGGTAGATAAGAAATTAATATCTCAGGGAAAATGGGCAGAACTACGTTCATTGATCGAAAATGCAATAGCACTTGTTGCCTAACAATAGGTTGGCACATTCACTCTAGCAAACTCTGCTTCAAAGGGTTTGCTAGAGACCAAATTATAAGTAAAAAAATAACACCAATAACACCAATAACACCAATAACATTAGGATATAAAAATGAAAGGAAAATCACTTCTCACTCTTACTTTACTCTCAGCATCAGTGATTGCCGCTCCTGAACCAAAATTAGAAATCGTTGCAGAATGGGATGCGCTACCATATTTGATAAGAGATAAGCAAATAAAACAGCGCTGGGAAACTAGCCAGCTATATGGAAAAGCTTTGATGCAAGGTGTAAAGGTCGATAAGGAAAGTCAACTGTATGTAACCACTGCGCGTTGGGGAGGGCCTGATATACCCGCTACACTATCTAAATTAACCAAAACAAGTGACGGCTATTCATTAGTCCCATATCCATCAGAAGAACTAAACGATATAAATAATCCAAAAGGTTTAAAAGCCGTTTTAGGATTTGAAATCGATAGGGACAACGTAATGTGGATCCTTGATCAAGGCCACGTAGCAGATCAACCAACTAAGGCTGGTGATGAAAAGCTTATCTTGTGGGATATTGGAAAAAATAAGGAAATCCAACGTTACGAGTTTACAGATAAAGACTCTAGTAGAACATGTTCTTTCTTAAATGATGTTGCCGTTGACAACGACTCTGGCTTTGCTTATATCACTGATTCAGGTATTCTCTGTCAACCACTCGACGGTGGACTAATCGTTTATGATAGCAATACAAACACTGCAAAAAGAGTCTTATCAGGAACAAAGTTCACCAACAATGATAAAAACTTCTTTTTTAACATCAATGGGAAGCCTGTATTATCACAAAATCCGATGCTAACAGGTGCAGATGGTATCGCATTATCAGGCGATAAAAAGACACTATATTGGACTAACCTAACAGGTAATACACTTTACTCAATTGAAACTGCTCTTTTAAGAGATTTTAAGCGTTCAGAAGCAGAGCTTCAAGCTAGTGTGAAAACGGTAACAAATCTTCCTTCGAATACTGATGGGATGACGGCTGACCGCGATAATAACTTATATATGACTGGCTTAACAATTAACGGCATAATGAAACGGGATGGAAAAACTGGGGATGTATCTCGTCTAACTTACGATGAGAATATGGTTTGGCCAGATACATTAGCTTGGGGACCAGATAACCAACTATACATTTCGTCCAACAACCTCCATACTTTTGTTGATGGAAAAATGAACTTTAAAAATCCCAAAACATCTAATTTTAAAATTTGGAAATTAGATGTCGACAAAAAATCCTACACAGCGAAATAGTTATAAACTGTAAACTAACTAAAAAGCTCGATATAAAACCGAGCTTTTTACAATTATTCTGCGACTTTTACTACAACTTTACCCAATGTTTTTTTGTTCCTCATTTCTTTCAGCATCTGGGGTACTTCAGGTAACGAGATAACTTGTAGTTCTGGAACGTCAACCCGCCCGTTTTCCAATAATTTAGAAACAGCCAATCCCGTATTCACAATAGTACTACGGCCTTTATCACCATTTACATGACCAGACCCCAAACTTAATTGATGGAAACTTAGTCCATTAGCTTTGGCGCCTACAATTAGAGTAGGATTTACTACATCAACTAACTCGACCATTTCACCTTCAAAACCTAGAACATTTGCACAAATAGTGACGTTGTCACCTCCCACACAGTCCAACGAATACTCTACGCCTAAATTTCCTGTTATTTTCATTACTTCGTCGATAACATTTTGAGTTCTATAGTCAATCACATGTGTTGCCCCAAGAGACTTTACATACGAATGTTTCGATTCTGAGCTGGTGGTAATAATGGTTTCTATACCTTCCAATTTAGCATACTGGATTGCAAAACTACCTACACCACCTGCACCACCTGCAATAAAGATACTCCTACTTCCCGCGATTTTTATTTTATCATATAGTGCTCTATAAGCCGTCCAGGCTGCACATGGAGTAGCAGCTGCAACTTCATGACTTACTTTAGGTTTTTTAATCAGAGTTCTACTATCATGGACAGCGAACTGAGCAAAACCGCCACTAGCTCGTCGCATATCACCATGATAAAGTACTTGATCTCCTACTTTCCAATCAGTGACCTGAGATCCAACCTCAACAATTTCACCAGAAACATCCAGTCCACCAACAAAACTATCATCCATATTGTCGACTATACTGTTCCAGATATTCACTTTGGTATCGACAGGGTTCAACCCTACAACAAATACTTTTACAACAACATCCATTTCAGTTTCAAGCGTCGGAACAGGGAGTTCTTTTAAAGCAAATGTATCCGTGGATTTTTGGTATGTAATGGACTGCATTGCTCTTTCCTCGTCAATTGATGCCCAATAGCCAATTAGACATTAGTAATACAATAATTTTTTATTATATTACTACGCTTTACAGTACGCAATTTTCTTCTGTAAACGAAACAACAAGTAGATCCTCAATTCATAACGTATAGTATAAATCCCACTTAGCTTCCTACCCTCATAGAGCGAAGTTTTACGGCAAAAACGCTAAATCATTCATATGAATATTTATCAGAATTTAATGACCTGTAAAATATAATTCTCTAAAACGTTCGCGTAACGTTCTGTCTCCGTATGCAGGCGCGATCATATCTTTTGCGCTACGGTTAAGAAAGACTCAACCGCACCACCAAAGCGCTCAGGAACCCGAGCGGCAATAAATAAAATGGCTTTTCTCAACACATCTGATAAATATATCACTTTAATCGTTCGCTTTTGAACATCAAAAGCAAGCGATGCAATCTGATCTATCGATAAGACTTCTGGTCCACCGACACTAATTTCGCGCTCATTTTTATCAATCACTAGTATACATAAATTGGCCAAACCTCGACCATGAATAGGGTTTAATCAAGTATTTCCACTACCACATACATAAGCTCTGCCAGGTTTCGCCATTTTATAATAGACTTCTAAGTCAGAAAAAATCCGTTTGGTCTAATAACACAAGGCGGTAATGGTTCTGTTTGGAGTACCTTGTCAGCAAACTTTTCTTTGACATTAAGTAGACGTACATTTCTATTCTCAGGAACGTTAAATGCGGATATACCTCTGTAACCAAACTCTGCTCATCATCAAGACCAGTTTGTCTAAGCTTTTTAGCTTTTTCGCCGTAAACCCTCGCCTGATGATGGCGGTGAGTAGTCACAGGAATGTCTTCGCTGCTTTAATCCTATTTCAACGAGGTGATTTTCCTATTGGAGGATAAGGAATAGACAGAAATCATCGAGATCAGTGTAAATCGATTCTAAATTAGACATGTCCAAGTTCTTGCGATTTGTGGTTATCATCAAACGATCAGAATTCCGACTTGAGCAATTAGTTCAAATTTTATCCGCAGTTCAGGTTATTTACATTTTGAGTCACTTAATTTTCAACTTTTTGCGTATTGATAGGCAAACAATCCAATCTATTTATACCTGATATTTTATCGTACTTTCAACCCCATGTAGGAGGAGAAGAACCTCTGTTTTTATTCTTTATCGACAACTCGTGGATCTATAGCTCTACACTATTATTTTCGATTTATAAATAACTGTTATCGTTGCCACTAATACTCAAGGATTAATTTTGTTCTTAATCATTAGTTTTTCAAATTTGATACTATCAAATCTCCGCTTAGCTAACTCAGTATAAATAATATCTACAACGAACATCTGAGACACACGAGTACCAATAGAGTCACCTTGGTATAACTCCCCTTGGCTACAATTATCAAACGTAAGATCACATAAACGGCTAAGCTCTGATTGTCGATTGTTGGTGATTGCTATGCAAAAAGCTCCATTTTCTTTTGCCGTGTTAGCAGTATCAATAATTTCACTTTTTGTGCCTGTATGAGATACAGCAATCAGAACGTCTTGAGTGTTAGTATATTGAATCTTATAAGTCATGGCATGTTTTTCGTAAAATCCCGTAGCGTCAACACCAATGCGAGAAAATTTATACTGTGCTTCTTGAGCTGTTAGACCAGATCCACCCATACCTATAAAGAAAACACGATTAGCATTATCTATACGACTAACGCAACGCTCTAAATCCTCTAAACATAGTTGTTTCTTTGTATCTTCAATTGACTGATTGATAATTGAAGATATTTTATCCACTGTGTCAGCGAGTGTGTCTTCTATAAAAATATCAGCGCTTATAGCTTGGGGTTTATTCACTGGGGAATGAATTAACTCTTGATTTAAGCGCTCCTTCATTTCTAAATAACCAGTAAATCCATACTTTTGTGAAAAACGAATAATTGATGCATCACTTACACCAACCAATTTAGAAAATTCACGCGCTGAAGAGCTGATTACTGAGGTTGGATCACGAAGAAACTGGTCCATGATCTTTAACTCAGACTTTGTCATATTGCCACGAGCTGATTTAAGCTGTTGAGTAATAGAAGGTAAACTCACAGTAGTACCATTATTCATTGGTTGCAATTTGCTAAACAATGTATAGATTACAAATAGTGAGTTCAAGCCTTATCTATGAAACAGTCGTCAATAGCCTATAATATGTGTTGAATTGATTATCAGCTTCAAGCCTTATCATGCCTCGTTTTTCGGGCAGACTCTCTTCTTCTCCACTAGAAGTAATCCCTTGCCATGGTTCCAAACAAATAAAATTTTCACCTTTCAGCTTCCAAAGCGCGAAAAAAGGAGAGTCATCAATTTCGATAACACGCATCCCAAACGTTTGATCTTCAAGCACAATACTCTGAGCTGGCAAATCTGTAAAGTAAAGAGGGCCGTTAGAAAAGTCCCATTGTTCAAGTACTATTTTCTTATCAAGAATTGAGATATTTGCCTGTTCAGTGAGTGACGTAAACCCTTTATTTCCTATAAAAGGTTGCGATACAAATTCAAATTTCACCACAGCATTACGTCCAATTTCAAGTCCTGGATGTGAGCCAATTGAAAACCACATCGCTTCTCTTCCTGAATTTGATATTTTATAAGACACCTCTAACCCTCTTGGTTGGAGCGAGAATGTCACCTCGAGTACAAAGTCAAATGGATACTGCTCCCGTGTTTCATTACTGGAGCAAAGCTGTAAAGTCACTTTTTCCTCAGTACGCTCTGTAATATGAAATAACTTATTACGAGCAAAACCATGCCGATTGAGTGCATAACGCTTTCCATTATATCGATACATACCATCAACTAAATTACCCACAATTGGAAATAAAATAGGCGCAGAATTCGGCCACGACTCTCCTTTCCACATCCAATTTTGATTGTTGTCCAAACAATAGAAAGAGACTAGTTCCGCGCCTTTAATTTTTATCTGCGCACTATAACCATGAGCGACTATGGACACAGACTCTGGCATTCCAACGTGGTGACTCCTCATTAATAATACCTCATCGCCATGTTGAGTTGATAAGTCGCTCGTTTCAATTGCTCCCCTACATACAACGACCTTGCTATATTGAATACATCTTGAGGATTAACTGCTCGGCCAAGGTTTTTAATCTGATCATTTACTTCTTTCAACATAGCAGTTCGATCATCGCTAATATTAACAACGACCTCCAATCCTTCAGCAACACTATGGTGGGAAAGATTTGCATTTCGAAACAAGCTAGATTGATACTTATTAAAAGAAATATAATCCTCAGTGATATTAGTCAAATTTACCGACTCTAATGCATACCTTGAATATAACTCCGAAGGTGCTTCATTTTTTTCCAACTCGATATTGATAGCATGCGACATTTCCAGTGCTTTGTCATGATCACATATTGGATTTTTTTGCTTTGGATCCGACGTTAGATCAAATAGTTTGTCACCGAATCGGAATGCATTGGTGTAATTAATAGAGCTGGGAATTTTTAGCACTTTAGCACCGAGTGTGAATTTAAAGCCATCGCAGAGCTCTGCTAAAGCAAGGTTCTCTACAGTAAAACGGCTATCAATATGAGTGGGCATTAAAGTATACTCGTTTTGAGTGTTTTTACGTTCTCTAGGTGCACGCATATAGATATATTTGCCATCAGTAATATTAATATGTGCTCCAAAATAACCGAATAAAGCATAATCCCGCACATTTGAGCCAGTCAATAGACTTTGAGAAATGGAACGCCCCTCCATCTCATTGGGAATTTCTAGCTTAAAATAATCAAGTAAGGTTGCTGGAATATCAATAGTCTGAGCTAATGCGTTACTCTCTATACCTTGTTTCGAATAACGAGGATCCCATAAAAAAAACGGTGTGTTTGCAATTTCATTGTAAACGGGCATGATGTTTTTACCCCACCACTCATGCTCTCCAAGCAAGAAGCCGTGATCTGTACAAACCATGAGCATAGTACTCTCCCATAAATTATGCTCATCAAAACTATCAAGTACTTTGCCCAGATACTCGTCACACATAGTGATCAATGCTTGGTAAAATTTTCTAATGAGGACTTGTTTTTCTGGTGTGTCTGTATGTGCGTTATAATACATCCACCCGTCAAAATCGGATTGGCAACAACCATACATATTCAAGTACTTATCCGGTACAAAAAAAGGTTCATGCGGATCAAAGCACTCAAGTTGCAAGAACCAATCGTCTTGCTCATGGTTCGTATCAAGAAATGCTAATCCTTTTTCTATTGTTCGAGTTAATGTATGTTCTGCTTCAGACTTCATATAAGTACGGTTAATAGCATCTTGAGTCATCCGCTTGACACGACGCGCAATGATGGCTTGCTCTTCTTTACCATCATAATTGACATTTGGTTTCTCAACGTGCCCTTTCCAACTATCTCCTTCTTGACCCCGGATAAACTCAAACGTGGTGTACCGAGGGTGATAAGTTGCACCTCCATCCCTCCAATAATGTTTATGATCCGTCACTAAGTGAGTGTGGATAGCATTTTTTGATAAATGCTCCGGCATGGAGAAATCAAACGGCTCTAAAGGCCCCCAACTTCGATGTAAAAAATTATATCTTCCAGTATGTATTTCTCTTCTTGCTGGCATACAAGGCATGCTACCAACATAAAAATTGTTAAACTTAACACTGTGCTGAGCTAAACGCTCAAAATTGGGTGTAATAGCATCTCCACCATAAGTAGAAATGTGGTGTTTTGTTAATGTATCAAACATTAGAACAACGGCTTTCATATAATCTCCGTCAAATGAAAGTTAAATTATCAGGGGGAATATCCCCCTGAATATGCCAAATTGAGATTAGGCACTCTGCATATATTCGTTTAATTGATTTTTTATAACCGAAACGTGAGGGCCAAAAACGACTTGAATACCTTGACCATTTGCTATGGCAGCAATAGCTCCGCAGCGCTTAAAATCGTCTTTTTGTACAAGTGATGGATCAACAACGTTAACTCTTAGCCTAGTTGCACAGCAATCAAGGTCTAAAATATTCTCTTTGCCTCCAAATGCCTGAAGAATAGCTTCTAATTTTTCATCACCTTCAACGATTGTCCGTACGTCATTTTCCATTTGATCATCTTCACGTCCTGGTGTTTTTAGATTTTTCCAAGTAATTAGGAACCTGAATGTAAAGTAGTAGTAACAAAACATGAATGCACCAATAGGGAACAGCATCAGATAGTTCGTTTTAGCGTTACCTTGTAAAACACCAAATAAAATGAAATCAATAACACCACCAGAGAAAGTTTGACCGACTGTCACCTCAAACATATGACAAAGCATAAATGCAAGCCCAACGCCGATAACATGGAAAACATAAAGAAGGGGGGCTGAAAACAAGAAAATAAACTCTAGAGGCTCTGTAATACCTGTTACAAATGCGGTCAATGCACCCGATACAAGGATACCCATGATTTTGACTCGATTTTCTGGTTTAGCACAGTGATAAAGAGCTAAAGCAGCGCCTGGTAATCCAAACATAAAGTCTGCAAAGCGACCTGACATGAACCGAGATACACCTTCAAAATATTTTACAGTGTTAGGATCACTCAATTGGGCAAAAAAGATTTTCTGAGTTCCTTGCACTAATTCCCCATTGATAACCATTTCGCCACCAACGCTAGTGAACCAAAAGGGCATATAAAAAATGTGATGCAAACCTAATGGCAGTAATGTTTTTAGAGTCACACCAAAGAAAAAGCTACCGGCATAACCTGTCGATTCCACTAAAATACCTAAACTGGAAATTCCTGATTGAAAATATGGCCAGAAAAAATAAAGGAAGACACCGAGAAAAATGGAAACAAATGAAGTAACAATAGGAACAAAACGTGAACCACTAAAAAATGCCAATAGAGAATGAAGCTCAATTTTGTGATAACGGCCGTGGAGAACTGCGGTAAGTAAACCTGACAATATTCCGCCCAACACACCAGTTTGTAGGGTTTGTATACCCAACACCATTGCCTGTCCTACCCCTTTAAGGTTTTCAGTTGCCAAGTCTCCATTTATCATTAGCATCGCTTTTATTGTGATGTTCATGATTAAGAAAGAAAGTACTGCAGCTAATCCAGCAGTACCTCTATCACTTTTGGCTAGACCAACAGCCACACCTACTGCGAATAACAAAGCTAAGTTCGCAAATACAGCCTCTCCTGCGCTTCGTAATAAAATAAACATTGCCTGTAAAAAAGGAATATCAAGCACAGGATATGTTTGAATTGTCATAGGATTGGAAAACACACCTCCAATTCCCAATAGTAAGCCAGCGGCTGGCAAGACAGCAATAGGCAGCATAAATGCTTTGCCTAAATTTTGTGCCTTGGAGAAAAGCTCTTTTTTCATGATGTATCACCTTATATTGCTTATTAATAGAGTAATATAGTAATTATAAATGTAGCAATTGCTACATTTATAATTACTATATTTGACGTAGGTAGCAAAACTAGCCTTAAAAGAACAATTATAACATTAAGCAATAGCATGGATATAATAAAAATGTACTGTTATAATGAGTATAAATAAAAACCCTAAAAACCCTACTAAAGTAGCGCACGCTACTTTAGTAGGGTTCATTGAATTTATTACATAAATAATAAAAGTATTGTAGGAATGAACAACATGGATAAAATAACTGGATGCCACGTGATGGTAAAGCCAACGGGTTCGGTCTGCAATATTGATTGTTCCTATTGTTTTTACTTAGAAAAAGAAGCCCTTTACCCTGATAGAAATAATAATTGGAGAATGTCAGATGAAACCCTCGAGACATACATAATCCAGCATATTGCAGCACAATCAGGCGAGCATGTGGATTTTTCTTGGCAAGGAGGCGAACCAACATTAATGGGGATCTCTTTTTTCAAAAAAGCCGTAGCGCTTTGTAAACAGTACGCAAATGGAAAGATCATTCATCACAGCTTACAAACTAACGGCATACTTTTAAATGACGAATGGGGGGCATTTTTAGCTAAGCATAATTTTCTTATTGGTTTGTCAATAGATGGCCCACAACACTTACATGATAAGTATCGCAAAACTCGCTCTGGCAAAGGCACGTACTCACAAGTGATGGGTGCAATTAATATTCTAAAAAAATACAACATCGAATTTAATACTCTAACTGTTGTAGGACAACACAATGCACAATATGCCAAAGAGGTTTATCAGTTTTTGATATCCATTGGTTCAAGGCATATGCAATTTATTCCTTTAGTCGAACGTATATCTAACGCACCAGAACCTCCATCATTAAAGTTAGTAATGCCTGGTGAAAGCATGGCCACTTTAGCCCCATGGTCAGTACCATCTTGGCAGTTTGGAGAGTTTTTAAATCAAATATTCGATGTATGGGTTAGACGAGATATAGGCCAAATATCAGTTCAGATGTTTGATATCGCTCTCAATGTATGGTGTGGTCAACCTGCAGGCTTATGTGTTTTATCTCCCACTTGTGGGCATGCATTTGCACTAGAATCAAATGGAGATCTTTATAATTGCGATCACTTTGTTTACCCGGAACATAAACTGGGTAATATCCATATTAAGACGATTACTGAAATGAATAACAGCAACGCAGCCATTGCCTTCGGTCTAAGTAAAGCAGAATCATTGACAACAGATTGTCGTAATTGCGAATACCTAGCCGCCTGTTACGGAGGATGCCCAAAGCATCGGTTTGCTATCTCGCCTTCAGGAGAGATAGGACATAACTATTTGTGTAAGGGGTACAAACATTTTTTCAAACACGTTGATCCTTATTTGCAAAAAATGCAAAAATTACTCGTAGCTGGGTATCCTGCATCTACATTAATGCAGCATTTAATAATCGATACACCTTTGCAGACAGGAAAAAAAGGGCGAAATGAGCCTTGCCCATGTAATAGTGGGAAAAAATTTAAAAAATGTTGTGGTAAATAATATGTAAGCGCTCACCTGCCCCACCCGTTGTATCGGATATCAACGGAGCAAACGCGTTGATTGGGATCTAAATGCCGCTCTTAATATCCGTGCCAAAGGTATTCTGGAATTAAAAGCGGCTGGACAGTCGTTTCTGCTTATGGAAGCGGCGTAAGACTCGATACTATCGAGCATTGGCTAACGAAATAAGAAGCATCGCCTGATAAGGCGGTGAGAAGTCACTTCCCGTCAGGCTAGTCAAAGCCCTTCTTAACAGGAAATAAAAATGATAGAGCAACAAGACATTCAATCATTGCAAAGAATAATAGAATTTCTGGTGAAACAGCGGACAGCGGCGGTTTTTAGTTGAGTATGATGTCGTAACAGGAAAACGAAATTGTATAGCCAGGTAGTGATATGTCGGATCTTATGCCATGGAACGTGAAAATCAATGAGGCGGGCTAGAGCTTCACTACTTAACTAACCGCTTACCAACTGTCGACCAACCAGTATCTTTCATTTGTTTTAT
The DNA here is from genome assembly GCF_033101115.1 of Vibrio sp. TH_r3. NCBI lineage: Bacteria > Pseudomonadati > Pseudomonadota > Gammaproteobacteria > Vibrionales > Vibrionaceae > Vibrio > Vibrio sp. TH_r3. Next base: position 55,437 of record NZ_JAWMPW010000013.1, on the reverse strand, counting down.
TGAACGTAGATTATTAGCTAACATATCTAATAAAGTGTGTTTTGGTAATCCTGTTACTTCTAAAGCTTCATTAAATTCATCGATTGTAAGGTGATTAAAAAATTTTAATTTAGACTTCTTAGAATCAAAAAATAAAGACACTGAATCTACATTTTTTCCAATAAGCTTCGCTATATTTTCATACATATTTTGCAATTCAAAAACACTGTGATATTGCGTAATCGTAAATTCTTGTCCGATACCATGAATATAAAATTTCAAGTAATAGCTACTTCTAGAGTTTTTAAATTGGATAGAGTTTTCAATTTCTTTAACATGATTCGGTAGGACTACTCTATGTTTAACTGGTTTATCATTAAATAACTCTGCAAGAGCATTTTTTTGAATTGGTTGGTTATTACTATTTGGATTAAACACTGCACCAGAGTCTTCTATGATATGTTTAGTATCACCTACGATATATACTTTAGAAAAAAAATTTCCTTTACTTCGAGTGTTGTTGTAATGAGGTATTTCAAACACAATCACAAAGCCTAATAAATCCAATCTAACTTGAATTGACCCATTATTTAAATTGAAGAAATTCAAATTTTGTTGATTATTTTTAAGTTTAAGTTCACCTATTAAGTCCTTAACTAAAACCTTAAATTCATTTTCGTCTGCATTACTCCAAACGTAGCGTACAAGCTCTATCAAAGTAAGTTCTGGATTTTTAAAAACAAGATTTTTAAACTTTTGATTAAAATCATTATTTTTAGAAAAATATAGCAATCTTAATTTTAGATATACTCTATTTAATAATGGGGATATAATGCTCGCTTTTTCACCGATAACAAAATGTTTTTTATATTTTGTCATATATGAAACAATTTCACTGTCCCATTTTACTGAAACCGCCATATATGGATGCTGACTTTCATCTATACTTCCTTGCTTTGCACTTATTCCTTTAACATAAGTTAAAAAACTAAAGTGCTCAGTAGTTACAGCATCTATATGCCCCAAAAAATCATTATTTTTAAAAGAATAAATAGTATGTAATATTCTATCTATTGATTCACTAATTTCAACTCTTGCATCTTGTCCATACTTACCTAATTTTAAAATATCGATCATTCTTATCATAAAGCGAACACTGGACTGAGAATGTTCTGAATAATGATTAATATCAGATAAAATTTGGAAATGACTTAACGTAAATAAATGTTCTAATACTTTTAAATCAAAGTCATTTATCAATCCGATTGGACTTCTTGCTTTATTAGTATACGCTTCGCCATTATCAGTATACTCAATACTTGTTAACTCATTTTTAATGGTATTTCCAGGACTTGTTAAGTTAGAAAAGCGATTAGTATAAGGAAGAGCAGCCCTTGTTGAGGGTAAATCTCCATCTTCTATAATAGGATGTGGGATATGATTATTAAACGACTCTACACGCAAATTTTTTCCGCTAGGCGATTTTTTAGATATTAGTTCGTTTTCTTTTTGTTTTGTATCTTCTAAATCTTTTATGAAATAAATCAGTTTAGCTCTTGGAGTTGCTTCTGTTCTTTCTATAGCTCTACAGCTTTCTGTTGATTCTAATCTACTAAGGTATGTAAAAGTAGCTGCGACGGAACTTCTTCCAAGATCGCAAATAGAAATAACGTCATTAACTGAGATGTAAGTATATTTTTCAGTCTTATTTAACATTATTATTGTGTTATAAACTGTAATTTTAGATTTACTTTTTTCAGTTTCTAATAGTGACTGCAACGCTGATAGTGCTAAAGAGTCTACTAAAATACATGTGCTATTAATCATTTACATTTTCAATATAACCATACCTTAGCGTACTTTAACATTTTTTTTGTAAATGGCAATTTAGATCCACAATTGCTTTTTCATTATATTTATGAAGAAAACACTTTTTTGTTTATGTTTTGTTGATCTATGATCTAAATGATATGGTTTTTAATCTCTTAGAAATCACAAGGTAACTATTTGTATTTTAAGTTTATTTTGTATTTGCTTTTACGATCCACGTTTTAATTCCGGTAAGCATGATCAAGTTAGTCATGGAAGAATGATCATCAATGTATACGATCCACGTGTTAATTACCTACGATCCACTACTGAGATCATTTTTTTATCAACAGGTTAATAAATTGAAAATTGTGATCTATCACACACCTTATGTTTATGATTCTTAGGAATTATATGACTAACTATGAGTCTTGTTCTGATTTGTCATTTTAATATATATAATTACTTAGTTAATGTTTTCAGTAGCTACGATCCATGATTTAGATATTGGATCGTACTCGTATGGTTATCCTTCTCTGATAAATTTGGTGTTTAAACACTTCTACGATCCACGACTTAGATATTGGATAATCCTAGGATGATTGTGCTCTCCTGCTCAAAAGCAATGGTAAGTTACTTTTACGATCCACGACTTAGATATTGGATAATCCTAGGATGATTGTGCTCTCCTGCTTAAAAGCAATGGTAAGTTACTTTTACGATCCACGACTTAGATATTGGATAATCCTAGGATGATTGTGCTCTCCTGCTCAAAAGCAATGGTAAGTTACTTTTACGATCCACAACTTAGATATTGGATAATACTAGGATGGTTGTGCTCTCCTGCTTAAAAGCAATGGTAAGTTACTTTTACGATCCACAACTTAGATATTGGATAATCCTAGGATGATTATACTCCCCTACTTAAAGTAATGGTAAGTTACTTTTACGATCCATAATAGAACTTTTCACGATTGTTAAATGACGTGAATTTAATCTAATATATTGTTTTATAATAGTTTAATTTCATTCGTGTATAAAGTTGAAGAAGAAATAAAAAATTGTCCGAAAGCACTTTATTAGATTTGTAGTGAAATTTCGTTGGTTAAAGAACAGTGATTATATTTCGTTTACTCTGCTTATTAGTGAGTATTAATTAAGGCAACATCGATAGTTTTTAGGGTAATAAGAGTCGAAATAAGTCGAATTCCAATTTAAGACATAGAGTGGTTTTTTATGTTCGTTGTTCTTCAAGGTTAATTTTTTACAGAGACTACCTATTGTTACAGCGTTTTTAAGGCTTAATTTGGTTCACTGAGATTATTTATTCTTAGAGCGTTATTAAGATTGAATTTGGTTCTCTGAGGCAATCTATTACTTCAGCGCTTTTCAGGCAGAATTTAGTTCACTGAGGCAACCGATTACTTGAGCGCTTTTTAGGTAGAATTTAGTTCACTGAGGCAACCGATTACTTGAGCGCTTTTTAGGTAGAATTTAGTTCACTGAGGCAACCGATTACTTGAGCGCTTTTTAGGTAGAATTTAGTTCACTGAGATGATCGATTATTTGAGCGCTTTTCAGGTAGAATTTAGTTATTAACTGGGGTGATCGATTATTTGAGCGCTTTTCAGGTAGAATTTAGTTATTAATAGGATGAACGGTTGTTTGAGCGCTTTTCAGGTAGAATTTAGTTATTAATAGGATGAACGGTTGTTTGAGCGCTTTTCAGGTAGAATTTAGTTATTAACTGGGGTGAGCGATTGTTTGAGCGCTTTTCAGATAGAATTTAGTTCACTGGGATGACCGATTATTTGAGCGCTTTTCAGATAGAATTTAGTTCACTGGGATGACCGATTATTTGAGCGCTTTTCAGGTAGAATTTAGTTATTAACTGGGATGAAAGGTTGTTTGAGCGCTTTTCAGACTTAATTTAGTAAATGAGATCTATTTATCATTTTAGTTTCAGCGTTTTTCACACTTAATTTACTTAATTATTGGTTAGTTTATTTACTAATAAAACAAGGGGGGTGTTTCCAAGTGTAGTAGACGAGCAGTTCAGAACGTACCTATTAAATTAATTTGAACCAATTTATAGGATTTAATCCTTATAATGGTTTAATTGTTGTTGATGAGACTATTTTTTTGTGTAAACTCTAAGTATTATTATATTTGGAGATAAAAATATGACCATGAGCGAAAACATCCGCAATATCGGATTGAAGATGCAAAAAGAGCAACTAACACTTCAAGAAACTTTGTTAGAAGAACATTCGATTCGTGTATCAGATGAAGAGCTCGTGGATGGTGTTGATCGTCTTATCTATAATCATTGTTTAAATAAGACTCAGCTAAGAAGCCTTCTTGGTGGAGCAAAAGCTACATTTAATAAAAAATTAGAGCAAGCTATAGAAGATGGTGTTATCTCTGAACCTATTTATCAAAATAGAGCACACCTTTTTACTAATTCACAAGTTCATGCACTTATGAATTATTGGGGAATAGAAAAATATAGTGAAAATCATGACTCCAAGGTTATAGAAGTTCAAAATCATAAAGGAGGCACTGGTAAAACAAGCACAGCGGTTGTCCTCGCTAATGCTACCGCTTTAGATTTACAATTGAATGCTAATGTTTTATTGGTTGATTTGGATCCCCAAGGCTCTGCTGGTACAGGGGTTATTCGTACTGGAGAAAATGATGTATATCTGACCATGTGTGATTTATTATTGAATGAGTATGAGCCAGACGGAGAGGTTTCACAGTTTCTAGATGCTGGTAATTCTTTTGAAGATATTGTAAAAAATACAGCATTTTCGACGCATCTAGATAATTTATCTGTAATTACCGCATTCCCTACTGACGATAGGTTCACAGATTTATATTGGTCATTGGATGAAGGCAAACAAACGGAGTTGTTAACTAAGTTAAAAAATACAATTATTCCATTGTTAAAAGAACAATATGACTTTATTTATTTTGATCTTCCTCCACAAGACAGCCCTATTACTTGGTCTGCTACTGAAGCGGCTGATTGTATACTTGTACCGATAACTCCTCGTTATTATGATTATGCATCTACAACAAACTTCATGATCTCTTTAGCAAAACGCCTAGAATCTTTGCCATCCAAAGGTAATAACATCGAATGGTTAAAAATGGTTGCGGTTAACTATAGTAAAAATAGTAAGCCCGAATACAAAACGATTCAAAAATTATTAAGAACAGTCCGCTCGGATTTCTTTATTGCACAGATAGCACATAGTGACGCATTCACAGCTACAGCGGAAATTGGTAGAACAATTTTTGATGTACTGAAATCTGAAGAAATTTGTACCAGTCATCAATTGGATTTGGCCCAAAGCTCAGTTACTGCATTTTATGAATTATTTAAAAACGAAATTATCACTATAGCGGCTAAGTAAGGTAAAAATAATGAAGGCACCTATACGTAATTCAAATAAAGCTGATTACCTAAAAAATAGTTCTAATTCAGGACTAGGAAATTTAAAAGCTCCTCACAAACAAGATTCACTTACTAAGATTTTTCCTTTTTCAGATGGAGTTGAATTAAAAGCTCATTATGAAGTGATTTCAGCCGAGGATGTAGAATCTAAAACAATAGCGCACCCTTTAAATATAAGAAATCAAGCTGCCCTATCCCTTCATGCTGTTAGAGATATTTATCCATCAATAAAGAAAGAAGGGATAAAAGTTGATGGTATCGCTATTCGTGATAATGAATCGAACCGTCTACTTCTAATTGACTCTAGTAGACGTAGATTTTGTGCGATTGAAGCAAAAAAACCTTTACCATTATGGGTTTTTGATGATGAGTTGACGATCGCCCAAATCATGTCACTGATGAGAACATCTCAGGATGTGAAAAAGTGGTCATGGAGAGAAGAAGGAAAGACATTTATACTCGTCAGAGATACCAAACATATTAATAATATTAATGATTTAGCAAAAGAACTCGGAATCGGTAGAGAGACGGTTAGAAAAAAAGTTCAAGCAGCTGAAATCGATGGGTGTTTAATTGACGTATTTGTTGATAGCGAAGGTATTCCGAGTTCATTTTACGCCAGTCTTGCTAAGCTTGAACGCACATTACTTAAAGCAAACCAGAATGTTCCTATGTTTGTTGAAAATGCTATGAAGTCTTTTAATTGTAGTTCTGAAAACGTAGATGAAATTCAACGTGCGACATTAGACCATTTATTAGGTTGTTATAACTCATTGATTAATGTTTCTAAAAATGAGTGGAAACAAAAACAACTTGCCAGCTTCAATGATAAGAAAAAGTATGCTCGCCTTCAAATCAGCCCAGACGGAGTAACAATGAAAATTGAACTGTCTAGATTAGGTAAAACCTTTAATCATGAAGTTGAAGAATTTATTAGATCTAAACTTGAAACTTTGTCTAAATAATTCATGAATGGAATATGATTTTTACTCTCATATATACTAAAACAAGGGGGTTGTTTCCAAAAAGCGCCCTTCTTTTCTCTTCAAAATAATACTTATTTTCGTGAAGTAGAAGATCATTCTACTAGCCATAAGATTACATTGACCAATGAATAGAAGCTGGAACTTCAAATCAAATACAACACAATTCGCGATGAACGAGTTCAAACCTGAAAATGGTCGCTATCAAAACAAACTCTGTTACTTAAATCATGTGCCTTATCGTTCACTTGACTGAAAATAACTATTGTTATACCTATCAAATTGTCGCCTACGTTAAATATTTGTTTTACATCGACTATACGATTTTGGGAATGAATAGTGGCTTCATCACAACTAACACAAGGATGTTTCAAATAAGTTTGATGAGGAAAAGCAATAAGTTTGATAGAGATTTACGACTCTCTCAAGGCCAGCTGTGCCACAAGTGAATCGATCGTTTTTATCGACGCTGTTCATCCAACACTTTCAACCAAACTCTCCTATGGTCAGATATTTATTGGGCGGGATTAATTGAATCACCAGACTATCATAGCCGACTGAATAATGAATATCATCGGCATATTTAACCAATTAGGCATAGGGATGTCGTTTAATTGCGATTACGAAAGCAATAACAGTGAAAATATTGTTCGCTTCTTCTGCAACCCAAGAGAGAGCTTTCGATTATCGCATAAGTTCTATATTATCTTGGCTCCCAGCTAATAGAGCAATACTCTCTGTTTTAGATATTGGATTCTATTGAAAAGTAAATTAGTGGAAATGATATTATTTATTGAATACATGCCTCTTTATTTAACATCTTGTTGTGTAAAGGAAATATTAACGCCTACTTCGCATGCCGAAATTGTTGCCGTTTAATTAAAACTTTTAAAACAAGGGGGTTGTTTCCAAAAATATACCTATGATGATAATGCGGCGCGTTAAGTTCGAAAATGGTATTGTAAATTGCTGTGAAAATTAATTTTACATAGCTTTCGCCATTGAGGTTGTTAACTATTTGTCAAAGTGAGGTTATTTACCCACTTTAATTTCATATAGCGATGGAAACACAATAAGAATTTAACAACTTCTTCAGAGACTAGAAGAAAATAGACATATGTGAAGTTCAACTCAGCAATAATCGCTCCGTATGCGGTGATTGGAATTCCTACTATCCACATAGCAATGAAGTCCATTTTTAGACAAAAATTGCTATCACCACCGGCTCGAAGGACCCCGTTAATTATTATAAGGTTAAGCATTCTTAGCCATATGACAGTACAAAGAATTGATATTGCAGGCAGTGCAAGTGGATAGAATTCAGCATTGTCTAAGTTTAACCATACCACTAGCCATTGTCTTGAAATAAAGAGTCCTACTCCCAAAAAAACCCCAATACAAAAAACTAGTTTTATGAATAACCGTGACATCCTTATAGCATCTAAGAAATCTTCCCTACCAAGGCTTTGTCCAGTTAATACTGAGCAAGCAACAGCAATACCGAAAAATACGGAGTAACACAAAGATTCAAACGGACCTAGCATACTAAATACAGCTAGCTCCGTTGTTCCCATCTGACCAAAAATCATTTGATAGGTTAGAGTTCCTATTGCCCAGACAAGAGCGTTTGTTGTTGTTGGGACAGCTAATTTATTAAACGAGAGTCTAATTTTTTCTCGATCTGAGATAACTTTGCTGGTCATCAACCAATGTTGATTTATCTGAATGTAACTCAACATAATAACAACCTGAACAAAACGTGAGATGGTCGTTGCTAATGCTGCGCCAGCAACTCCCATTGGCTCAACGCCAAGTCCACCTTTAATTAACCAAAAATTTAAAGATATGTTTAGCACAACAGTAATAGCAGCCATAAAAAATGGAGTCATCGCGTCATTAGTTGAGCGCATACTCGATTCAATAACAATAATGATGTGAGTTAGAATCAAAACAGGGAAGCTATACCACAAATAATCAGATCCAAGAGATATGACGGTTTCATCTGAAGTTTGTAATAGCATAATTAAAGGAGAAAGGATGGTAATAATGACGGTAACGGGTATTAGAATCCATATCCCTATACGGATAGTTTGTAAAGTTACTGTTTTTGCCGTGGTGCTGTCCTTTTTCCCCCAATATTGAGATACAAGGGTACCATTTGCTGTACTAAGGCCTGCCATTATCATTATTGCTACAAAGTGCCATTTTGATGCAATTCCCACAGCAGCGGTAGCTTCTTTTCCAAAGTCACTAACCATTAAAACGTCTGCGAGGGCAAGAATTGCAACTAATGAACTTTGTATTGCTACAGGCAATGCAAGTTTTACTAGCCTCGAGCTCATGTGACGTAAAGTGATTTTAGGTTGTACTTGTAAAGTCATAATTGCTCCTGTAATTTTAGATTTAATATATTCTTAGTTGCTTATGTTTAACATGTTAGAAAAAAACAAAAAGCTGTTCGAATCCGTCGTCGATGAAATAAAGCCATCGACAGAATGGAAAGACCACACATATTTGGCTCAAGGGTGTAAGGAGCGATTTCTCACTCAATCTGATTTACCTGAATTACAAGATCAACAGATTTTTATGGCTGGGTTATCAGAATTAAAAGATGGGTATGAAGTAGAACGTTTAGGCGCTGATGTCCATACGTTATTATTTACACTTGATGGGGAAGGACAGTTAATCACCAGAGAGTCCATAGTTTCGATATTGCCTAATTCATTGACTATTTTGCCTGCGGGGCTCCCGTTCCGGTTTGGGTTACCTGAAAATAAGACTCCTAATGAATGGAAAATGATTTGGATGCTTATGTCAAAAGATTCTCCATGGGACTATTTGGCTCAGTTCAGTCAAAGTGTTGTACCATTTCATGAATGTGAGTTGCTTTGGTCTATGTTAGTTTTACTACATAATGAGATAGGAGGGAGAGCAACATATCGAAAGTTATTAATTAGTGAAATTTCTCGACTTTTAACAGGCGTAGAAGCTAAAACATCCACTTCTATCATCCGAGTTCAAGTTTTGTTTAACCAGATTGAGTCTCAACTGCATATGCTTTGGTCGGTTAAAGATATGGCTGCTAAATGTTTTATCAGTGAAGAGCAATTAAATCGGTTGACTAAATCTTTGTATGGTTGTTCACCGAGAGCTAGACTAATTTCATTGCGCATGGAAAAGGCTGTAGACCTATTACATCATAAGGATTGGTCGATAAGTATGATTTCTCAAAGACTTGGTTATAACGATCCTTACAATTTTACTCATCGGTTTAAAGCTTATCATGGATGTTCTCCACGAGAATACAGGAAGACATATATTCACCTTTAAGTTTCTCTCATTTGCAATAGTTTAGGTGCGGTAAAAAGTGTTGTTACAACGGTGACTTATATATTTGTCAGTAGAAAAAAGTTAATTCATTATATTAAAAATCGTAAATCATTCATAAACGAATCATATGGTAAATTCAAATAATCTCTTTTGTTTATAAAATTAAATTATGATTTATATAAAAAATCATAATTTAATGTATTGGTATTCAGTTGTTATTGTCTATCTCGTAATTATCAAACTTAAGGCGAGTTAAAAATGACAACAAGAAGTGTATACCCAAGAACATTTTCTCATATCGGTCTTTCTGTACCAGATGTGGAGAGAGCGGTTAAATTTTACTCTGAAGTGCTCGGTTGGTATGTAATCATGGAACCGACAGATATAGTAGAAGACGATTCCGACATAGGGGAAATGTGCACGGATGCTTTAGGTAAAGGGTGGGGGGCGTTGCGAATAGCTCATATGTCAACAGGAGATAGAATTGGAATAGAACTTTTTCAATTTGAAAAACAAGAAAGCCGTGAAAACAACTTTGAATATTGGAAAACAGGCGTTTTCCACTTTTGTGTTCAAGACCCAGATGTAGAAGGTTTGGTTGAGAGAATTGTGGCAGCAGGTGGTAAGAAGCGTATGGAAAAACCTCGTTATTACTATCCAGGAGAAAAACCTTACCGCATGATTTTTGTTGAAGACCCATTTGGAAATGTAATCGAAATTTATAGTCATAGCTATGAGTTGCATTATGCTAGTGGTGCTTATAATCAATAAAATTGATTGGTTATTATCAACGAGAATTAGAATAGTTTTATATCCCTATAAGAACTAATACTTATTATTAAAACAACAAATTTAACATGGCGTTGCTCTCACTGGCCTGCAACGTCAAATTTTTGAGAGACTAATTATGAAAGCGATAACTTATCAAGCCACCACCGATAAATTTCTAGAGCTAGATTTGCCTGTGCCTAAAGTCAAAAATGAATTCGATGTGTTAATTAAAGTACATAGCGTTGGACTTAACCCAGTTGATGCAAAAGTTAATCATTGGTTCAGCGATGTAGATAATGTTGATGATATATTTATTGGTGGTTTGGACGTTGCTGGAGAAGTAGTTTCAATCGGTACTGCTGTTAAGCATTGGAAGGTCGGAGATAAAGTTCTTTATCATGGTGATATGTTTAGAAGTTCAGGAGGATTTGCCGAATATGCTATACAAGATAGTCGTGTAATGATTCCTCATCCAAATGTACCCTCTGAACTTGCTGCTGCTGTGCCTTGCGCTGGTTGGACTGCATATCGAGCGTTAGTTGATAAACTTTGTATTGAGAAACATAATAGTATTGTTATTTTGGGTGGCTCTGGGGGGGTTGGAAGCTTTGCGATACAAATAGCTAAATACTTCGGTGTAAAAACAATAATCACTACTTGTTCATCAAAGAATCACGAGTATGTAATCAAGTTAGGAGCAACGCATGCCATTGATTATAAAGATTCAAATATCCTTGAGAAAATAATGCAAATTACTGACCAAGAAGGTGTAGATGTTGCTCTCGATTGTGTGGGAAAAGACTATGATACTTTAGCAGCTTCGACTCTTCGATATGAAGGACAGATGGTTGAATTAGTTAAAACGGTATCACCGAAGGATTATCTCAATTCTTTTTCAAAAGGATTGAGTTTTCATCAATTAAGCTTAGGTTCGGGGCATCGGTATGGTAATTACGGGAAGCAAACTTTAGTCAAAGCAGGTATAGCTGTTTCAAAGTTGTTGGAGCAAGGGGAGTTGAGAGTATCTAAATTAAAAATAGTCGACTTTCATAACATAAATGAGGAGCTTATTAGCATACGTTCTGAACGTACCGTAGGAAAAGTTGTTGCTAAACTTATATAGTAACTTTAATCATGGATAAGTAAATGAAAGTTATTTGAATGAATGGTGCTGGCATAATTCGATACAAAGTACGAGTGGTGTCAGATTCGATAATGTTGATTCTTGTGCTAGGGCTTTGCTAAATTGATGTTGTTCCTGCTCAGCTGGCTCTAGCTTGGTTACATCGTACATTTAATTATATTGCCACCTAACTTATCTTATTCGATATCCGACCTATCAATTCACTTTCATCGACAATAATGTCTATAGCTTTGTAATTTTCCGTATAAAATAATTTTCCCATGTGACATTAAATCGTAACGTTATTATTAATAATATCTCTGACTTTAAACAGAGTAGGGGATGTGGTTTATCGTAGTTATAGGCTATTTTTTAGTGATTTTTTGCTTTTAAATTGATCTCTTTCACAATCTGTTATGATTTTTTTTGATTTGCATTGCTAGTTAAAAATCGTAACGTTAAGATTTGGCAAGATGACAAAGAGGAGTTAGCTTTGAACAGTGAAACGATAAGCTAATGCAAACAGAGTCAATGGCAATTTTTGGAGCTTTTATGTTTAATTTTTCATTGAGACAACAACAAAGGTTGATTGTATTTGCGTTTCTCGCGATACCATTGACTCTACTTTTCACTTTTTCTTATTACCCTGCGAGTCAATTATTTTATATGAGTGTAACAGACTGGGATGGTTATGCGCCGGTTAAAAACTTCGTTGGTTTAGATAACTATACCTATTTATGGGAAGAGCCAGAGCAAATGAATCCACTGCTTGTCACTCTTTATTATTTTGTTGGCGCGATCATTCAGTTGACTATATCACTATGGTTTGCCGTGCTTGTTAATACAAAGCTTGCAGGTCGAAATTTATTTAAAACACTTCTATTTATTCCTTTTGTATTGAATGCTGTTGCTGCATCAATGGTGTTTCAGATTTTTTATCAAGTCGATGGTGCACTTGATAGTTTTTTAATATTAATCGGGCTGGAAGAGTGGATTAAACCGTGGCTTATGGATCGAGACGTTGTTAATTGGGCTCTCGTCGCTGCATCTATATGGCGCTATTTAGGGTTTAACTTAATTTTGTTTTTCGGTGTATTGCAGTCTATTCCACAAGATCAATATGAAGCTGCGCGAATCGAAGGTGCTTCAGAGTGGCAACAATTTCGATTTATCACTTTGCCTTCCATAAAACTAGTTATTGGTCTTCAAGCTTTGCTTGCTTTTGTTGGATCCCTTTCTGTTTTTGAAATCCCTATGATTATTACCAAAGGGGCGAATGGAACTAAGACATTCGTCATGGCTACCCTTGAAACAGCATTCGATTTTAATGATTTTGGTTTGGCTTCTGCGATGGCAATACTGTTGTTGATGATAGTCGTGTTATTTATGATTTTACAAAAAGTGTTGTTTAAAGAGGATCACTAAGATGACTAATAACAAAACAGCAAAAAATATTTCTCTCTCTTTTGAAGAGCAGGAGTTAATAAAAAAAGTCGAAGCTTCAAAAAAAACAATAAGAAAAGAAAGGTTTAAAAAGAACTTAACAAATCCTCACTGGGTATTTTGGACGTCGTTTAAGTATATGACATTGATAGTGGCTTCAATTGCTGTATTGGTGCCGCCGTATTCAGTGCTTATGGCATCGTTTAAAACACTAGAGGAGTACTACGCAACCAGTAAAGTTGGTCTTCCCGAAAGTTTTGCTAATATGGCCAACTACGTGAAAGTGTTTACTGATGGTGATTTAGGGCTTGCTTTGATGAATACAGGTACCATCCTAATTATTTCACTAATCTTTACCATTATTTTTGGTACACAAGTGGCGTATGTCTTATCTCGATTTGAATTTAGAGGTAAAAAATTAGTCATGTTGGCTTATGTGATCGCTATGGTTATTCCTGCTGTAACGACACAAGTTGCAACATTTGAAGTGATTAAAACACTTGGTTTGATTAACAATAAAGCATCGGTTGTGCTTCTTTATATCGGAGCTGATGTGGTAATGATTTATGTTTTTCTTCAATTTATGAAAGGGATACCTGTTGAGTTAGATGAAGCAGCAAAAATCGAAGGCGCTTCGTATTTTCTGATTTATCGTAAGATTATTTTACCGCTTCTTAAACCTGCGATAGCAACAATCGTTATTCTTAGGACTATTTTTATATACAACGATTTTTATTTCCCACTCCTGTATCTTCCAGAGGCATCACAAGTGACAGTTTCGACAGCGTTGTATAAATTCACATCGGTATTTGGTACTGAATGGACAACGATTTCTGCTGGTATCGTCATTATACTTATTCCTTCAATTGTAATATTTCTAGTGCTTCAGAAACAAATTTATGCAGGTGTTACTAACGGCGCAGTTAAAGGTTAAACATGAACTCTAATTCACCCTTAATCATTGCTTGTATTTGGATGTCACGCTTAGCTTATATGAATATATGCTGGTTTATATTAACCATGATTGGCGGTGTTATTTTTGGATTTTTGCCTGCATCGGTGGTGGTGTGTGTGATGTTACGAAGGTATCTAAATGGAGCGGCAAGAGTTCGTCCAAGTGAAATTGTAATGTCTTTCAAAAGTGAGTTTTTCCATACGAATATTTGTGGGTGGATTATTTTACTACCGACGATTTCATTAGGTTGGTATAGCAACTATACCATCATGAACATGGACGGTGTTTGGGCTTTGTTAGGAATAGCAATTGCTCCTTTAGTCGGTTTTGGTGTGATTTTATTAATAGCTGCAATTTTTCAAATGAGCTTTTATTGCACTGATATAAAGGGAAGCATCCAAAATGCACTAACACTTATCGTTGATAGTAAATGGGTCATGATAACCGTGATTTTACTGCTTATTGTGACGCTAGTAGTGGGGTATGTTCTGCCCATAATTACCGTATTTTATTTAGTTACTCCCGCCTTTTTTTATGGAATATCCATGCTGTGGCGAGAGAAAGAAGAATTATTAACTTAGGGGTTGTAGTTATATGGAACTGCATGAATTTAAAAAACAGTTATGTACTGAAGTATCAGATAATATTTTTGATTTTTGGTTGAATTACGCGGATCGAGATAATGGTGGTTTTTACTGTTATTCAGATTTTGAAGGTATGATTGATCAAGATTTTGATAAATCAGTCTTGTTACATTCACGAATATTATGGGGATTTTCTAACGCATATAGGATCTTAGGCCAAGATAAATACCTCAATGCGGCCAAGCACTGCTTCCAATTTATGATGGATAAAGCCATAGACAAAGAATTCGGTGGTGTGTTTTGGATGCTGGATAAAAATGGTAACGTTTCGGATTCACAAAAGCATATATATAATCAGGGTTTTGCAATATATGCATTCAGTGAATACTTTTTGGCTTCTGGCGATGAATTGGCTCTTGAAGAAAGTAAAAAAATATTCAGTCTAATTGAAGAACATTCATATGACGAGTTGAATGGCGGCTATATAGAGGCATTTGATCGTGAATGGAAAGAAATTGATAATCATTTAGTTTGTGATACTGCAGAAGGTGTACTAGCAGAAAAGTCAATGAATACGCATCTCCATATAATGGAGGCTTACACTACGTTACATAAAGCATGGAAAAACTCATATGTCGAAGAAAAAATACAACATTTATTACAATTAATCTGTAATAAAGTCGTGGACGAAAGACTTCATTATGGACTTTTCTTTACTCGTGACTGGCAGTGTGTGTCAACCGATATATCTTATGGTCATGATATTGAAGGTACTTGGTTGATGGATGAAGCTGCAGCTGAGCTAAGTGATCGTGAATTTGCAAATAATGTATTTCGTCTTACCACAGAAATGGCGCAAACAACCTTAAAGGAAGGCGTAGATGTGGATGGCGCTGTATTCAATGAATTGAGAGAAGGCCATTTACTGGATACTGATAGAATTTGGTGGGTTCAGGCAGAAGCCATGGTTGGTTTTTTTAATGCTTACCAAAAAGAACCGAAACCAGAATTTATTCAAGCGACGCTCCATTGTTGGAACATAATTCAATCACAATTGTTGGACCGTGAAAATGGCGAATGGTTTTGGAAGACTAAACGTAATGGCCAACCATACTTTAATGAACCAAAAGTAGAACCATGGAAGTGTCCATACCATAACGGAAGAGCTTGTTTAGAGCTTTATTCACGATTAGACCTATTAGAACCAGTAAATTCCCTGTAACGAGGATGAAATCATGCATGCTGTACAAGTAAAAAAATTAAATAAAGCCTTTGGTAAGACTGTTGTTTTAAATGATATAGACCTCGAAATGGAAGCGGGTGGTTTTACTGTTCTACTTGGACCTTCAGGATGTGGTAAATCAACTTTACTTCGTCTCATTGCCGGTCTTGAAGATGTCACTGCGGGGAGAGTCATTATTGGCGATAAAGATGTCACGATTTCTGATCCTAAAGATCGTGATATTGCTATGGTATTTCAATCTTATGCTTTGTTTCCTCATATGACTGTCCGTGAAAACATTGGCTTTGGAATGCTTATTAATAAAAAACCAAAAGAAGAGATTAATAAGCGGGTACAAGAAGTCGCTGATCTGCTACAAATAGGGGCTCTTTTGGATCGTACGCCTGCTCAGTTATCTGGGGGTCAACGTCAACGTGTTGCAATTGGGCGAGCGTTGGTGAGGCAACCCAAGGTCTTTTTATTTGATGAACCACTATCGAATCTAGATGCCAAACTTAGAGCTGAGATGCGATTAGAGCTTAAAAAACTCCACAATGAATTGGATTCAACAATTGTGTATGTAACACATGATCAGATAGAGGCGATGACACTGGCTACAAAGATTGTCTTATTGAATAAAGGTATTCCACAACAGATTGGTTCACCCTATGAAATATATAATCAACCAGCAAACGTATTTGTCGCCAAATTCGTCGGTTCACCCCAAATAAATTTATTAAAAGGAACATTGTTGCAAAAAGAAGAGCGTTGGGGGGTGATGGTAGGTGATATATGGATCCCTGTTGGCGATTATGCATTTAAAGATACCCCAACTAAAGACAGAAAAGTACTGCTTGGTGTTAGGCCAGAACATGTGACTCAATCGCCATTAAATAGTCATTTTGAAATAGAACTTAAGGTCAACGCATTTGAAATGACAGGGGCAGAAACACTTGCAGAGTTAGATCTCTTTGGGCAAGCACTAAGAGCGAAGTTAGATGCTAATATTAGTATAAAAAATGATATGCAATTACCATTACATATCAACTTACAGAACGTGTCACTGTTTTGTGCGGCGACAGAAGAACGCATTTAGTTTGTAGGAAAATACCCGTTTATATCGTTATATGAACGGGTTCTTATCTTGGTTTTTTATCAAAAAAACAAAATTCTATCATTTATTCGTATATAACTTTACCTATCTGTAATAATTTGATTTTTATCACTTAAGCAAATGTAACACTAATTTATACTTGTACTGAATAGTGATGAATGAGACACTTTTTGTAACGTTACGACAACCTCCAGTGAGATAAGAAAAGATGGCAAAGGCTACCCTTAAAACGATCGCAGAATATACTGGACTTTCAGTTACAACGGTCTCCAGAGCATTGAAAGATGGTGATGATGTAAAGAAGCCAACAAAAGATAAAGTGAAAGAAGCCGCGAAAAAATTAGGTTATAGACCTAATTTATCAGGACTTGGATTGCGGACAGGCATCAACTACAACATATGTGCGATATTACCTGTTACTAAATCTGGTGACATTGTTGGTGATGTCGGGACTCTTGCCCTTATCGAAGGTTTAACCGCTGGTATAGCTGGTTCACCTTATCATCTGACCGTTTTGCCATTGGAGCCAGGTGTCGACCCTCTTGTTCCGGTAAAATATGCGGTTGAAAATAGTCTTGCTGGGGGCGTTATTTTTAATTTAACTCAGACTAAAGACGAACGAGTCACTTACTTAACCGAGCAAGATATACCATTTGTTACTTTTGGGCAGACTGAGATGACAACAAATCATCCATATGCAGATATTGATAATTATGATATTGGTTATCAGGCTGCAAAATATTTGTTCGAGCGCAAGCGAACAGATATCCGCTTACTCAGTTCCTCTCAAATTTATACTTACTCTTGGCACAAATTTTATGGTGTAAAAAGAGCTTCAATGGAGTTTGGGGTGGAGTTTTCCGAAGACAATATTATTTTTGATACTGAGGTTAGTGATTACAGAAAAATGACTAAAGAGCTAGTAGAGGGATCTGATTCGCCAGATGGTATTATCTGTGGATCAGAAATTTCTGCCCTTGGAATTATTGCTGGCGTGCAAGATGCAGGAAAAGTTATCGGACAGGATATCGATATTATTGCTGTAGAAACTTGTGATTTACCCAGCTTTTTTGTACCTCCTATACCAGGATTGAGGCAAGACTTTCATAGCATAGGGCGTAAGCTTTCTAAATTTTTAGTCCAACGTATGGAAGGAGAAGAAGATATAGATAAACTCCAATATGTTGAAAAAACAAAAATTTATTTACGTTAATCGTTATATCAAGCAAGTGATCATTAAATAAAAAGAACATGCCTACTTAAAGAATAAACAGTGTTTATCGCGCGATGTCTTTTGAGGTGTCGTCTCCTGTCTTATTTTAAAAAAAAGTCTTCCTGAGATCTAATTCGTAAAATACTACCGATATCACAGTTATTGATTTGATTCGTTACTTTTACTTGAAAAAGGTTTCTTTTGGTCTGAAAATGGTAACGTTACGATTTTAAAGGGGCAGTACAATGACGGAAACAACTCAGGCGTTCAAAGCTTATGATATTCGAGGGAAATTACCCGACGAATTAAATGTATCAGTTGCATATAGTATTGGTAGAGCTTATGCCGAGCATCTTCAACCTAAGCGAGTGGCTGTTGGTTTTGATATTAGGCTTAGTAGTGAAGAATTAACATCAGCGTTAAGTGAAGGTTTGATAGATGGTGGTTCAGAAGTATTGAATTTAGGGCTTGTAGGTACTGAAGAGGTATACTTTGCGACTAATCATTTAGATTTGGACGGTGGTATTATGGTAACGGCGAGCCACAACCCTAAAGAATATAACGGTATGAAGTTAGTTAGGGAAAATGCAAAGCCTATAAGTGGTGATTCTGGATTAAATGACATTAAGTCGTTGGTTGAGAAAAATGGCTATATTCCGTCCAAAGATACTCATTTACACCTTAAAAAATCGAATCGTTACGACATATCAAAAGAGTATACTGAACATTTATTGAGCTACATCGATAGGAAAGATCTTGCGCCACTTAGAATAGTAGTGAATGCGGGAAATGGGGCCGCTGGCCATATGTTAGATAATTTAGAGCCTTATTTACCGTTCAATTTGATCAAAGTGAACCATCATCCAGATGGAAATTTTCCTAATGGCATTCCTAACCCTTTATTACCTGAAAATCGTCAAGCAACCATCGATGCCGTCATTGACCATAAAGCTGATTTTGGTGTTGCATGGGACGGAGATGTTGATCGATGTTTCTTATTTGACGAACGTGGTGAGTTCATTGAAGGTTATTACATAGTAGGTTTGCTTGCGCAGGCATTTTTAAGCAAGTTCCCTGGAGAGAAAATTATCCATGATCCTAGATTAATGTGGAACACCATAGATATCGTTAAAAATAACGGCGGTTCGGCTATTCAAAGTAAAACAGGTCATGCTTTCATTAAAGAAAGAATGCGTATTGAAGATGCTGTCTATGGAGGAGAGATGAGTGCTCATCATTATTTCAGGGATTTTGCATATTGTGATTCAGGAATGTTGCCTTGGTTGTTAATTGCCGAGTTAGTATCAAAAACAGGAATTTCATTATCAAGTTTTGTTCAGAAACAACAGAGTGATTTCCCTATTTCAGGAGAGATAAATCGTAAGGTAGATGATGTTTCGTCTATCGTAAAAAAAGTGTGGGACCATTTCTATGCTGATGCACTAGCTACCGACAAGATTGATGGAATAAGTATGGAGTTTGATGAGTGGCGCTTTAACTTACGAGCATCTAATACGGAACCGGTTGTACGCCTCAACGTCGAATCAAGAGCAAATCAGTCGTTAGTGGATGAAAAAACTAAATACATTTTAGAACTACTGGAATCTTAAGAATAAATCAAAATTGGTTACCACTCTAAACTGGAGTAGTAACAAATAAATTGGAGAGAATTGAATGTCTGTAAAAATTATCGGTAAAGCAATACCTAACATGCCTTGGCAGGAACGACCTGAAGGTGAAGATGGCGTAATGTGGCGTCATAGTGAGAACCCTATAATTGGCTGGAATCCATTCCCAGCGGCTGCTCGAGTCTATAACTCTGCAGTTGTTCCATTCGAGGGTACATTTATCGGCGTGTTTCGTTGTGACTACAAAAATGGTCGTCCTCATTTACATGTCGGTCGTTCTACAGACGCTTTAAATTGGGAGTTTGATACAAGCCCTATTCAATGGAAAGATCAGAATGGGGAAGACTTTCAACCAACTTACGCGTATGACCCTAGAGTCGTAGAAATCGATGGTATTTATTATGTTACTTGGTGTACAGATGACCATGGTGCGACGCTTGGCGTAGGTATGACGACAGATTTTAAAACTTTCGTGCGCCTCGAAAATGCCTGCGTGCCATTTAATCGAAATGGAGTGATGTTTCCGAGAAAAATAAATGGGCAGTTTGTCATGTTAAATCGTCCTTCTGATTCAGGTCATACTCCTTTTGGCGATATTTTCTTGAGTCATTCAAATGATATGGAGTATTGGGGTAAACATCGCCATGTTATGGGGAAAGGTGGCAATGGTTGGTGGCAAGGTACAAAAATTGGGGCTGGACCTATCCCTATTGAAACATCTGAAGGTTGGTTAATGATTTATCATGGTGTCTCAGGCACATGTAATGGTTTTGTATATAGTATGGGAGCTGCTCTCCTTGATATTGATGAACCTTGGAAGGTTCTTTACCGAACTCGCGATTATATTCTTACGCCAGAAAAACATTATGAAACAACAGGGTTCGTACCTAATGTTGCTTTCCCTTGTGCTGCGCTTGCAGATGCAGATACAGGAAGAATTGCAGTTTATTATGGTGCTGCGGATACCTATTCTGCGGTAGCTTATACAACAGTTGAAGATGTTATTACTGAACTTAAAACTAAATCAGAAGTGTTTTAGCTCTTAAATCGTATCGTTATTTTTTTAATTTAACTACATTCAAATTAGTATTTAATTTTGAGGATAAGATTAAATAAATCTTATTAATATCTATGACTATTTTTTCTAAAAGATTATCTTTGTTACAAACTGAATTTAATATAAATTCAGTTGTTAAAAATGAAGTATTACTCCCTGGAAATGGTGTTTTTCTTCGTTATAAAAATCCAGTTTTAACAACTAAACACGCACCATTATCTTGGTGTTATGACCTCAATCCTGAAACCAATCCATTTTTAATGGAAAGATTAGGGATTAACGCTGTTCTTAATCCTGGCGCGATTGAACTAAATGGAAAGTTTTATCTTGTAGCTCGTGTAGAAGGAAATGATAGAAAGTCATTTTTTGCAGTGGCAGAAAGTGATACTGGCGTCGATGGCTTTAGTTTTTGGGAGAAACCTTGTGTCATACCAGAAACTGACGAACCAGATACTAATGTTTACGATATGCGTTTGGTAAAACATGAAGATGGGTATATTTACGGTTTATTTTGTACGGAACGTAAAGATCCAGATGCTGCGCCTGGTGATGAATCCGCGGCAATTGCTCAGTGTGGGATAGTACGTACAGTTGACTTGAAAAACTGGGAACGTCTGGCGGACCTTAAAACAAAATCGGCTCAGCAACGAAATGTAGTATTGCATCCGGAATTTATACAAGGAAAGTACGCTCTATATACGAGACCACAAGATAGCTTTATTGAGGCTGGTACTGGTGGTGGTATCGGTATGGGTTATGCTGATGATATGGTTAATGCTGTCGTCGATATGGAGTATGTAATTGATCCTAAGACCTACCATACCATTAAAGAATCAAAGAATGGTCAGGGTCCAGCTCCAATCAAGACAAATGAAGGTTGGCTGCACATTGCACACGGTGTAAGAAATACTGCAGCAGGACTCAGATATGTTCTGTACTGCTTCATGACTTCGCTTGACGATCCTCTGCAAGTTACCCACAGACCTGGTGGCTATTTTCTTGCGCCAGAAGGAGAGGAAAGAGTTGGAGATGTATCAAATGTAGTATTTAGTAATGGCTTAATAGCCCGTGATAATGGCGATGTATATATATATTACGCTTCATCCGATACTCGATGCCATGTATTGACGACTACGGTTTCTCAACTTGTTGATTATGTAATTAACACTCCTGAAGATCCATTAACAAGCGCAGCTTGCGTATCACAAAGAATTGACCTTATAAATAAAAATCTCAAATTTAATTAATTGATAAAATATATAAATGGTCAGGTTAATATCTGGCTGTTTATATATTTGTATTGTGAGCCATATCTAATTTACCCTTAAACTTTGAAGTGCGTATAGGGTCATTTTTTCTTTATATTTTAATATTGTGTATTAACTCTCATATTAAGAAATAGTTCAATAATAAATATAAAACCTCGATCAATATCGTAACGTTACGATTGTGTTTGGGTGTAGTATGGCTTTCTTCTAAGGGCATTTGTATTTTTAGTTTTACGAAGAATATAAATGGAAAAATATAAACTCTAACGATGAGAAGTATTTAATGATGAAAAAAACAGTCTTTATAAAATCAACTTTAGCAATGCTTGTTCTCTCTTCTATGTCTGCCATGGCAGCAAACACAGATTTTGAAATGCATGGTTATGTTAAAAGTGGACTTTTGCTTAACGGAGATGGAAATCGTTCGAACTCATTAGGTTTATTCACCAATTACGGAAAATTCCGTTTGGGTAATGAACAAAATACAAAAATTGAACTTTTGCCCACAGTAAAATTTACTACAGACTCAGGTGTCTGGGCTAAGTTTCGAGCCAACTTAACTCATGAAACTAACTGTACTTCTGATTGGAATTGTGTCGATGGTGATGGGCATGATGCTCAATTCCGTGAAGGTTATGTCGAAATGGGTAATTTACCGTTTGCTCCAGATTCTGTGTTTTGGGCAGGTAAGCGATACAGCAGTTCTAATACATCAAACCATCAATATGATTGGGAATATGTTCAATATAACGGAACAGGGGGTGGGGTAGATAAAATTGATATCGGTTTCGCCAAAATGGATATAGGTATGTATGCATTTATGCCTAGCGATCGAAATGATGAAGCCCCTTCCGATAGCGATGAACAAGGGTTTTCAGATGACTTGTCTTTTAACTTATGGCTCAAAGGTATTGCTGGAACTGGGCTAGATGTCCAGTTTGTAGGACATAAGATGAATGAACATAGTTGGCACCAAGGTGCCGCTGAAGATGGCGTTGGTCTAACAGCTATGTATAGTTTTGATGGTTTTTATGGATTAACTGGCGGTTACTCTCGAATCGTTGCCCAGTATGGACAAGGCTTAGCGGCGGGTGATTCTTTAGGTAAGAATGGCTGGGGATTTGCTAACCATGAAGATACTAAATCCACACGTATTGTATTTGATGGATTAGCAAACGTTGCTGATAACTGGGAAGTATCAACTTTTGCGTTTTATCAAACAGATTCAGATTATAACCCTTGGACTGATTGGAGTTCATCAACTGGTTCAGATCGCGACATATGGGCAGCGGGTGTTCGTCCTCACAACCAAATTACCGATAACTTCGCGATGCAATACGAAGTGGGTTATGAATATATTGATGAGAAAAAAGACGGAGGGGCAGAAGGTGGTCTCTTTAAAGCGACAATTGCACCAACAATCATGTTAGAGACTGGTTTTTGGGCACGCCCTCAAATTCGTGTATTTGCAACTTACGCACAATGGGATGGAGATGCGTCTAGTAAGTTAGATTCAGGTTACACCCGGGGCGGAGCAACCGATGTACTTAACTTTGGTGTTCAAGCTGAAGTTTGGTTTTAAACAGCGTTTAGTTGAATGTGTGAGAGCAGACGTGCTCTCACCGTTTCTGTTTGAGAGGAGTATGTAATGAGAGTTGTTGTTCAAATTATCTTAGCATTTATCATTATTTTATTGGCTTTCGCTGCTTCAAATGGTGTTGCGGTTTTTCAGACGAATCAAGCAGAAAAGAAAATAGAGATGGCTTTTTTAGAAACTAAGCACCTAAATAGTTTTATCGGCGATTTAAGAGAAGACGTTAAAAACGCACAGCTTTTAATTGCAGAAAGTCTTAGAACTAAAACGTTATCAGAAGCAAAAAAAGCCCAAGAAGAAACGTTTAAAGAGTTGGAAATTTTACAAAAAAAAATCATTAATCCTCTAACAACTAACTTCTATGATGATAAAGAGTTAGATACCTTAAAAGATGATGTTGCTTTGTTTATTCAATTTGCCAAAGAGGCTTTCATCATCCACGACATTGTTATTAGTCAACAAAAGAAACTCTATCAGCTGAGAAACGAATTAAGTAATCAAGTTGATACGTCAGAACGAATTTTAAGTAAAGTCTCGAGAAGAATAACTCTTGAAGATGATTTTCTGAAGAAAGATATTGAATCTTTTTCTCAAAAGCGCGATGCCTCGGTTGATCTATTAACGCGTACTTTCTTTTTAACCTCAATAGATAACGTCACAAAGAACTTAGATTTTTTGTTGATACAAAAAGAACCGTTATTAGATGATCAAGCCTATTTGTTAGAAGAGTTTCCTCTGTTGAATAACGAGAGAGACTACTTAAACGCAATTGAGGCATTTGAACATTTGATGTTCGGAGAAAAGAGTCTGCCAAAATTGTTATTAGAACTACGTAAGAATGAATTACAAATTGAATCTTATGTAAATAAAATTTTCAACCAAAATAAAAAGTTAAATCAAGAAGTTGCGGTATTATTGAGATCTGCTGACATAAAGAGCCTAAGTTATCAAAAATCAATTGCTCGTTTATTGCATAACGTAATGACGTTACAAATTATTGTATTGATTTCATGCTCACTATTAGTCACCTGTGTTGGGCTTTATTTAGCGAAAAAAATCAATAAGCCGATTAATTATAGTTTGAAAATTATTAATGGCTTGGCTAATGGCGATTATACCCAAATGGTAAAAATAAATGGTTGGTCCAAAGAGTTTTCTGAGCTAACGAATCGATTAGCACATGTTATATCCGTGAACCGTTCTCTTGTCGAAGATATAAAGACAAATAGTCAGAATATTTATGAGCAAAGTAATGTTAACTCGTTACTTACCTCAGAAGTTAAAGAGCTTAATGATAAGCAAATGTTATCTATAGAGACGATAGCTAGTGCTATTGAAGAGCTAGAAATGGTTAGTCGACAAGTTCAAGGTGCAACTAAATCGTGCTTGAATCATAGTTTGAATATAGAAGAGCTAGCTGAGGTTGGTCGGCGATCACTAGCCAAAAATACAAGTGGAAGTGAAATTTTAAAAAAGAAGCTTAATGAAAGCAGTCAAGTTATTACTAAAGTATCGAGTAGAAGTTTAGAAATTAGCCAGATAATAGATGTCATTGGAGATATAGCGAATCAAACTAATCTATTGGCTCTGAACGCATCTATAGAGGCTGCTCGTGCCGGTGAGTCTGGGAGAGGTTTTGCTGTTGTAGCTAATGAAGTTGGTATATTGGCAGCAAGAACCTCTGAAGCCACCGAGGAAATTCATAAAATGATATCTCAACTTCAAGTTGTTAGTAAGAGTGCGGTACAACATATCAATGAATGTGAGATAAAGATGGATGAAAATATTATTCATGTAGAACGCTCTCAGCAGTCAATGGATACAATTAGTACACATATTGATCAGTTAACAGATGAGTCTGAGCTGATTTCGCAATCGACGAATGAACAATATATGGCATGTTCCGAGATATCTGCATCATTAAATCAAATAGCATCGGCATTTAGATCAAGTTTAACAAAACTTGATGAGGTGAATACAAACAGTGAAAAATTAGCCTGCCTTTCATCTGAACAGAAAAAAGAACTTAATCAATTTAAAACAAGCAAAAGTCAATTGCCGGGTTCAAACTTAAGGAGCCTAGCGGTATGAGGAAAAATTATGTTAGAAATTAAAGGTGCGCTTCAGAATTTTGATTGGGGTGGTTATCACTACATCAAAATGCTAACAGGTATAGATGCTAATCAGGATAAGCCTTTGGCTGAATTATGGCTAGGGGATCATGCAAATGGGTCTGCACAGTTAGTTGATGGTTCATTACTGTCAGATTGGATAAAGCAGAATCCAGAGCATCGACTAGGTCAACGATCACTAAATACTTACGGAAATAGATTACCATATCTTTTTAAAATTCTAGATGTAAAACAGCCTTTATCTATTCAGGTTCACCCTAGCTTAGAGCAAGCCCGTGCAGGGTTCGCTAAAGAAAATCAAGCTCGTGTTCCCATAAATCAAAGAAACTATAGGGATGATAACCATAAGCCTGAGTTGATGTTAGCATTATCTGATTTCTATCTTTTGCATGGTTTTCGTGAAGCGAGTTCTGTTGCAGAACAGTTGCAGAAAATAAAAGAGCTTGTTCCACTTGCTAGTATTTACAAAGAGAAAGGTTTGCGTCAGTTTGTCTCATTTATTTTTGATTTATCTAAACAAGAACTGGGTATAATTGTTAATCCAGTAGTTGAAAGGTACCGTAATGCCTATAAACAGAATGAATTGTCCAAAAGTGATCCTTTATTCTGGTTTATGCGGTCGGCACTTCGCGCTGAAAAATTAGGACAAGAAAGAGAACCAGGCTTATTAATGATCTTTATCCTTAACCTGATGTATGTACCAAAGGGTAAAGTGGTTTTTCAGGATGCGGGTATACCTCATGCTTACTTAGAAGGGCAAAACATAGAATTGATGGCTAATTCGGATAATGTGCTTCGAGGTGGATTGACTTCTAAGCATGTTGATATTAGCGAGCTACTTAAGGTCATCAATTTTGAACATGTGATACCGGAAACCGTTCAACCTGTAAGAATAGATAACCGTTCCATTGATTTTTCTGTCCCGGTTCGAGATTTTCAACTGAGAGAGTATATTTTGAATGCTGGTGAGCGCTTGGTGACACCTGAGCATTGTGGGGCTTGTATTTGGTTTGTTCTCAGTGGTGAATTAAAGCTTGATAATCAACAACATTTTTCTAATGCTGGTAGTGCCTTTTATCAGAGACCAGGGGAAGTAAATTCTATGCTTGCTCACTCTGATGTGGTGCTTTACAGAACTTCAAGTATATTTAATTAATATAATTTTCACTGTAAACCTGTAACCAAAATTCATCGATTAGATTGAAATATCAAAGACCGTAGTTTGTATAATGCAACGGTCTTTTTTGTTTTAGTTCAACGGGTCAACTCAGTATTAAAAATAACATTGTCAATGAACATTGGGGGGGATTTAATGCAGAGCCTTCCTTGTCTCCATATAGTTGAAAACCGAGTTCACTTACTTGAATCGCTTGTATTGGTGCGGAGAGTCTCCAAGTAACTAAATTCCATTCATCTGGCACAATATTAAGCCATTCTCCTTTAGACCTGATATAGTTGGCATTTCTACTGTAAATCTACCGCGGTTTATCGCTGATATTGCCATACTTGATGAAAGTTTAATCCATAACCTTCTATACATGTTTGTAGACAATGAATATCTAGTGTTATTAATTATTAGATTGAATTACTATAATTTTTTGGGTGACTTAGTGTTTTTTCTAGTAGTTTAAGAGTGGCTTGTGTTCCTTCATATTCAGACATAACGTCACCTTCAAATTCAGCGGCAATAACTCCAGTGAATCCGTTCTTAATTAGAATGTTGATACACTTATTGAAATCTACGGTTGTTTCTTCTCCAGCATTATTGAAATGATAAGACTTAGCGCTGGCGCCTAATGTGTAAGGAGCAAGATCATGCATTCCTTGGTCACGGTCGTATAGACGCTTAGGATTATGATTCCATCCTCCCATAAAAAAATTATCAAAATCCAAATAGACACCGACATTGTCGAGTGACACGTTTTCCATTAGCATTGCCAGCCATGCGCCATTACTTGAAGGATGGCCATGGTTTTCAACTACGATATTTATATTCAATGGCTGAGCATGGGCTGCTAATGAAATGAGGCTTTTAGTATTTTTTTCTAACTGGTTCAAATATGTTCCATCTCCATAAGCGTTCACTCTAACCATGTTGCAGCCTAGTTTCGCAGCTGTGTTTATCCATTTTTTATGTAATTCGATAGCCGTTGTTCTTTCTCTTTCTGAGGATGCTCCTAGATTCCCTATTTCATCGCACATTAGGCAGTTGAAAGAGACACCATTTTTCTCAGCGTTATTTCTCCATTGTTTTAACCATAAATCATCTTCTAAATGAGACATAAATAGAATATTAACTAAGTCGATGATTTTCACATCCAACTTCTGCGCGACTTGAATTAAGCCATTCTCATCCATTTCTCCTTTTAAAATCTTTTGTGGGGTTTTAGAGTGCAGATCAGCGATAAATTGCTCGTAGTTATCTCTACTGTTGCCAAAAAAAGCTCGATGAAACGACCATTGTGACAGCCCAAGTTTAATTTTTTCGTTAGTTACCATTTAGTTTTCCTTACTGTGAAGTTTATTCGATCGAAAAGAAGAAGATCAGAGTTGTACTGATCTCCTGGATAGTGTTTTACATGAAAATTAGTAGATTGGTTTTAAGAACTCTATATTATCTAAATAAACAGCTCCGTCTAACGCGAGCTTATCACCAACGATACAAAGAAAGACATCAGGAAGTTTTCCTTCGATATTGCCTAAATTTATTTCAATATGTTGCTTGTAGAACTGACTTCCATTTATAGTTATTTTGTCTAGTTCAGAGACCGATTGTCGATGTTTGTCTGTATCTAATTTTACCCAACCATCACCAAGTGCTGCATAAGGACGAACCCCACCTTTATCACTATCATTAACAGGAATATACAAGTCATAGGCGAGTTTTGCATGTTGGTTAAATTTATTGATTCGCATATTGCGCATCTTTAATTCTTCCCAATCATTTTTACCTGACCAAACAATATTGAGCTTTAACATTGGTTTGCCAAGATCGTGACTCACTTCAAGAGCAGGGTTTTTCCAACTAGCTTGCCAAGTCCCTTCTTTTATCCAACCTTTGGTG
Organism: Vibrio sp. TH_r3; assembly: GCF_033101115.1. Lineage (NCBI taxonomy): Bacteria > Pseudomonadati > Pseudomonadota > Gammaproteobacteria > Vibrionales > Vibrionaceae > Vibrio > Vibrio sp. TH_r3. The sequence continues at coordinate 26,705 of NZ_JAWMPW010000013.1, read as the reverse complement.
TCCCCATCAGTAAAATCAAAAAATGTGCCTCTTTCATAACCTTTTATAGGTCTTTCGAATTTCACGGTGATTTTGTCAGTAATACGTTTTCCGTTGTCGAGTGTCGCAACGGTAATGAGTTTCTTTTCTCCGTAACCTATTTTTTCTGTTTTAAGTTTTGCTGTGTAATAACCATCATTATTTTTGTTTGTCATTTCTATATTGCCTGTTGGCGTTCGTAAAATAACTTTATCTATATTTTGGTTATAATTCAGTATATAGCTACTTGCGGTAAAGCTCGGTTTAGTTATTTTCATTCCGTCAACTGGAAACGTGATATAAGCTTGATCCATCTTTTCGATAGACAAACCGCGCATTTCCCTCGAGTGACGTTGTATAATTTTGCTAGTTCTACCGCCATCGTTAATAATTCTAAATCCATCATAATCAGGATAAAGGCCGTTTGGAGATCCGTTTTCATCGCCTGTTAATATCCAGAACATGCTGCCAGCGTAACCATATTCATAAGCGGTGTTAGTCCACTTTTCATAAATGAAATCACGATTCTGAGGTTCATTTTTTCCAATACCATATTCTTCGAGAACAACTGGCTTGTTTGCGTTTTTAGCCGATTCTGCATGATCTATTAACCATTGGGTTCCCCATTGTTCTGCGTTATGTTTCCCCCAATGTTCAGGATATAGGTGTACGGTCCCGTAGTTGATGTTTGGCAAAGTTAAAATTCTCTCCCAATCAACACCTTCATTACCGTTATATGCCCAATCTTCATCTCCTGGACGATTCATAAATCCTTCAGAGCCGAGAGCAATAAGTTGGTTTGGGGCAAGTTCATTAACGTATTCACTCATTTCTTTAGTCCAGCTATACAGCAACTGCCCAGACTTGTCTGACTGAGCTCTAGGTTCATTAGCTAGCTCCCATGTCATTATCGTTGGATCTTGATTGAGTGGAATACCAGTATATTGGTTGGTATGAGTGATAAGGTGTTTGGCGTATGCTTTGAAGGTCTCTTTTATTTCTGGGTTTTTATAAAAGTCGTCGTGATGTTGACCACCAAACCAATCTACATATTGTTGCATACCTCCAAAGTCTCCCCAGTTGTTAGTGAGTGCGATAACAACTCGGATCCCTCTTTTTTTTGCTTCTGAAATTGTAAAATCTAATCTTTCTAGAGCGCTTTTTACTCCTGCTGGAGGAGTGAATTTTCCAGCGTCCGGTTGCATGGTATGATTATGACTAATACCCTCCATGAACCCCCAAATCCGAATGGCGTTAAGACCAAGTTCTTGGGCATCGTCTAAGACTGATACAATCATATCGTTAGGCTTATAGTGCATATAATAGTTATTTGTTCCAGAGAATCTAAACACTTTGCTATTTAAGTATAAGTTTGTGCCTTTTTGGGTAACAAATTCGTTCATTGAATCATTTTTTATCAAGGAATGATCCGGCGATGTCGAGTGTGTGCTACTGCATCCAGCTATGAGCATAATGAGTGATGATAAGGCTGCTATTTTAATCTGTGTCGATCTGTTCATTCTGTTCGATTCCTAGTTGTTCTATTTTATGCCCAATAATAATGCAACAGATATCCAATATGATAAATGGTAACGTTACTATTTTGAGTGTCCGATCAACTTGATTAACATAATGTGATAAATGTCACATGAAATAAAATACAAGGTATTTATGAATGCAATCAAATTATTTATAGTTAACAATTTGATTTATAAGGTATTAATTTTATTTTTAGTTTTTTGATATCAAATGAACATGAAATATTAAGTGATCAATTTCACGTAATAGTTAAAGTTAATTCGCAAAAACAAAATCGTAACGTTATTGTATAAGTTGTCCCTATACGAAATGTTTACATAATGTTGTTCAATACATAAAGGAATAAAAATGAAAAATTTTTTACCTAATATCACTCAAACTCTTGTAGTTGCGTCAATTATGATGGGCGCTTCCAGCTTTGCGCAAGCTGATGTCACCGATGGTATTAACAAAGAAGAAGTAAAAGGCACGATTACATTTTTTTCTAACCGTACGGATTTAGTTCAACGCGGTGTTTATGATCGTTATGAAGAAGAATTTAAGAAACTTTATCCAAATGTAAAAGAAGTGAAAGTTGTTGCCTTCGCTGATTATTCTGATGGCATTCGCCCTAGAATGAATACTGGAGACTATGGTGATTTGGTGCTTATTTTACCTTCAGTGCCGAAAAAACAATATGATAATTTTTACGAACCACTGAATGACCTTTATACGGAAGATGAAGTCTATTTTTACGATGCATGGAAAACTCAAGATAAAGTGTATGGCATATCCATGGGTAATTCAGTAGAAGGATTAGTTTATAATAAGGATGTATTAAAAGAAGCTGGGGTAGAAGTTCCTTTAAAAACTTTAGATGACCTCTATGCTGCTGCGGGTAAGATAAAAGCGAATGGTTCTATTCCTTTTTATATTAATTTCGGTGCTCAGTGGCCATTACAGCAATGGGATAAATTCCCAATACTCGTAGAGGGTAATGACGGTGTTTACGAAAAAATGTTAACACAAGATAACGCTTTTTCAGGTAATACTGCATACACCCAGTCTTTAAAAGTGCTTAAAACCTTGATAGATAACGGTTGGACTGAGCAGGATCTCATGACTAATTCTTGGGAAGATTCTAAGAATATGATAGCTAATGGTAAAGCTGCTATGTATTACCTTGGAAATTGGGTGATTCCGCAAGTTATTACCGCTGGAGCAGATCCAGAAAATATCGGATTTATGCCTATTCCTTCAGATAATTCGGGTCAGCTTAAAGCGCAAATGAACCATGATTGGGGTTATGCTGTTAGTAAACACTCTAATAACAAAGAAACAGCAAAAGCTTATCTTAAATTTTTGCTAGAAGGTTCTGACTTTGATGAGGTGGCAGGATTTATTCCTCCAATTAAGTCTAAGCAACCAGCCTTACCTCAGTTGACAGAATATATGAGTTATGAGCCAATTGTAATTCAAACGCCAACGTCCTCTTCTACTTTTATAGAAGTAACAAACCGATCAAAGATTGATTTTTACTCTGGTGGTTATATTCAAGATGTGATGATGTCTCAAGACTTTGAACGTGCACTTGAAAAGCTTGATTCACGTTGGAACCGAGCTAAAAAACGCGTTATGAAATAGTATAAATTACATAAATATGCCCCTTACTTCACTTACGTTGTTAGGCATGATAAGTCGTTTCAATAAGAAGCGACTTTTATATTAATGGATGTTTTAGAATTAGGATGAATTATATTTTTTATGTAATCTATAATTTTTTAATTTTAACTTATTGTTATATATAAATAAATTAAGTCATGAATATATTACATGCCCAATATTCACAATGGTCATTGTACTCTGGTGGATGTCGTTTGTACTATTCTTTTTTTTATCCGAAAGGGTTTCTTATATTTATAATCTTAGCGGTGATAATTCAGTATGACAATGAGATGAAATAGAGAACAATGTTTGACAAAAATCTGTATGAGCTCCGCAAATATCGACAAGAAATATGTTTGGTATTCAATATTATAGTCGCTTTATTGGCTTTAGTCGGATTGGTTACTATGATTGCATATTTTAATGCCCTTGGTGCATCTGATTATCTCATAGAAATACTTGAAGATTTTAGAGTCAACCCTATCATGTTGCTTATTATTGCGCTCAGCTTGTTATCGACAACATTGATATTTTTTCGTAAGAAAAATATTCAAGAACAAGCTATCCCTAAAACGTTTGTTGACTATTCTAAAAATTATTATTTTCAATCATTGTTGGAAAGTGGTCAAAATATAGATAGTGACTACGTGATATTTCAGCATATCCAGCAAGCGGAGAGAGTAGAACGTCAACAATTAGCTGCTGAGTTTACCAAAGCACTGCAGAATGAAGAGTTGGAATTGTATTATCAACCTCAGATTGAACTTTGTTCTAAACGAATAATTGGCGCAGAAGCTTTAGTCAGGTGGCATCACCCTAGAAAGGGTTTTATGTCTCCAGATAAGTTTATTTATATACTTACTAATAACTTATTAGATATAAAACTCGGCGAATGGGTTATAAACTCCGCACTTAAAACACTTTCTAAACGTGATGATGAATTAATTATTAGTGTGAATATTACGCCATTTCATCTTCAACAAGATGATTTTTTTGGTCGTTTACAAAGAACTTTAGCTCATTATCCCACTGTTAATCCAGCATATTTGAAAATAGAGTTAACAGAAACGTCGTATATTTCTGACCATAAACGTTTGGAGGCTACAATGTATAAGTGCAAAGATTTAGGAGTAACTTTTTCTTTAGATGATTTTGGAACAGGTTATTCTGCTTTGAGCCAATTGCGCTTACTTCCAGCATCTCAATTAAAAATTGATCGGAGTTTTATTCAGAATTTGGAGGACAGTGAACAAGATAAGAAAATGGTTCTTTCTATTATTATGTTAGCCAACAATTATGATATTGAAGTTGTTGCTGAAGGCATAGAAACAAAAGAACAGCAAGAGATTTTAGAGCATGCTGGTTGTCAAGTTGGGCAGGGATATCGCTACTTAAAACCAGTACCCTATTCAAAGTTCAATGAATGGCTAGAGCACCATACATGAACTTAAAAATACCTTTCCAACCTAACTTTTATATCTATTTATCTAAATAAAGATATCTATAGTTCACATTTCTTAATTAATACCCATGTAATAAGTAGACCTATATCAAAGAATTCTAAGTACTGTATCCACTGCCATTGACAATATTTTCATTTAAATTAATGTATCTATTATAGATACGAAGTGCGATGGAATAACATGGAATTTAAGAAATATTATTTGCGGCATCCTAGTGGCATTCACGCCACTATTTTGAATTATGGCGCAAGATTGCATGAATTTGGTGTTGCTAAAGGCCACAACATAGTCATGTCCATGACCAATATTAGTGAATATCTAACATGTACAGGGTATCAAAACGCAACAATTGGTCCTCTGGCCAATATCGTACGCGATGGAGAAATTCTCCTTACTAATAAGTCAGTTCAACTGGATAAAAATTATGGTTCTCATAGTCTTCATAGTGGAAAAAATGGTTATGATAAAAAATTTTGGACACTGGTGTTTTATCAGGACAGTGTATTAAAGCTAATGCTTACAGATAGCAATCGACTGAATAATGAGGTTATTTTTGTCTATGTGATTTTTGAGTTAACTAACTCTGGTCTTAATATTACTTATGAGGCTGATTCAAACACAGAAATGTGGATGAATATGACAAATCATTGCTATTTTAATTTAGTCGGAGAGAAAAATATTTATAACCACTGGGTATTGGTTGATGCGAATCAAGTAGTTGATACAGATAAAGATAATATCCCTATGCCTACCGTTTCTAATATAGAAGATGAGAATGAACGATTAATTGAATTAAAAGCTTTAGCAACGACCAAGCCCTCCGTGCTATCAAAACGACTTAAAAAAAATTCAGGATTTAATCATTGCTATTTACTGAACAAAACTAAAGAACATGCTGTTGTTCTTAGCCATTCTAGCGCAAAAGCAAATTTAGCGATAACCACTACCAAACCAGCATTGCAGCTTTATACAACTAATCATCCAACCGCTTTGGGAAACAGTATAAGCACTGTTCACGGAGCTGTTTGTTTGGAACCAATGAACCCAACAAACGATTATTTCAAACAAGAAGAAGCATTGTCTTATATACCTTTTGGGAAAAAGTATAGAGAGACAGATAGTTATCATTTTATTTAACGTGAGAGATTTATGAAAAGTGTAATAGAACCACAACGAACTATTCCGGTAAGCCGAGAATGCGATGTACTTATATGTGGAGGAGGACCGTCAGGTTTTGGCGCTGCTATGGGGGCAGCCAAAGCAGGGCAAAAGGTCGTGCTTATTGAACGAAATAATATCATAGGAGGGATGGCGACAGCGGGTTTAATGAGTCATTGGACCGGAGACAGTGAAGGTCCGGTATTGGATAAATTGCTCAGCGCAGCGCAAGTAGCAGAAAAAGATTATCACTATTTTGGTGACAAAGTCTTGAAATCCAAGTTCATTATTGATCATGAGAAACTCAGTTTGACGATGATGAAAATGCTAAAAGAACATGACGTTGAAATAATGTTTTATACACAAATTTGTGACGTAGTGATGGAAGGTAATGTCTTGAATGGTGTCATTGTAGAAAACAAGTCAGGACGACATGCGGTGTTAGCAAAAAAAATCATTGATGCGACAGGGGATGGCGATGTTGCGGCTAAAGCTGGTGTTCCTTATCAACTTGGCCGAGAGAATGATGAAGCTATGCAGCCCGTAACATTAATGTTGCAGGTTTCAGGCGTTGATTATGAACGTGCTATTTTCCCGGGTGAATTTGAAGATAACATCGAAGTACCAAAAGGAAAAATTCAAGATCTCGCCCATGAGTATTTTGAAAATCCAATGGGTCATGTCTTACTCTATCCGTCAACTGTTGAAGGTATTGTTACGGTTAATATGACCAATATTACTGGCGTTAATGGGACGGATGACAAACAAATTTCCAACGCAGAAGTTAAATTGCGCTTGCAAGTTGAAAAAATAATTACGTTTCTTCAGAAATACGCTCCAGGGTATGAAAAATGTCGAATTTATCGTACCGCATCCATGATAGGCGTGCGAGAAACTCGTCATTTTGAAACAGAGTATGCGATTACCGAGCAAGATATTAGTGAAGCGCGAGTATTTGATGATTGGATTGCTACCAAATGTTATTTCAATTTCGATATCCATAATATTGAAGGTGCCGGCCTGGATGCAAATGGCAAGCAAAATGAATTTAATCAAAAGAAAAAATACACCATTCCCATGGGATCGATTGTTCCGTTAGCCATCGAGAATTTACTTCTTGCTGGCCGTTCTATTGGGGGGAGTCACGTCGCACATTCTAATTTTAGAGCAATGGCTATCTGTCTAAATATCGGACAAGGAGCAGGAGTATGCGCCGCTATCGCTAATCAAGATAAGTCATTAGTTAGAAAAACAAATTACAAAAATATTCGAACTGCTCTAGTGAAACAAGGTGTGTCTGTGTAAGTGCTTACTTATATTTTTGCCTATGTACCAAACTACAAATAATTATTAAGGAATAAAAATGAAAAAACATTTATTGGTAGCGACACTAATCGCTGCGTTACTTCCTTCATTCGCGAATGCTGAGAAATTAATAATTGCTGGGTCTGAAGCGGTAGGATCTCTTTTAGATAGAATGTCTATCCAGCTAGCAGACAAGATTGAAAAATACTCTAATGGTGAACTCGATGTGAATCTTATCCGAGGGAACGCTATGGGCACGGCACCTCAAGTAATACAACAGCAGATGTTGGGAACGGTGGACATAAATTTTACTCGACCTGAATATTATAGTGAATATGTTCCAGAATTTGGGATATTAAGTTGGGGGTTAACTTTCGATGACAGGGAGCATATGGATAAATTCTTTGCCAGTGAATCGTTTAGTCACTGGAATGATGAACTTATATCAGCGGTTAATATTCGTATTTTAGCGGCTGGTCCAGATCAGGCTCGCGTTATGTTTTCGACTAATCCTGTTAAGGATGTTGATGCAATCAATAAATTAAAAATTCGGGTTCCGCAGATCACTACCTATCTCCGATTTTGGCAAGCAATGGGAGCGCAACCCACTCAAGTTGATTGGTCAGAAGTCTTTTTATCCCTGAATAGTGGACTCGTAGAAGCGGCGGAGGCAGATTATAGTGGCGCTATGTCTCAAAAGTTTCATATAGCCGCCCCATATATTACTGAAACTAACCATGTATTTTCTGCTGCAAATATTTCTATCAATGAGCAGTCATTTCAACAGTTATCGAGTAAAAATCAAGCAGTAGTAGAAAAAGCTGCGCTAGAAGCGATTACTTGGTTAAGAGAAGAAGCTCAAATTGACAGCAATAAGGTTAAACAAAAAATGATCAGTGAGGGCGCAAAAGTAACCACAATTGATCGATTACCGTTGATAAAGATGTCATCTAACGCGGCTTACGAAATGGAAAAAGAAGGGCTTTGGCCAAAAGGTACATGGGACACGATTAAGTCGGTTCGTTAATAACTATACAAGGCAGCACGACTCAGTACGGCTGCCACTTTCCTTTGGTGGAATTATGTTGATATCTATGTTTAATAAATTAATCGATGGGATTGGTAAGCTCGAGATGACTTTAGCACTGTCTTGTTTGACATTTACCGTGTTGGGTATTTTGTGCCAGGTTATCATGCGAACTTTTTTTGATGCGCCAATAGCATGGATTGAAGAAGCATTAACTTATGCCTTTATTTGGCTCGTTTTTATATCTGCATCTTATGCATGGAAAAAAAATAGTCATATCCGAATTGATGCCATTTTTATCCTGGTCAAAAACAACCGAAAAATTACACACCTTATTGAAATTATTGTTAATGGCCTTATGGTTTCATTGCTTGTAATTATGGCTATTTCTTTAATGGATATTATTCCAATTGAATCAAGAATGAAAACCGTTGCATTACCAATAAAACTTCCTAAATCTTATTTTTATTCGATACCTTTGATGATATCAACACTTTCACTATTGATGACGAGTATCAATAATATTGTAAATGAATGCTCGAAATTATACTTGGTCTCTAGTGAGGTGAGCTCATGTCAATAATTGTATTGTTTTTAATTTTGCTTTTTTTAGGTTTAATTGGTTTGCCTATAGCCTTTGCGCTACCATTATCGGCAATTATATTTATCACGATCGAACCCTCATTGCCCATTTCTATAGTCGTACAAAGGATGAGTGTTGGAATAGATAGTTATGTATTACTTGCAATACCATTATTCATTTTTGCCGGTAACCTGCTAAATTTTGGAGGTTTGGCAGAAAAAATATTCAATTTTGCTTTAGCACTAGTCGGACATATTCGAGGAAGTCTAGCGCATGTGAATGTCATTGCGAGTGTTATTTTTTCTGGAATGTCGGGTGTTGCGCAAGCTGATGCCGCAGGGTTAGGAACAGTAGAAGTCAAAGCAATGACAAAGGCTGGTTTTTCCCCTGAATTTAGCGCGGCAATAACCGCTGCCTCTTCTATTATTGGGCCCATTATTCCTCCAAGCGGAATAATGATTATCTATTCTGTGTTATCTGGTACTTCTATTCCTGAGCTGTTTGTTGCCGGTATTATTCCTGGCTTATCGATGGCCTTAGTTTTGATGCTAACAATTTATTATCTAGCACGTACAGGAAAAGTATATTGCCCGGAGTTTGAGCGTCAACCAGTTAAACAAGTGTGGGCAGCATTCAAAGAGGGCTTTTTACCTTTGATGGCTCCTGTTTTACTGATTGCTGGCATATTGACCGGTGTTGCAACTCCAACTGAATTAGGAGCTTTAACCGTAGCGTACTCCATCATTCTAGGCGCAGTATATAGAGAGCTTACGTTAAATAAGTTATTGGAAGCAGCTAAGCAAACATGCGTAACTTGTGGTGCTTTGGTGTTTATTATTGCCGCTGCTGTCCCATTTAGTGCGATTTTGGCTTTGCTTGGGATCCCTCATGCTTTAGCTGAATTCCTTACTGGAATAAGCGATAATCCAATGGTGATACTATTATTGATTAATATTGCATTAATCATACTTGGATGCTTGCTGGATACCACTGCTATTTTGTTAATAACGGTACCGATATTAATGCCGGTTATAATAACGTTGGGTATCGATCCTGTACATTTCGGCTTAATTGTCATCATCAATTTATTGATTGGTACGATAACTCCCCCTTTTGGTGTGTTGTTGTTTGTTATGATGGGGGTCGCTAATGTAAGCTATAATCAGATGTTTTCAGGAATAAAATTGTTTTACATTCCTTTATTCTTGTTTCTACTTATATTAACGTATGTACCAGCATTTTCGTTATGGCTACCTAGTTTAGTATTTTAGAACTTCATGGCGTTTTTGGGGCCATAAATTTATATATGGCTCCTTTCTAGAATTAATTTAAATAGGATATTTAGTGTCATCGCAACCAAATAAAAGCATTATTGATGGAATATCTTGCTTGCAGGCATTGGCCTCAAGTGATCAACCCATCGGTGTAAGAGAGTTAGCTAGGCAACTTGATCTTCAACCCATGAAAGCTAATAGAGTGCTCATGACTCTTATGGCAATGGGTTTGGTTACGCAAGATAAAAAAAAGGCATATATGCCCGGTCCAGGAATACATGTATTGGCTGCTCAAGCAATTCATGGTTCATCATTATTATCTAAAGCACTACCTGTAATTGAAGCTCACTTGCCTTGTGATTATATTATATCTGTTGGTGTGCTTTGGAGAGATAAGGTGAGTTATTTGATACATGCTGAGCCTAATAAAACATTTTCTCAAAGTATAATTCACAACCACCTATACGATGCCAGTAAATCTACAATAGGGCTGCTGTTGCTTTCCAAGCTGGATGATAAAGAAGTCGAATCTATTTTAGGTGAAGAAAAATTTTTAAGTATAAAAGACAAATTATCGTTCGCAAGAGCTTCTGGGTATGCTAAGCAATACCACTCTAACCCTAAGGAAGTAACCATCGCTATTCCACTTGATGAGAAAAGTGAAGTGGCTATCGCGTTTTCTCGCTTTCATGATGTTGATTCAGATACAGTGGAGAGTAAGCTTTTAGAACTTAAACAGCTTGCTAATGAGATTACGGTTACTTAAGAATCTACCGAGCGGTATCTATTTTTATATAGATAACTTATTGATTATAAAAATTTCATTAAATTTATGATCTAATATAGACTTTGAAAGGAGTCTATATGAACTCAGATTTATCAAAACTTATCACTCCCGGTTTTTCACTTAATTGATGGTAAAAATCGAACTGAAATCGAATCATTTCTTAAAATCAGTCCTCTCAGTGTGAATCAATGGATAAAGGCCTATCTTGATTTTGGTATTGAAGGGTTAGCAGAAAAACTTCATACAGGAAGGCCGTCCAAACTCACTATTGAACAAAAAGAGCATCTTAAAGAATACGTCACTTCAAATGCAATAAAACCTGAGGGTGGGCGCTTGCAAGGGAGTGACATCACACAATTCATCTTTGATGAATTTGATATTTCTTACCAACCATCCGGTGTATACCGCTTACTACATGAACTCAATTTGAGCTGGATAACGACACGTTCAAAGCACCCAAAACAATCAAAAGAAGCTCAAGAACCGTTTAAAAAAATTCCAAGTAGAAACGATCCTTAAGATCCATGGGCATATCCACTTAAAAGAAGTGCTCGTTTGGTTCCAAGATAAAGCTAGATTTGGTCAACGCAATACCACAACCAAGATTTGGGCAGAAAAAGGAATTCGACCTAGGGCGGTTCAACAACAGCAATTTGATTACGCTTATTTGTTTGGAGCCGTTTGTATTAATACGGGCGAAGCTGAAGTGAGTTTCTCGATTATCGAGAATATAGTGAACTCAGTATGAAATGCTTGGAACAGTTTTTGTGAAGATAAACGCAGAGTCCAATCTCTCTGCTTTAGAGGTTGGACTCGATTGGTAAGTTAATTAATGGAATTGATATTATATTGTTTTTATAGTAAAGCGACCGACAATTCAACTTGTCAGTCGTTGTTGATTTGGTATTCATTAATACGCAAAAATCTTCTCTATATTCGGATACGCTGAATTTTGTATCTTGCGTATCATTTTCAAGCGCATACTTGATAAAGTCTCTTTATATGCAACTATATCATGAACCGAATTGACTTCATGTGGGTCGTTTTCCAAATCAAATAGTAATTCTCCATCTTGGTTGTCGCAATAATATCGGTATTTCTGATCACGAATAGAGACTTGACGTATTCCATTCGGTTCAAAATGTTCCGTTAGTATTACCGATTTATGCACGACAGTTTCTCCAGACATTAAGGGAAGTAGAGACTTACCTTGAACATCTAACGGAATCGGAATTCCTGCCATTTCTAACATCGTTGGTAACCAATCTATACTTTCGGTTAGCTGTGAGTAGTTTTCTGCTTTTATCTGCTTTGGATAATGAATAATAAAAGGTACATTGGTTATAACGTCTTCACCTGGCATACCTTTTTGTACCTTGCCATGATCTCCAATATATTCACCATGATCAGCAACATAAACGATAATGGTGTCTTCGTACTGTCCTGTTTCTTTTAAAGAAGTAACTAATTGTCCTACACAATCGTCTACATGACTAACCAACGCCATGTAATAGCGCCGTATTTCTAGCCATTCATCTGACGAAATATGTTTGAGTTTATCCATCACTGTTTCATCATCTCCCACAATAGGGTGAGACATGTCTTTTGCTTTATATAAGTCGATAAACCTTTTTGGAGGATTTATTGGTGCATGTGGTGCATAGTATCCAGCCACGCAGAAAAATGGATCACTCACATTTGTATTGCGCTTAATAAAGTCTGTCGTTAATTCAGTTACAAAACTTGAATGGGTAAGGTCCTCATCTCCTTCAAATACAAATGGGGTTTCTGGATCTCGTTTTCGATCACTGTATTCTGTTTTTCCGAAACGTTTTGCTTGAGAAGGTAGTGCTGTACGTGTTGCCGCTAGCTGGTCTGGCGCTGTTTTTTTAACCCATTCTGTGTAAGGGTCATCATAACAACCTGGTTCATCAGAAATTACATATTCATCAAATCCGTAGCTAGGATGGTGTTGACGATGATCCCTAAACGAATGTGGTAAAAAGTGTAGTTTACCAAAGTTAGCAGTTTTATAACCATACGGTTTTAAGCGTTTTTGTATTGTCATTAGATCTTCAGGGACAGTCGGGCCATTTGTACCTATTGCATGTGCACCGCAATACATTCCGGTCAGCATTGATACTCGACTGGGTTGACAAATAGGACTTTGAACAAAAAAACGATCAAATTTCGCACCGTTTTGGGCTAATGAATCAACATTGGGAGTCACTGCAATTGAGTTGCCATAGCACCCTAGAGAATCTTTTCGCTGTTGATCTGTATAAATCAACAAAATATTAGGACGTTTGATCATGATAGTTCCTTCGCTGAATTTGATTGATTTGATTGTGCAGTTATAGGCATGGGCTGAGCATTTTCTTTAGTGCCTTCCTGTCCGATTAGTTCACCAGGAGCCGCTGCTTTATTAGCAAGTTTGACAAAAGGAAGATAAATTAAAACGCCAATAGAAAGAGTACATAATGCTAAGAGCCCTGCTTGCCAAGCTCCGCCAGATGCCAAAAATGCTCCTAATCCGACAGGTGTAGTCCACGGAACTAATATTCCAAGTGGAGGAGCTAGTCCAATGTAGGTAACAAATCCTGCAAATGCGAGCATTGCAGTCGGAGCTAGAACAAATGGAATCGCAAATAGTGGGTTAAGGATAATTGGTAGACCAAAAACCATAGTTTCACAAATGTTAAATAGGCAAGGAATCAGAGCTATTTGAGCTACTTTTTTATAGTGCACTCGTCTAGATGCGATTAAAATAGAAATTAACAGGGCTAATGAAGCGCCAGCTCCGCCAACATTTGCATATAAGTCATAAGATAACCATGTGACGTCATGTGGTAAATCCCACATCGAAACACCTTCTGCCACCGCCCTTAGATTGTCGTCTTGCATTGGTGCAAATAACATTGATTTAATGCCACCAAGAACTGCTCCACCATGTATGCCAAATATCCAAAGCATATTTTGTAGAATATCGACCACCATTAAACCTCCAATATTACCAGCTAAGTTAGCAAGAGGAGCTTGGATCATTAGGGTAATAATTGCAGGAAGTGAAGTCTCGTAAATGCTAAAAAGTGCTGCTATCGCGGAAAAAATTACAAGAGTTAATGTTGCGGGTAGTAAATCAGAAAACGCTTTTGCAACTGCAGGCGGTACTTGATCGGGCATTTTTATTTTTAATCGTTCATTAGTCAGAAAGTAATGGAATATTCTGGTTGCTAGAATAGACACTATTACAGCGGCAAATAAGCCTTTAGAACTAACATTGGCGACTGAAAAATCAGGAGTGATAATGTAAAAAGCAGCTAAAGCTATTAATCCAGTCCCTATAGGATCCTTTCCTTCTTTTGCAGCAAGTAAAGAGGCGAGCTTAAAACAGGCAAATAAGGCAAACATATTTAACGTGCCGCCTATTAACAAATTAGACATCTCTCGCATGAATTGTATTGCCACATGGTTATCACCGAGCCATGCCGGTAATCCAAAAAGTGGATTCAAAACTAATTGGCTGAATAAAATAAAAAACGAAGCAGGCATAATAATAGGAAGAGTACTTATAAATGTATCTCTGACCGATGATACATACTTGTTAGCCGCGAAGGCATTTATTTTAGCTGCATGTCGGTTAAAAAAAGATTCTAAAACTTTCATATTGGTCTCTTGTTTATGTGTAGTACAGAAGTAATGATGGTGTTGTAATCATATTTGTGATTTTTCATTTTATGAAACTTTAATTGATTTTAATTTCATTAAATGTGATCAAAGATCTAAACAACATGTTTTTTTATTAAAAAGCATATGGTTTATTTGTGTGAGAGGGAAAAAACAGATGAAAATATTCATCTGTTTTTAAAATTTAATAACAAAAATAGAAAGTATAAATTTAGAGGTTGATGGAGCTTATGATTAAAATGGCTTGATATTGTTACCTGATGGCCAAGCATTAAGCTTGCTTTTCGGTTGGTATTGTTGCACTGATTCCCGCATGATAAGTTTTCCGTTTAAATGTCGGTCTTTAATACAATCCCAATTCATTGTTTTACTGTATTCATTGCAAATATCGATGACTTCGCTAGCAATTAAATTGACTGGTATCTCGACAGTTGTAAGGCGCGGATAAGTATATTCTGCTAATTCCGAACCTTCCAAGCTAATAATTGAAACATGTTCTGGTATTTCGAAATTGAATTGCCGAAGTGTAGCCATTGACTCAGCTGCCATTTTGTCTGTTGCCGTAATAATTGCACTAAATGGAACACAAAGCCCACATAACTTTGTCGTCGCCATTACACCGTCTTCAGTTTGATCAACTATAAGTTGTTGATCAAAATTAATATTTACTCTTGAAAATGCTTCTTTAAAACCTTTTATTCGGTTAATTGAATTGTTTCCTCTACCAGAGAAAATCGCTATATCTGAGTGGTTATTTGCCAGCAGTAAATTACAAGCAGACATACTTGCAGAGGCATGATCATAGCTTAATGACAACTGACTCAATTCATTTTTATTCGCTAAACTTATAATATGTGACTTACTTTTATTAAATATACCGATGTCGCTGTTTGTCAATGAGGTTTCAATTAGTACGATGATTTCACAGCCTCCTTCTACAAGCAATTTTAAGTATTCTTTCTCCATGCTGCTTGAACTTTCACCGTTAAAAAGAAACAATTTTTTACTTAAGCTGATCGCATGATGTTGTGCCGCTAAAAAAAATTGACTAAAATTTGCGCTAGAAAATTGTGAAATAATGATACCAATACTTCCAGTATTTATAGCTACATTGGTTAAGTCTCTGGATAATAAATCAACGGTTTTTATCGTGTTATAACCAAGTTGCTCCGCTGCTCGAAGTACAACTTGCTTGGTTTCACTCTTAACTTTAGCGTTACCACTAAAAACTCGTGACACGGTTGCTTTAGAAACATTAGCCATCAATGAAACATCTGTAATAGTAGCCATGATTATATTTTTGTTGCTCCTGTTATTTTACAGTTTGATTAAAACCTTTCATCATGTGATATATCTCACAAAAAATATAAGCCAATCACATTCTTACCTAAAGATTCCCAGAAGTAATTAGGTTGTTTCTTACATGAATTTTCATTTTTATGAAACTTCATGTTCCTAATGAAAATATACCAGTAATAATAAAAAATTCAATCGTAACCTATTGTAGGGATAGCTACCCATGAGAAATGTAAATTCGCTTGATCTCTATGTATTTTAAATATTACCGTGAATTTAATAAAAACATATGTTATTTTTATAAAAACCATATGGTTTTGTTGCAATTGTATTAAATTGGCAATTTTCTATTGGTAGTAGTTTAAATGTTCAACAATGGCTATTAAGTTAAGGAATTGGTATGACGATTAAAAAATTTCCTGAGGGATTTTGGTGGGGGTCGGCGACTTCTGGTCCGCAATCTGAAGGTGCTGCACTTAAAGATGGTAAATCTGAAAATATCTGGGATCTTTGGTTTAAGGAGCAGCCTGAATGTTTTCACAATCAGGTAGGCCCCCAAGATGCTTCTACTTTTTACGAAAACTGGAAAGCTGATATTGCCTTAATGAAAGAAATTGGTCACAACAGTTTTAGAACATCGATTCAATGGAGTCGTTTGATTCCAGATGGTACAGGAAATGTCAATCCTAAAGCTGTTGAGTTTTACAATAACGTTATTGATGAGTTGCTTCGTAATGAAATAGAACCATTCATCAATCTATACCATTTTGATATGCCTGTTTGTATGCAAGAAATAGGTGGTTGGGAAAGTAGAGAAGTTGTCGATGCTTTTGCTAATTATGCAAAAACCTGTTTTGAGCTTTTTGGAGATAGAGTTTCTAAGTGGTTTACTTTTAATGAACCGATTGTTCCTGTTAAACAAGGGTATATATATGGTAACCATTATCCGCAGTTACATGATTTTAAAAAAGCAGTGACAGTTGCCCACCATACTATGTTAGCGCACTCCAAAGCAGTTATAGCATTTCGAAAATTGAAATTGGACAGCCAAATTGGGATTATTTTAAATTTAACGCCAGCTTATGCTCGTTCTGAGCATCCAGCAGATAAGGAGGCTGCGAATATTGTTGATCTATTTTTTAACCGTTCGTTTCTCGATCCTGTCGTTCTTGGTTGTTACCCAAAGGAATTGGTGGAGTTACTTTCTGAGCATAAACAACTTCCGACGTGTGTATTGGACGATGAAGCTATTATAACTCAAGGTGTAGTAGATATTCTTGGTGTGAACTATTACGAACCACGAAGAGTTCAGGCAAAACTACATTTAGTTAATAAAGATAGTCCATTTGTACCAGAATGGTTCTATGACTCGTATTTAAAACCTGGCCGTAAAATGAACATTCATCGTGGTTGGGAAATTTATGAGAAAGGTATTTATGACATTTTGACTAATTTAAAAGTCAACTATGGAAATATACCATGCTTTGTCTCTGAGAATGGCATGGGGGTTGAAAGTGAAGATAAATTTCTGAAAGCAGGCCAAATTCATGATGACTACCGGATAGATTTTATTAAAGGTCATCTCGATTACGTGTACCAAGCAATCCAAGAAGGATCCAACTGTAAAGGTTACCATTTATGGACATTTATTGATTGTTGGTCATGGATCAATTCTTACAAGAATCGATATGGATTCATTTCATTAGACTTAGTTACTCAGAAAAGAACTGTCAAAAAATCAGGGCAATGGATTAAACAAGTCGCAGAAAATAACGGATACTAATTATTTATAAGGAAAGAATATGGAATTTAAAAAAATTGCTGACCTCGAAGTTTCGGTACTTGGCTTTGGTTGTTGGGCGTTAGGTGGAACTTGGAACAATATTAATGATAGGGATTCGATAGATAGCATTCATCGAGCTATTGATGTTGGTACTAACTTTTTTGACATTGCCCCTATCTATGGAAAAGGCCATTCAGAGATAGTTATGGGAAAAGCTTTAAAAAACATCTCTCGAGATAAGGTCGTGATTGCAACTAAATGTGGGTTGCCGTGGGAACCACAAACTCGTAAATCCAGAAAAGACCTTTCGGCTTCAAGTATTTTTAAAGAAATAGATGATTCATTGTCTCGTCTAGGTCTTGACTATGTTGATCTTTATCAAGTTCACTGGCCAGATCCAAACACGCCTATTCAAGAAACTGCAGAAGCGTTAAAAGAAATACAGAAACAAGGTAAAATTCGTCATATCGGGGTTTCTAATTACTCGTTAGATATGACTCGTGAAATGATGAATGTCGTTGATGTTGTGTCGTTCCAAGGTTTGTACAATTTGATTGAACAAAATCCAGAAAGCTACCACAATATCCCATTAGAATATCGTTCACGCAGCGAAGTACTTCCATTTTGTAAAGATAATAATATGAAGTACATTCCTTATAGTCCATTAATGCAAGGTCTTCTTACTGGTACTTTTAAACCTCAAAATAACTTCAACGAGAACGATGACCGGAGTGCAAATCCGAAGCTAAACGGTGATACATTTAAGCAGTATTACGAATGCGCTCAGGAACTTAAAATTTTGGCTACACAACATGGCGTATCTCTTGCTCATCTAGCAATTCAGTGGTTAGTTATGCAGGAGAATGTTGGGCCAGTCATTGTTGGTGCACACCATCCTTCTCATGTTGAACATAATGCACAATTTATTGGTAAACGATTGGCTATTGAAGTTTTGCTGGAAGCAGATAACATTGTTGCAAAATTTGGTTTGTCTTAATTTTAATTGGAGTACCGCGAATGAGCTCGATGTACTCCAGTTATTAATTATAACTTATTGTTCATAATTAAAATATTCTTACAGTTGAGATATATAATTGATTTCTATTAAATTTAAAGCTGTGTTGTTTGATCTAGACGGTACTCTCATTAATTCACATGCATCTGTCGAACGAGCATGGCGTAAATGGAGTGATCGTAATGACATTAATTTTGATGAAACAAATAAGGTTTTACATGGTAGGCCAGCAGCTGAAACCATGCGACTATTGTTACCCGGTGCTACAGATAATGAAATTAAGCGACAGAAAGCTATACATGAAAAGGAAGAAAGTCGCGATGTATCAGATACAGAAATAATATGTGGAGCACTAGAGTTCATTAGTACTCTTTCACAACTTAATATTCCTTGGGCAATAGTAACCTCAGGAGCATTTATTGTCGCGAGTGCTAGGATTAGAGCTGTTAGTTTACCTGAGCCTAGAGTGTTTGTAACGCCTGAAAAAGTATCTAAAGGTAAACCTGATCCAGAACCATTTCTGTTAGGTGCAAAATTATTGGGTATAAAACCCGAAGATTGTGTCGTGTTTGAAGACTCGCCAGCTGGATTAATTTCTGGGGATGCTGCAAATTGTCGTTTGGTTGGCGTGCTCAGCCAATACTCAGCAGAACAACTCCCTAAAGCTGATATTTATGTTAAAGATTTTGAAGCATTGAGTGTTAGTCAAAAACTAGATGGACAATGTGAACTGAGATTAAACGATTTCCCTCATGTCAAATAAACTCAAATTTCAACATAATATGCATTGGTTGTAAGTTTTACTTTCAATATCCTTTTACATGCGTTGGAAGTACAACTGTAATAAATCATATTGTTACTATATTAAATATATAAATTTTAAATTTTATAAACATATATTTTATATGTGATCATATCTATGTTTTTAAAACCATATGCTTTTAATTAATAAAGCATTATGTTTTATTAAGTGTAGCGTTGGAGTGAAATAAATCACTCTGTAATTAATTTTATAAAATGAGGTAATTCAATATGACTACGAAAATTTTCTTGATCTGTTCTGCTGGAATGTCAACTTCTATGGTTGTTAACAAAATGCGAGATGCTGCTGTTTCAAAAGGCGTAGATGTTGAAATTAAAGCTTATTCATTGTCTGAGTTTAACGATGTTGTAGATAAATATGATGTTTGTTTGGTTGCACCACAGGTTTCATATCAATTTGAGTCTTTTAATAAGGTATGTGAAGAGAAAGGTCTTGGTTGTGGAAAAATTGAGATGATGGATTATGGGATGCAACGTGGAGATGTAATTTTAGATCAAGCTCTAGCATTGGTTAAGTAATCAACGGTTTACACACAATTAATGACAAGAAGTTTATAATAAACTTTGGAGAAGTCCTAATGTCTATCAAGAACACATTTTTCAATTTTTTACAAAGTACAGTCGCTCCAGTAGCAGGACGTATTGGATCACAAAGGCATGTCCAAGCGATCCGTGATGCATTCATTGGCGCCATTCCGTTTATTATTGTGGGATCTTTTCTGCTTGTTATTGCATTTCCTCCATTTGGAGATGAGGCAAACAATATATGGTCTAACTTTGCACGAGAGTACCGGAGTGAAATCCTACACCCTTTTAATTTTACTATGGGTATTATGACCTTATGGATTGTAACAGGTTTGGGATATAACCTTGCTCGTTTCTATCCTACGTTGAACCCATTTATGGCTAGTTTGTTATCCTTGTCTACATTTTTGATGGTTGCTGCACCGGTAACTGATGGTGCATTGTCTATGTCTTTTATGGGAGGGACAGGGATATTTACTGCAATGTTAATTGGTATCTTTGTACCAGAAATGATGAATTTTCTTCATAAACATAATATTGGTATCAAGCTTCCACCTCAAGTACCGGAAAAAATTCGTGATTCTTTCGATCTATTAATCCCGATTGCTATTGTTATTGTAACTATTTATCCTTTAAATTTATTTGTTCATGCTCAGACTGGTTTTATTATTCCAGGTGCTATAATGGAAGCGTTTAAACCTTTGGTTTCTGCTTCGGATTCTCTGCCTGCATTATTGATGATTTCTTTTATAGCACAGGTTCTTTGGTGGGCTGGTGTTCATGGTTCCGCGATCACTAATGGCATTATTGCTCCATTTGTTCTATCTAATTTAACCGTCAATCAAGAAGCATTATCAAATGGTGTCGAAGGTACACAGTTACCGACAATTTTTGCCCAGCCTATGCTTGATTTCTTTATTCAATTTGGTGGCTCAGGTGCAACGATGGCATTGGTTCTAATGTTCTTGCGTTCGCGTGCTACACACCTCAAAACGATAGGTCGAATGTCTATCGTTCCAGGTTGTTTCAATATTAATGAGCCTGTTTCATTTGGTACGCCGATTGTTATGAACCCGACTTATTTTATCCCTTGGATCTTGGCACCACAGCTATGTGGTATCTTCACGTGGTGCATGTTTAAATTTGAGCTAATGCATCGAATTGTAGCTATTCCGCCATGGACAGCTCCTGCCCCTATTGGTGCCATGTGGGCAACTAACTGGTCTTTTGTTGCTCTATTTACCGTTATGATTAATTTAGTTATCGCTGGTGTAATTTATTACCCTTTCTTTAAGCTACATGAAAAAGAATTGCTTGAACAAGAGCTAGCAAACGCATCGGCTTAATATGTGATTAAAGGGAAATCAGTCGTGGTTAAATGCTAGATATATTAAAAATATCGAGGGGGATATCCCCCTCAAAAATTTATCGAGGTGAAATTAGATGACAGAACAATTTGATATTAAATCCGCAGAGGATATTTCTGAAGAGTTTCTTATGATGTTACTCACTCAGGCTGCTATGGGAGAGTCGGCCTCTAAAGAAGCGATGCAAAAAGCACGAATAGGTGAATTTGAACAAGCAAAACAGTTGATAGTGCAAGCCGACCAAGCATTTTCTGAAGTACATAAAACTCAAACTTCGTTAATTGGGTTTGATGAAGGTGAAGGTAAAGTGCCCATGACTCTTATTCTTACCCATATTCAAGATCATATTATGACGGGAATGTTAGCTAAAGAGCTAGCTGAAGAAGTGATTTTGATACGTGAAGAGATTAGAGAATTAAAAGAAAAATTTCTGAAGGTTTAATCTCCATATTTTGAAGGTAAAGTATGATAGTCGGTCTTGATATTGGTGGAACAAAAATTGAAGGTGTAGGGCTTAGTACAAAAAGCTTTGACACGTTAATTAAATACCGTGAAAAAACGGACAAGTCTAGTTATGAAGGTTTTCTTATTTCTGTAATGTCCGTTATACGAGCGTTAGAAGAATGTGGTGAAATAGAATCAATCGGTATTGGATGCTGTGGTTCTGTTAATAATGATGGTGTGATGCAAGGAGCAAACGTTACTGTTTTAAATGGGAAAGATTTCATTGGAGATATAAAAAAACAGATTAATGTTCCAGTGGCAATCGCTAATGATGCCGACTGCTTAGCTCTTTCAGAGTTTAAAGACGGGGCTGCCAAAGGGGCTAAAAACTCTTGTGTTGCTGTGATTATTGGTACTGGTTGTGGCTCCGGCTTAATCGTAAATAGACAACTGGTAACTGGTTTGAATCAGTTAGGAGGGGAGATAGGGCATAACCCATTACCTAATTTTGACCCTAATTTGGATGGACCTGATACAGATTGCTATTGTGGATCTAAAAATTGTTCTGAACTTTTTGTATCAGGGACGGGATTTGAGAGAACCTTTACAAACAGGTACTACTCAGCTAATTCCCATAAGATAGTCGCTCTTATGGAGCAAGGGGTGGTGGAGGCTAGTACTCATTTTGACCTTTACTGTGATCAACTTGCACGAGTCCTGGCTGCAATAGTTAATTTTGTAGATCCTGAAGTGATTGTACTTGGGGGAGGTATGTCTAACATAGACGCTATTTATCCAAAAGTTCAAGCTTACTTGAATCGTTATACTTTTACTAAAGAAGCAAAAACTCAAGTGATAAAAAGTGTACATGGTGATTCTTCAGGTGTTCGTGGGGCTGCATTTCTTCACACCTTATAGAAGGTATTAATATGTACTATTTAGTTATGGATTTTGGTGGGAGTTCAGTGAAATGCGCTGTAATGACTGAATCAGCTGATATTATTGAGCTGTTCAATCTCGAGAGCAGGGCAGATTCGTATATTCAATGGATAGAACGCTTTGTACCTGTCTTTAATCATTATAACGACAAATATGGCATAAAAGGGATCGCTATAAGTACTTGTGGTGCTGTTGATGTTGATTCAGGAGTTATAAGTGGATCAAGTGCGTTACCTTATATTCATGGTTTCGATGTTCGGGCTTTGTATCAAGAAAGATTTCAAGTACCTGTTGAATTAGAAAATGATGCTTGCTGTGCTGCGTTAGCAGAGTCTTGGTTAGGAGCTGGAAAAGAAACTTCACACTTCTGTACTTTAGTGATTGGTAGTGGGATCGGTGGTGCAATTGTCAAAGCAAATCAAGTACAGAAGGGACACAACCTTCATGGCGGTGAGTTCGGTTTTATGATTGCCGAGTATAAGGATGAAAAGCCTCTAATTTTTGGTAATTTGGCTTCAACTAAAGCACTAGTTGTTGCTGTGGCAGAAGCTATTGCACTGCCTTCAGACAAATTAAACGGAATAGATGTTTTTAATATGTATACAAAAGGGAATGAAACGATCTCACCTATCGTTGAAAAATGGTTCAGGTATCTCGCTGCTGGTATATATAACATTCAATACTCTGTTGACCCTGAATTAATTTTACTCGGTGGAGCGGTTAGTCGGCAAAAAAATTTTTGTTCAAAAATTAACGAAAAGTTGGATGAGTTAATGTCCGATCTTCCTTTTTCCAAAATTCGTCCTGTGATCGGTGTTGCTCAATTCGGTAACAATGCAAATCTCATAGGGGCTCTCAAACACTTTTTAATTAGACAAGGTAGTTAAGATGACAACTTATACTTTTCCAGAAAAATTTTTATGGGGTGCTGCTGCTTCAGGGATCCAAACTGAAGGCATAACAAACAAAGCCAATGACTCAATATGGGATTTATGGCATAACCAATCACCTCATCGTTTCTATAAAGGTATTGGCTCTCAAGTTGTGAATGATACTTATAATCGCTATAAAGAAGATGTACAACTGATGAAACAGGTTGGTTTTAACTCTTTCCGTACGTCCATTCAGTGGTCGCGTTTAATTAAGAATTTTGAAACAGGTGAAGTGTGTCCGGACGCGATTAAGTTCTATAACAACTATCTTGATGAGATGATTGCACAAGGCATTGAACCAATGATTAATCTCTATCATTTTGATATGCCAGCAGAACTTCAGGAAAAATTTGGTGGTTTTGAATCAAAGGAAGTTGTAAACCTATATGTTGATTATGCAGTCAAGGCGTTTGAACTTTTTGGCCATAAAGTGAAGTACTGGATTACTTTTAATGAACCTATTGTTCCGGTCGAAGGCGGCTACCTATATGACTTCCATTATCCGTGTAAAAAAGATGGCAAGTTGGCAGTCCAGGTTGGATACAATATTATTTTAGCACATGCTAAAGCCGTGCATGCCTTCCACAAATTGGCAATTAATAATTCACAGGTTGGCGTTGTTCTTAATCTAACTCCTACTTATACTCGCAGCGATAGTGAAGCAGATAATAAAGCAGCGTGGTACGCTGACTTACTATTCAATCGTAGTTTCTTAGATCCGATGGTAAAAAATGAAATTCCACAGGAGCTATGCGATGTTTTAAAAGAACAAAATGTTCTGCCTCATACAACGTCCGAAGAAATTGATATTATTTCCTCCGCAAAAATTGATTTTTTAGGTGTGAACTATTACGTTCCTCGTAGAGTTAAAGCAAGAGAATCGAAATATGAACTAGATTATTTTACACCTGAAATCTATTTCGAAAATTACGTTAATCCAGATGGTCGCTTCAATCCATATAGAGATAATAACGAGATTTTACCTAGTGCGATTTATGATATTGCTATGAATGTAAAAGATAATTACTCTAATGTGCCTTGGTTTTTAGCAGAGATTGGTATTGCTATGGATACTGTATCGGAAGGAGAACCTAATGAAGATGGTATTATCAATGATGATTTTCGTACTGATTTGATGAAAGAGCATCTCGTACAATTGCACAAAGCCATTGATGGCGGAGCAAACTGTTTTGGTGTTCACCAATGGACTTTTATTGATAACTGGTCATGGATCAATTCATTTAAACGACGTTATGGTTTTTATCGTCTGGATCTCGAAACGGGTGAACGAATTCCTAAGAAACATGGTGTTTGGTTTAAACAGTTGGCAGTGACGAATTCGTTCAGAGATTAACATTTCGAATGTTAAATATAAGAGTTTTACCGGCCCCAATTGGCTAATGCTGATCAGTTAAGCTAAATATGATCAGTTGAACGATCTATAAAGGCTCTAAGTTTGATACTCTGAGCCTTTTATTTTGCAACTTACTACCGCTCTAACTTTAGCTAACGGCTACGCTCCTAATACTGACCAACTAGGTAAGCTTAGCGATATTCTCTATCCTGAATTCATCAACCAATGCCTTGAAATTTCTGGTGTTGCCACTATTCGAAAAAGATGTATTCCTCTTGATATGGCTGTTTGGACAGTGATTGCCATGTCTCTCTATCGACAAAGACTTGGGGATAAGGCTGTTCGGGCGGTTTTTCATCAAAGCCAAAAGCTTTGGAATCAAGAGGCTGAACATCCGACATGGTCAGGTTTGAAGCTTCTTGGTGTAGATTGCCGTATGGCGAACACCTGATACCGATGATAATAGAGAAGGATTTAAGTCCCCATCGAATCACAACAGTGACAGTTCTTTTCCTCAATTAAAAGAACTTTTTCCGTTGGAACATAGCTAGAGATGGTTTTGCGCTACCAGACGTAATTCGTGATCGTTAATTTATGTAAGAATTTTAAGAACAGAAATCCAGTAAATCTCTTTGTGAGACACTTAAACAACTACTAATATCACTGGAATATTGAACTTAAGATAATACTGAAGACGGGCGCGAGAAACCGAGAAAGACAGCTTCTGTCCATCTTCAATAAATGAACAGTTCTCTTGACCAAGAGCTTTTCCGTTTGAATCTTTTAGCAATATCGCCGTTGAACCCTCGTCCGATGAGGGCGGGGAGAAGTCAGCTTTGTATTTTATGGAGTGAGAATCTACATTTTTACAAAATTAGTTGAAAAACGATATTTCTCACAAACATGCTTACTATTTGAATACTCAAATATTTCACCATTATCTAGATAAGCAACCTGTTCTACATTAACAAGTTTATCACCGATATTTAAGTGTAAGTGTTTTGCTTCTTCTTCGTTTGAATTTCTTACCGTAATTTCCATCATAGAACTATGGATTTTTAGACCTAAGGTTTTAGTTATGTATTCGTATATTGAAGCTTGAATGTGTTGCCTTTTTAAACCAGTAATTACATCTATTGGCATATAAGTGTCTTCGATAGCATAGGGTTCATTATCCAAATGACGAACTCGAATAACATGATAAAGCATTTCGCCTTCTTCACAGTTTAAACGTGTCGCTAAATGCTTATCGGCCGGTTCAACAGAGTAGTTTATGATGAATGTATCGAGTTTTTGGCCTTGCAGGTCTGCGTTTGCTTTTGTTCCATATAGATGTGGCCATTTCTTTTGGCTAAGTGGGCGCTTAATATATGAGCCAGATCCTCGTTTACGTACGACAAGTCCATCTTTTACAAGAATATCAAGAGCTTTTTTTATCGTTAATTCACTACACTTAAACTCTTTTGCTAAGGATGTACCATCTGGAAGTTTTTCGTCTAATTTGTAGTATCCCTTATCTATACGAGATTTGAATGTTTCATATATATCTAAATATTTAACCATATGGGTTTACTACCAATTTTATGAAATGAAAATTTAATTTCTAAATTTAATATATTATAACCTATATGCTTATCTTTAATAAACGATATTTATAATAAATGAATAAATCGTTTTAAAGGGGTCTGTTGCAAGTTGACGACGTGAGGTAAGATTGAGTTTTACGACGAGGTCTCCATCATC
>NZ_JAWMPW010000012.1:0-106009 GCF_033101115.1 Vibrio sp. TH_r3 | reverse complement strand
GAGCAACATGCTCTCTTGATTCTATTCTGTCTATTTACCTGTTTATTAAACGTCTAATACTTGAAGCATTTCGTTCGATGGTGCAAAAAAATAGGCGCCTGTAACGGCTTTAGTAAAACGTAACATCTGGTCAGTTTTGCCATCCGTTACTCCATACATGCTGTCTAACATGACTTTAATATTGTGTAATTGATTACAATAACTAATAAAAAATAGCCCGTGCTCTCCTGTCACAGAACCATAAGGCAAACTTTGCCGAACGATTTTAAGCCCTTTACCTTGTTCTTTTATATCAACGCGCCCAACATGAGATGCAGCTGGTACGTCGTCAAGCTCTATAGAATCTGGTTTGGTACGACCAATAATTTTTTCTTGAGCTGAAACAGATAACCGATTCCATGCAGGCAAATTATGCACAAATCTTTGTGCCATAACATAGCTACCACCAGCAAAATCACCATCCGGAATTATGGCTACTTTCTCTCGTTCTGAGCCTTGTGGGTTTTCTGTTCCATCAATGAAATCAGTCATATCACGAGCGTCTAAGTAACGATAGCCGTATGTTTCATCAACAACAGCAACATAATCTTGTATTTCTGACATCAATTTTCTAAATAGATAAAAATGGAGATCGTGACGATTAGAGTGAAAATGCATCAGAACATCCACGTCGGTTGCTGGAGCAGTAATATCACCCTCTCCTAGTTGAGAAAAATCAATCAATTGTTCAGGCATAGGCTGGTTACTCTGCGCCCAAAATTTGCGGCTAAAAGCCATAGAACAGGTTAACGCTGCTCCAGATTGACTTTGATTTACTTCATCTACCAATCTAGGTAGTGCTTTGAGCTGAGCAATGACTTCTTTTGCCTGTGAATTTATTTTTAATTGGACATAAAGTGCAAATGGTCCAGTAACTGGAACAATAGCCGATTGATATGACGCCATAGCGTTGTCTCCGCATACATATTGTAAAATTCTATTTCCCAACGACGGGAAGTGCATATAACTAGCGACATCCAACTGAGGGGATTACATACCACGCAAGTTCAAACTTGCCTTCAAAACTTATCTTGTAACACACTCACATCCATGATGTAAAAACCAACAATCATTAAATAAGTTTTTCATAATTTATGTCAATAATGGAGAACGAAAACAATCACGAACTCGCCGACTTTTTACGACATAAATCAACAACCATAATAAACTGACTAAAGTGATGGCATTAGGCCAGTTAAACTGAATATCATCTAAATAAATTTGGTAGCTGACTAAAATTAACTGAATACACACAGTAAAAATAGTGCAGCTTTTGCCGTGCGTTAACAAGCGGCAAATCAGTTTTCGTTCTGTTTTTCGCAAACCAAGTAACCACATAAATGTAATGGCAGGAAAACCTGCCACTAAGCCGATATATAAAGTTGAATGCACTGGATATATAATTTCCAACAATGTCGCCCCTACATTTCGACTGGCACCCGCCACAACAAAAACAATCCATGCCTTGGCTAAAAGTAACCAACCTAGCCACAACCATATTGGAGCTTTTAGAAATCCATCGCTATTATATTCTTCTATTGTGTAACGCACTGATCACATTATTCATCAAGTTATTTATCTAGGAACATATATCATATAATCTAGCTCGGTTACTCATTTTTCTGTAAGATTTTTTATGAAACCAACAAAACAAACAATTTCTGCCGAATCTCAAGCTGAAGCAATGAAAATCGCTAAAGCAACCCAAAGACAAGGCCAAAGCAAAGAACATACTAAGCTCATTGCACAAGGCATTGAAAAAGGTATTTCGCTGTATAAGAAACAACAAAAAGAAAAAAAACGTCAAGCGGATAAAACCAGAAAGAAAAGCCAAAAGGTAAAACAACAACAGGCAAGTAACTTAACTGAAAACGCCTCAGACCACGCTGAAACAAACATTTCAAATAACCATACACAAAAATTACCTTGGCTGTTGCTGTTGCTAAGTTGGTTAGGATTTTTAGCCTATTTATTATTGCCGTGAATGTTATTTCTGCCAGAAGATATGATTTTGACAACAAAAAGTGCGACGTTCCGAGCGGCACTTTTTGTTGGTTTGATTAGATAGGCTTAACGCTGTTAATTAAATTAACCGGCTAAACCTATTAACGCTCAAGCAACGCAGAAGCAATTTCTCTCCGTCGCTCTAATACCCATTGACTATCGAACGGCCCCCAATCTGAAAGCTGATAGTAACCATCGTTATGTCTTCTACCATCCTGAACAAAAATAAGCTCAATACCAATACCTGGTAATGCTTTTAATACATCTTGAATGGTTCTGCGTGGCCAGCCCGTTTTTTCAATTAATTTAGGTACGTTTGGCCTTTCTAAATTTTCTACTAAAAGAGCTAAATATAACCTTCTCGCAAAAACAGGACTCAAATCCATTGCTCTCTCCAATACAGCGTAGAGTCGATGACTCATCATTTCAGGAATTAAATTCACAGTGCCTTGTATTATTTCTTTTTTGCCGTGATTGTTTTTGCGTTCGATCAATAAGAACACATTATTCATGAGGATTAAGATAATTTATGTAATAGATGGTAATTTAATCGTTAAGCTGAGTTACTTTGTCTGTAGGCCATGTTCCTGATAGGATTCAAGATAGAGTTCAAACATAAGGAAAATAATAATGATTACCATGTACGGTATTCCAAACTGCGACACAATAAAAAAAGCAAAGAAGTGGCTGCAAGAGGCTGATATCAATTTTGATTTTCATGATTATCGCAAACAAGGCATTGACTCTGAACTAGTCGAATTATTTTGCCAAACTCTGGGTTGGGAGCAAGTGCTGAACAAGAGGGGCACCACTTATCGCCAATTATCTGCCGAGCAAAAAGAGGCATTAGATGAACAATCGGCTGTCACTCTTTTGGTTGAGTATCCAGCGATGATCAAGCGCCCTATTTTAAAAGTAAATGACCAATTTTATATTGGTTTTAAAGCACCAATGTACACAGATATATTCAAATAAAAGGATTTTTTTAAAATGAGCAACAGCCCAGTACTAGCATTAGCAAAAGATTTAATTAGTCGTCAATCGGTCACTCCGGAAGACGCAGGTTGCCAAGTTGTAATGATAGAACGACTTAAAGCGCTAGGGTTTGAAATCGAAATAATGGTATTTGACGATACCACCAATTTTTGGGCTAGACGTGGTACTCAAGCGCCTCTCTTTGCCTTTGCTGGGCATACCGATGTTGTACCATCTGGTCCAGTTGATCAGTGGCATACTCCTCCATTTGAACCAACAATTATTGATGGACATTTGCATGGACGTGGAGCCGCTGATATGAAGGGTTCATTAGCCTGTATGGTTGTTGCAGTAGAACGATTCATAGCAGAAAATCCAAATCATACCGGTTCTATTGGCTTTCTTATCACGTCTGATGAAGAAGGGCCGTTTATCAACGGCACCGTTAAAGTCGTTGAAGCATTGATGGCGCGCGGTGAAAATATTGACATGTGTATTGTTGGTGAACCTTCTAGTACTCATTTCACTGGTGATATCATTAAAAATGGCCGTCGGGGCTCTATCACTGGCGATATAAAGATCAAAGGGGTACAAGGTCATGTTGCTTACCCGCATTTAGCCAACAACCCTATTCATCAAGCTCTGCCCGCTCTCGCTGAACTGGTTAACACAAAATGGGACGACGGTAATGAGTACTTTCCGCCAACCAGTTTCCAAATTCCAAATATTCAATCTGGTACTGGAGCATCGAATGTGATTCCGGGTGAGTTTAACGTTCAGTTTAATATGCGCTTTAGCACCGAATTAAATAACCAAGAGATAATGCGTCGAGTTCATTCCACATTAGATTCCTTTGGTCTAGATTATGAATTAGATTGGACCTTTAATGGCGACCCTTTCTTAACTGATCGTGGTGCACTTCTCGATGCGGTAGTAGAAGCCGTTGAAGAGGTAAACCATACCAAACCGCAATTGTTAACCACTGGAGGAACCTCCGACGGACGCTTTATTGCTCGAATGGATTGCCAGGTAATAGAACTTGGTCCTATAAACGCCACTATTCATAAAGTTAATGAATGTGTCAGTATTTCTGATCTTGAAAAACTTACCGACATGTATGAAAAAACTCTGCAAAAGTTATTAGGTAAATAGAACCGATGAATCAGCAGCAATTAATAGGATTAACGGAATCTCATTTGACCTTAGCTCAGACAAAATTCCAAACAGTAAAAATCAACACTCTTATTCAAGAGGATTTACTTCATCTTGTTGATGCTGCTGATAAAGCCGGATTTCAACTTGAAGTAGCAAGTGGTTTTCGTAATTTTGAACGGCAGAAGAAAATTTGGAACAATAAGTTTTCAGGTAAAACAGCAATTTTAGATTCGGCAAGCCAAACGCTAGATCACTCTTTGCTAACGGATAAGGAACGTTTGTTTGCTATTTTACGTTGGTCCGCTTTACCCGGAACAAGTCGACACCACTGGGGAACGGACCTCGATATCTATGCAAAAAACTTACTACCTAAAAATCATCGCCTACAATTAGAGCCATGGGAGTATTTAACTGGACATCAAGCTCCTTTTTACCATTGGCTTAAACGAAATTTAACCCAGTTCGGTTTTTTCTTTCCTTATGAGATGGATCTAGGGGGGATAGCTCCTGAGCCTTGGCATATTAGTCACGTTAAAATCAGTGAACCCTATCTGGAAAAATTATCGAAATCAGTAATCATAGAAACGCTAGAACAACAGGATGTCTTGGGTTTTTCAGTGATTAATGAAAATTTTAAGCACATATATACCCACTACGTAACGAACATCTGCCGGAGCAGGTCATATGATTGAATTTCTTTTAAACCCTTGGGTCATCAGTATCATTATTGTAAGTGTAGTTATAGGTAATATTGCCGCATTAAAATATACCGCCAATATGAAATTTGGTCAGAATAAAGAAAAAAGCGATTTAGATAAATTGAACGAGTTAGACAAACAACGGCAAACACCGAATAAAAAAAAGGACACTGAATAGCGTCCTCTTTTCTACAATCAAGTAATAAAAGTTATTCTTGATTCTCTATCACTGCGGTCAAGACTGGAACGATGGATTGTAAAACTTCTTCAGTTACTGGTTTACCTGAGCTATCAGTAATATTCACCGAAGTACGGTTGCCGAGATCCCCAAGAACAAAAGTATAACTTTTACTTTCCAGTTGTAATGGTTTGGTACCTATTGAAGTCCAAAACTCATCGTCTGGTGAAGAATATGTTGCCTTTATTAATCCCTGAGATTGGTTTCTCTCTTCTAAATCAAACCCGACCAAAGGAAGAACTGTCACCGTTCTTTGCCAAAAGATATTATAAGGTGAACGAGCAATAATAACCGGCAGACCACTTCTATCTTTACCCATGCTAATCGGTATTTTCTTAACTAATTCAAGCGCTTTAAGTTCGGCTTCTGCTCGTAAGTTTTGATCATAGGTAGAAGTAATTACGTTGGTCATAAATGTGTTGTATCGTTCTTTGTTAGTGATACTAACCTCTTTCTCTACACCATTTTCTTTCCAATCAATCAACGTCGCTTTAAAACCATGTCGATTATTAGCAGCAAATCTTTCGAATAAATAACGTGCTTCTATCAGGCTTTCTTCATCTTCAGACTGCCAAGATATCCAATCGGTTTCTATGTGCTTATCGCTATCATCGATTAATTGAATGTTTCTATCATCGATCAATTGACGCAAGGTATTCCATACTTTATCTAGCTCTGCTTCTTGAAGTAACCAAAGTGTGACCACGCCATCTTTAACTTCAGATCGAGCACCAGGTATCAATTCCAAAACTTGTTGCGGTGGTCTTATATCTACCTCAGGACCAATCGGTCCTTTATAATCCGCAGACGGAATATCATAGTTCGGATAGAACTCTCCAATCGCATCTTCTTGGACCTTCCATGATTCAAAGGCAACCGTATCTAGGTATTCAAAATCATCTTTAGCTTGGCGTCGTTGTTCAGGACTGCTCGCGCATGCACTTAAAACAAGAACAGCCAGTGAACCAATCACTAGCTGATGAGAAAACTTCATCTGTACTCCTAATAAAATTCGAGATGACCATAGAGTTATCTCGAATTTAATATCGACTTATAATATTCCAGCGTCTTTAAGGGTTTTCAATACAACAGGTTGAGCCTCTTCAGAAAGTACGGTTAACGGTAGACGTAAACTGCCATCACTTATAAGACCCATTTGATGCACTGCCCATTTAACTGGAATTGGACTCGCTTCAATAAACAAATTTTTGTGTAATGCTGCTAAGTTTTTATCAATTTCTGCTGCTTCTTTAAACTTGCCTTGTTGGGTAAGTTTAAATTGTGTAGCCATCTCTTTAGCGGCTACATTATTTGTAACAGAGATAAAACCTTTACCACCTAATCGAATAAATTCTAGGCTAGTTGCATCATCACCACTAAGTAAGACGAAATCTTCGCCACAAAGTTCACGATGAATTGCAACTCTTTTCAAATCACCTGTCGCGTCTTTAATAGCAACGATTTTGTCTAATTTTGATAAACGAGCAACGGTTTCTGGAAGAAGATCAACAGCTGTACGTCCTGGTACATTATAAAGAATAACCGGAACTTCACTTACATCGTTAATCGCTTTGTAATGTTGATACAAGCCTTCTTGCGTCGGTTTATTGTAATAAGGCGTTACGCTAAGAACACCGTCAATACCAGAATCATTTAGCAAACGGCTAAAAGTTACAGCTTCGTGAGTCGCATTAGCACCTGTGCCCGCAATAACCGAAATTCGACCATCAGCACACTCAACGATTTTGTTTACAACCTTAACATGCTCTTCAATAGTCAACGTAGCTGATTCGCCTGTTGTACCTACCGCTACAATACCATCAGTACCCGATTCAACATGGAAATTTACTAATTTCTCTAGGCCATCGTAATCTACTTCACCGTCACTTTTAAATGGTGTAACTAACGCTACTATACTTCCTGAAAACATGTCTCTCTCCCTTTAATTTAACTACCTGCATAGTAATGCATGAAACTGAGAAAACACAAGGGATTATAGTGTGATGCTTTACACTAAATACGCCAATAATTACCCTTTTATCCATTTATTAAACAAAAAGCGTCAAACTGGTTTGTTATTTACCCAAATATCAATTGTGCTAGTATTGATTTATAACTCAAAAAAAAGCGACATTTATGCCTCAACATCTAGTCATTACTGCGGTAGGTACGGATCGACCAGGGATATGCAATCAAATTGTTAGACTGGTCACTCAGTCAGAGTGTAATATTGTAGATAGTCGAATAGCATTATTTGGTAGCGAATTTACCCTATTAATGTTGATATCTGGCGACACGAACACCATTACGCGTGTTGAAACGATGCTTCCAACTCTTGGGCAGGAGCACGGGTTAATTACCATGATGAAGCGCACCTCTCCTCACCAAGCGTTAAATCAAAATTATACGGTTGAGATATACGTAGAATCGGATGATAGAAAAGGGTTAACCGAACAGTTTACTCAGTTTTTTGCCGAAAAAAATATAGAACTATCCTCGCTAAGTGCAAAAACTATAGATAAAAACAAACTGAACAGAGACAATAATTTGTTTCAAATTACTATTACAGCAACAGTAAACGCAGAGTATAACTTGATGCAGTTACAAGAAGACTTTAACCAGCTTTGTACTCAATTATCGGTGCAAGGTTCTCTCAATTTCATAAAAAACAGTCTATAAAGGAAACCCGAAATGGAAACATTAACGGCTGGAACACCAGCACCTGATGTGACTTTACTCGACCAAAGCGGTAACGAAGTGACTATTTCCGATTTCAAAGGAAAGAAAGTGCTTTTCTATTTTTATCCAAAAGCAATGACTCCCGGTTGTACGGTACAAGCACAAGGCCTTAGAGACATAAAAAAACAACTTGATGACCTAAATGTGGTGGTTCTTGGTGTCAGTATTGATCCAGTAAAACGTCTAGGTAAATTTATCGAAAGAGATGAATTAAATTTCACGCTACTTTCAGATGAAGACCATTCAGCAGCAGATAAATTTGGGGTATGGGGAGAGAAGAAGTTCATGGGCAAAGTTTATGATGGCCTTCATCGAATCTCATTTTTGATTAATGAAGATGGCATCATTGAGCATGTATTTAATAAGTTTAAGACCAAAACACACCATGAAGTTGTATTGGAATATTTAACTGAAAAATAAACTTATTCAGGCTACTACTTGAAACTATCCAATAAAAGCTCCCCCGAACCATTAAGATTCGGGGGAGCTTTTTATTCTGGAGCTTATTTAATCTGTGATAGTTAACGCTTCTGATGTTTCTTGGTTTTTAATCGCATTCCATACCGCTTTTACTAGTGTGGCAAGTGGAATGGCAAAAAAGACCCCCCAAAAGCCCCATAACCCGCCAAATACTAATACAGCACATATTATGGCGACAGGGTGAAGATTAACAGCTTCGGAAAACAGTACGGGAACTAATACATTGCCATCTAAAGTTTGAATAATACCGTACGCAGCAAGTAACCAATAAAACTCTGGAGTCAATCCCCATTGGAACAAACCAACAATAGCCACAGGCACCGTAACAGCGGCCGCACCAATATAAGGAATCAGTACAGATAACCCAACAGCGACAGCAAGCAAAGCGGAATAACGAAGGTCTAGTAGCGCAAAAGTAATATAGCTCGATGACCCTACGATTAAGATTTCAACCACTTTACCGCGAATATAATTGGCGATCTGTAGATTCATCTCTTTCCACACTTTTGTTGCTAAACGGCGGTTTTGAGGAAGAAGACCGCTAAATATTGCTAACATTTCTTCTTTGTCTTTTAATAAAAAGAAAATCAATAGCGGAACTAAGATCATGTAAACAGCTAAAGCTGCTAAATTTATCAACGAAGCAAGCGAGCCTTTAACCACCGTTTCACCCAAACCTAAAACCTGAGTTTTGGTATTTTCTAAGACTGACTCAACGATTTGTAGATTCGCCAGTTCTGGGTATTGCTCTGGAATCGTCTTCAAAAATTCCTGAAAACCATTATACATGGTTGGTATATCGTTAATTAAATTACCGACCTGTTTCCAAATGGTTGGCACCAATCCAAATACGGCGAGAATCATTATCCCTACAAATATAATCAATACCAATACAACCGACACAACTCTAGGCGCGCCCAAACGCACCATATGAACCACAGGCCATTCCAACAAATAGGCAAGCACGATAGCGACTAATAAAGGCGCTAACAAGTGTCCAAAAAAATAAATGGTTATAAATCCAACGAGGAGAATAGCAACTAAACTCGCGGCATGAGGATCTGAAAAACGTCGCTTATACCAGCGACTGATCATATCAAACATTAAAATGAGCTCTCTAATTTATGAATAACTAACTCGTAATGGTGCTTTTTTTGCTCAACTTGCACCGAAAAATTCTGCTTATGTAAATACCGTACAATATCATCCTTAGAGCTAACGTCTCTAATTTGAACAATTAATTGACTATTGTCTAGGTTACGACTTGCTCTTTTAACTGTTAAAAGTGCCATAGGGCAACCTTCTTCACGTAAATCCAGAATATAAGGTTTCATTATATTGTTCGATGTTTATTATAAAGAGGATATTGTAATGGGTTTTGCTATCAAGAGCTTGTTTTATCATCTTACTCTTGATGACCAAAAAAATAAACTTAGTAAAACTCGAGCATTATGTAACTATTTTTGTTAAAACAGAAAGATAGAGTTTGCTGAAACAAACAGAAACAAATCCGTTATTTTGCGGTCTTAACTGGAAATAAACTCGGAGTTTATACAACAACAATGCTGAAAAGAACACGCTCTGTTATCGCTTTAATCCTATCCGCTTATATGGTCATGCCTGTAAGTGCAGCCAATAACGACCTTCCCGATATTGGCACGGCTGCCGCTGGCACGTTAACCATAGATCAAGAGCTAATTTATGGTGATGCTTACATGAGAATGCTTCGAGCCAGTAAACCGATTGTGAACGACCCAGTTATCAACGAATACATTACCAATCTCGGCCACAAGCTCGTTGCCAATTCAGATGATGTAAAAACGCCTTTTAAATTCTTCATGATCAGAGATCGGGATATTAACGCTTTTGCCTTTTTTGGTGGCTACGTGGCATTGCATTCCGGTTTGTTTCTACATGCCAGTACCGAAAGCGAACTCGCCTCGGTCGTTGCCCATGAGATTGCTCATGTTACCCAACGTCACTTAGCCAGAAGTATGGAAGAACAAGCTAGGCGCTCACCTGCAACAATAGCGGCACTTGCAGGATCGTTATTGTTAGCTATAGCGGCACCAGAAGCAGGTATTGCTGCATTTACCGCGGCAACTGCCGGTAATATACAAAGTCAAATAAACTATACTCGTAGCAATGAAAAAGAAGCGGATCGATTTGGTATCAGCACACTAGCCAAAGCTGGCTTTGACGTAAATGCGATGCCGACCTTTTTTAGCCGATTAGCAGATCAATACCGCTATGCAAGTACCCCCCCTGCCATGTTGCTAACTCACCCATTACCGCAAGATCGAATTACCGACTCTAGGGCTAGAGCTCAAAACTATTCCCCTATAAAATTAGGCCCGTCTATCGAGTACCATTTAGCAAAAGCCAGAATTATAGCGAGACATGTCAGCATCGAATCTGACGCAGCTTTAGACTGGTTTGAAAGAAGATTAAAGAAAAATAACCCAACATTAAAACCCACGTATGAATATGGGAAAGCGCTCGTTTATCTAGATAGCAAAAAACTAGATGAAGCGGAATCTATCTTAACATCGTTACTCAAACAAGATGCTTTGAATGACTTTTATCTTGATGCGTTGACGGATTTATATATTTATCAAAATAAATCAAAAAAAGCTGTGCAGATGCTTGAAAACGCTTTAAATAAAAAACCCAATAATCCTGTATTACTGATTAACTACGCTAACGCATTGATTGAGAGTAGTGACTACTCCCAAGCAGTCAGCCTATTGCAACGATACACCCACGATAACCCTACCGATACGGTTGGTTGGCAACTACTTGCAAGCGCCTACGGGCAACAAGGAAAAACAGACCAAAATCTTGCGGCTCTTGGTGAAGTTTTTGCCCTAAAGGCGAATTGGAATAAAGCAATACAAAACTTTACTCAAGCGGGTCAAATAGCTGAATTAGGTAGCTTAAATCAAGCTCGATATGATGCTAGAATCGATCAACTGTTAGTTCAGCGTGATAGGTTTCTATCACTACAATAATTCTAATAAGCAAGGAGAAGATTCATGACCGTCTTGATTTACCATAATCCAAGGTGTTCTAAAAGCAGACAAACCCTACAACTTCTGCAAGATAATGGGATTGAACCTGAAGTCATCGCGTATTTAACCGATGTGCCGTCTGTTGATACTTTGAAAACACTTTATACGCAACTCGGTTGTACTAAAGTACGTGATATGATGAGAACAAAAGAAACCGTCTATAAAGAGTTAAATCTTTCTGATCAAAGTTTATCTGACGACCAATTATTTCAAGCTATGTCTGAAAACCCAAAACTGATTGAACGACCTATTGTTGTCGCCAATGGACAAGCTAGACACGGCCGACCACCTGAACAAGTATTAGACATAATTTAGAGAGTTGGCAATGGCAAAAGAACAAACTCTACCGAATACTCAGCGCTATCGATATATTGCCCTTACAGGGTACCTGTCACTGTTGAGTTGGGTTGCTTTATGGCAAATATTTGTTTCGCCTCATCCCCATATAAATTCGGCAACTCTGGCAATTGCTTGGTGTATTCCATTATTACTACCACTAAGAGGGATTCTGTCAGGAAAAGCTTATACCCATGCTTGGGCAAACTTTATTTTAATGCTGTATTTTTTACATTCATTAACGATTTTGTATGTCGACCAAGGTGAAAGATGGCTTGCGGCAATTGAGTTACTATTAACCTGTGTGGCTTTTATTGGTAACGTCATGTACGCAAGAAATCGAGGTAGGGAATTAGGGCTAAAATTGCCTAGACTTTCTGAAGTTGAAAAACAAGAGAAAGCTAAATTTAACCATTCAAGCAACCATATTAAAAAGTAACCCCAAACAACAAAGCCACCGATAAAGGTGGCTTCGATTGGTCACTATAACAACCATATGATTCAGTAGAGAATGGTTAATTGATCCATTCAAAGGTCAGCACACTGGCCTTTTCTATTACTGGCAACTCAGCTTTCGCTTCGTCAATTTGATTATTATTGTTCGCTGAATCTGGTCGCTCCGAATTAGCATCGGGCTCAGATAACTGAGCAGGACTATTTTCATCATTAATATTGGTATGCATATTACTTACTGGTATTTCCGAGCTTTCACCCATTTCAGGTGAAGTAACCGGTTGCTCTACTTGACTTGGAAATGCTAACTTACCAATATTAGGAATTTGGCCAACTTCGGTTGAGAAATCTTCTTCTGAACTAAGCAAGTGAATGGTAAACATCACTTCATCACCAACAATTTTTTCCACATCAACACCAGCAACCGAATTTAGGCTCTTCAATGTTTTTTCTAGGCTAAAAAAACGCGTTGCTGAGCTAATGCCTATAAAATTGGCTAATACGGTATTTTTTGACTTACCGCTGAATTTAATTGCGCTTTTTTGCGCATAATACTGACTAATTTCATCAATAATATCTCGTAAAGCATCATTCGCATTGCCACTAGCCGTCCCTACTATCGGTTGACGTTTTGAATCGACAATAAATTGTGCTTTCTCGTCATATAATGTCCAACGGATATACTCTCCATTGGAAGCTTGTTGTATTTTTATCACCAATACTGCGTCAGAAGTATAGCGTTGGCTTGCCGTACTAATTGATGAAGTAAATCCTCCCCATAAATCAGAAGCAGTAATATTGCTGACATCTTCAATGTCTCCTACAGGGACAACAATAGGTAAGCCTAACGAACTGGAAAACGATTTTATATTACTTAACGACTCATCTTCATCGTGCTCCCAAAGAATCTGACGACCATATTCCCCATCTCTAACCACCCAAACTAATAAATTAGCGCGAGAACTTGACCAATATGACAAATCAGCTTGATTTAGAAGTAATTGAATTTGCTCTGGGTTAAAACCGACTTGGAGTGTTTTCTGCCCATTTATCTCTCCATGACCTAATTGAGATAAATAAGAACTGGTTCTATTCAATGCCTTTTTAATTACAGGGTTAGTAATGGCGTTACTATTACCTGACGCTTTAATTACGACGTGCTTCATCGCTTCTGTTTTCGCCATACTTTCGGCATCGGCTTGATTACTGTCCAGAACAACTTCGTAGTTAAATACATCTATATTGACTGAAGCTTGAACGGGCAAAACAAATAATCCAATGAACAAAACAACTAAATAGTGCATGCTAACCCTAACTAAAATGAGGAATGAATAAATAAAACGTTTTAAGTGTTTCTAGTATAACGAGAAAAAGACACTCTACCAAATTAAGCCCAAATAGCTTTATTCGGGATCATACTTAGTCCCACTGTAATATAGTTTATCGCTTGTTTAAAAACAGATTAATTATATACATTTTTTGATCTAAACCCCGAGGCAAACGTTTGCATTAATGATAGAATCCTGCGAATTTAATTTTAACCAACTATGGATAGGAATCATGACTAACGTACTTCAGGGAGCACAAATGCTTTTCGTTGCATTTGGTGCGCTTGTACTCGTTCCTCTATTAACCGGGCTCGACCCCAATGTAGCACTGTTCGGTGCTGGTATAGGAACGCTTATTTTTCAAGTGGTAACAAAACGCTCGGTTCCAATTTTCTTAGCTTCCTCTTTTGCTTTTATCGCTCCTATTATGTATGGCGTACAAACATGGGGTATTGCTGGAACAATGAGTGGTCTTATGGCTGCAGGGCTTATGTATGTTGTACTTGGTGGAGTAATCAAGGCAAAAGGCGTCGAGATTGTTCATAAGCTTTTACCTCCTGTCGTTGTTGGCCCTGTTATTATGGTTATTGGCTTAGGATTAGCACCGGTTGCCGTAAACATGGCATTAGGTAGGGCTGGCGATGGTACTCAGTTGGTTGATGCAACAGCATCGCTATGGATTTCAAGTCTATCGCTTATCTCCGTTATTATCATTAGCGTTTTTGCTAAAGGTTTCATGAAATTGTTGCCGATTTTCGGTGGCATCTTTGTTGGTTATGCCGCTAGCCTGATGTTTGGCGTAGTGGACTTTACGCCTGTTAGCCAAGCGGCTTGGCTTTCCATTCCTAACTTTGTCGCGCCTGAATTTAACATCAACGCTATATTATTTATGATTCCAGTCGCGATTGCCCCGGCAGTGGAGCATGTCGGTGACATGCTGGCAATATCTAATGTAACGGGTAAAGACTATCTTAAAAAGCCAGGATTGCATCGCACCATTACTGGTGACGGACTGGCAACCATGGCTGCCTCTATGCTGGGTGCACCACCAAATACTACATATAGTGAGGTGACAGGTGCGGTTATGTTAACTAAAGCATACAATCCAGTAATAATGACTTGGGCTGCGGTTACCGCTATCGTTCTTGCATTAGTTGGAAAACTTGGCGCCGTGTTACAAACTATCCCAATGCCAGTAATGGGCGGCATTATGATCCTTCTGTTTGGTTCAATTGCAACCGTTGGTCTTAACACATTAATTAAAAACAACGTTGATCTACATAAATCACGTAACCTTGCCATTGTTGCTGTTACGCTTGTTTTTGGTATTGGTGGCATGGCATTCGGTATTGGAGAATTTAGCCTTCAAGGTGTGAGCCTATGTGGTATTGTTGCGATTATACTCAACCTAGTACTGCCTCACGATTTAGGTGACAACCATGTGGTAGATAATGCACAAATAGAGGATGATGCTTAATTCTATAGCGTCAACGTCTAACGCATAAAATCAAATCTTATTCATCAAATTAGTTTTTTAGGTTTCAAACAGGTTATTACACTTCACGGCATTACTAAAGAGGGAGACTTTTAAAGTCTCCCTCTATTTATTTGCAATGATTGACGGTTCAATATCCTGTTATTGAAACCATATTCACCTACTTATCACTTCCGTACATTATCAAGCCGAGGTAATTCCATACTGCTGTCCATAGTTTTCAACTACGAAATCTATATCTTTGTCTCCTCGGCCGGATAGGTTAATTAGTACACTACCTTTTAGCCCTTGCTCAACTAATTTAAAAACATAAGCAACTGCATGAGAGGATTCAATAGCAGGAATAATGCCTTCTAAACGGGACAGTTCAAAAAAAGCATCAATGGCTTCTTTATCACCTATCGAACCATATTGTACTCGACCAATATCTTTTAAGTAGCTATGTTGAGGACCGACTGACGGATAATCTAATCCACTCGCAACTGAATACACTTCTTGCGGTTCGCCTTGAGCATCTTTGAGCATGTAAGATTTAAAACCATGCATCACACCAGGCTCACCCAAGGTTAGCGTTGCGGCATGCTCGCCCTCAATGTCTAACCCTTTACCTGATGGTTCCACACCATGCATAGAAACCTTTTCATCATCTAAAAAAGCAGTAAATAAGCCCATCGCATTGGAACCACCGCCCACACAAGCAACAAGATGATCAGGTTGTTTACCGGTCATTTCTTCAAACTGAACTTTGGCTTCATTACCAACAATCGATTGGAAATCACGTACCATCATAGGAAATGGATGCGGACCAACCACAGAACCAATAGCATAAAGTTGGCTAATTGGATCGCTGAGGTAGGCTTCGAATGCTGCATCTACAGCTTCTTTTAACGTTTTTCTCCCATGAGAAACAGGTATAACCTTCGCCCCTAATATATGCATTCTCACCACATTAGGGTGTTCTTTAGCAATATCAACTTCCCCCATGTAAATATCGCACTCTAAGCCCACTAATGCTGCAGCGGTAGCCAATGCAACGCCATGTTGACCAGCCCCTGTTTCTGCAATGATTTTTTTCTTACCCATCTTTTTGGCTAGTAACGCTTCTCCTAGACAGTGATTTATTTTATGAGCACCAGTATGGTTTAAGTCTTCTCTTTTTAAATAAATATCAACCCCATATTTTTCCGATAAATTTTGAGCATGAAAAATAGGACTTGGTCGTCCAACGAAATGCTTATAAAGCCTAGCTAGTTCAGCTTGAAATTGTGGGTCTTGTCGACAAGTTTGGTAAGCATCATTAATTTCTTTCATAATAACGTCTAACTGTGGTGGGATAAAACTTCCACCATATTCACCAAAATATCCATCTTGATTAGGCAACTTATGCTCAAAACTATTTTTCATTATTATCATCCTTTACTGTCGTTGTATTATTGCAATTA
Organism: Vibrio sp. TH_r3; assembly: GCF_033101115.1. Lineage (NCBI taxonomy): Bacteria > Pseudomonadati > Pseudomonadota > Gammaproteobacteria > Vibrionales > Vibrionaceae > Vibrio > Vibrio sp. TH_r3. Next base: position 89,556 of record NZ_JAWMPW010000012.1, on the reverse strand, counting down.
ACCATGCTACACCAAAGCAAACCTGGCATTAAGCATGTAAGTCACATCATGGTATTGTTATCGCAAACTAGTACATAAAAGGCAAAAAAAAAGGTTATTGCAAACGCAATAACCCTTGTTAATCTTCTTAAATAGAAGGTTTATTTGGTTCCGAAAATTTTGTCGCCAGCATCACCAAGCCCCGGTACGATGTAACCTTTATCATTCAGTTTTTCATCGATTGCAGCGGTATACAGTTCAACATCTGGATGCGCTTTTTCTAAAGCAGCAATGCCTTCTGGAGCCGAAACTAAAACTAACACTTTGATATATTTGCAGCCCTTATCTTTTAGCAAATCGATAGTGGCTATCATTGAACCACCAGTAGCCAGCATAGGATCAACGACTAACGCAATACGCTCGTCAATATGTGAAGCCAACTTGTTGAAGTAAGGAATAGGTTCTAACGTTTCTTCATCACGATAAATACCGACCACACTAATTCGAGCACTTGGAACATGTTCTAGTACGCCATCCATCATCCCTAATCCTGCTCTCAGAATTGGTACAACGGTGACTTTTTTACCTTTAATTTGATCCACTTCTACCGGACCATCCCAACCTTCGATGGTCACTTTTTCTGTCTCGAAATCTGCAGTCGCTTCGTAGGTTAACAGGCTACCAACTTCAGTAGCTAACTCACGAAAACGCTTGGTGCTGATATCCCCTTCACGTAATAAACCAACTTTGTGTTTAACTAAAGGGTGTTTTACTTCAACAACTTTCATTTCCATCTCCGACAATATTTTAAATAAACCTTCTAATTATACATGTTTTTTGTCTTTTCCCCGAGATAATATAAGCAAAAATTTCTCACGCAAACGTTTTCCTTATTGGCTTAACTCAGTTAGAATAACGCCGATTTTCACATCCAAACTATCATGACGAGGACTTCCCGTGAGTGGCAATAAGACTTCTCTTAGCTATAAAGACGCTGGTGTAGATATTGATGCAGGTAATGCTCTAGTAGATCGAATTAAAGGGGTCGTTAAACGCACCCGTCGCCCAGAGGTTATGGGTGGTATTGGTGGCTTCGGTGCCCTTTGCGAACTACCAACTAAATATAAACAGCCTTTACTTGTTTCAGGCACAGATGGCGTAGGTACTAAACTTCGTCTCGCTTTGGATATGAATAAGCATGACACTATAGGGATAGACCTTGTAGCAATGTGCGTTAATGACTTAATTGTTCAAGGTGCTGAACCGTTATTTTTCTTAGATTACTACGCGACTGGTAAACTCGATATTGATACGGCAGCAAATGTCGTTTCCGGTATTGGTGAAGGTTGTATCCAAGCTGGCTGTGCATTAATCGGTGGTGAAACCGCTGAAATGCCAGGTATGTATGAAGGCGAAGATTACGATGTGGCGGGTTTCTGTGTTGGTGTGGTAGAAAAAGCTGATGTCATCGATGGCACAAAGGTTGCGGCTGGTGATGCACTTATCGCGGTAGGATCAAGTGGTCCTCATTCAAACGGGTATTCTTTAATTCGTAAGATAATTGAAGTATCAAACGCCGACTTAACCGAGCAACTAAACGGTAAAACTATCGGTGAGCAACTATTAGAGCCAACCAAAATTTACATTAAATCCGCTCTCAAGATGATTGCAGAACACGACATTCATGCAATTTCTCATATTACTGGTGGTGGATTCTGGGAAAATATTCCTCGCGTTTTACCTCAAGGCACTAAAGCCGTTATTGATGGTAACAGCTGGCAATGGCCTGCCGTTTTCAATTGGTTACAAGAAAAAGGCAATGTTGATACCTTCGAAATGTACAGAACATTCAACTGTGGCGTTGGTCTAGTGATTGCTTTACCTAAAGAGCAAGCTGCATCAGCCGTTGAACTGCTGAAATCTGAAGGCGAAAATGCTTGGGTAATAGGCGAAATAGCTAACGCAGCCGAAAACGAAGAGCAGGTCGAAATTAACTAAGGAATAGCTCAAACATGATGAAAAGGATCGTAATACTCCTTTCCGGAAATGGCAGTAATATGCAAGCAATATCTGATGCTTGTGGTTCACAGATACCCAATGCGGAAGTGGTCGCTGTTTTTTCTAATAAGGCTAATGTATACGGGCTTGAAAGAGCCAAAGTTGCAGGTATAGACGCTCATTTTGTCGATCCTAGTATGTTTGACTCTAGGCAATTATTTGACGCAGAACTTATGCGTCAAATAGACACCTACCAGCCTGATCTTATTGTTCTGGCTGGTTACATGCGCATACTAAGCAGTGAATTTGTAAATCATTACCTCGGTAGGATGCTTAATATACACCCATCTTTATTACCTAAATACCCAGGGCTAAACACTCATCAACGTGCGATTGACGCAGGTGATAGCCAACACGGCACCAGCGTGCATTTTGTTACCGAAGAGTTAGATGGTGGACCGGTAATTTTGCAAGCAAAAGTGCCAGTGTTTGAAGATGACAGCGCAGAAACCCTGAGTCAAAGAGTACAAAAACAAGAATATGATATCTACCCACTCACTATACGGTGGTTTATCGAATCACGACTAAAAATGATCGATAACCAAGCGGTTCTTGATGACTGTGTTCTTGGTCATTCAGGCTACGCAGCCGAGTAATCAGTACATCTAAGGCCTGGTTATCTGGTTATAGTAATCTCATTAATCTTGTTTTGGTGGTGCGAAAGCAACATCCTTTAACGACTCTGAGTTACTACTGACTACTTCGCCAAAATAGAATAGATTAAACTCACCAGGTTTCATTCTAATCCAAGCTTCATTATCGGTCAGAGGTTGAGTAGCAACAACCGAAACCACATCATTTGGTGTGGTTTCTTCTTGAAAATTAATTGTTATGTCTTCATCGATTAGGCTAGCCTTACCAAATGGGGCACGACGTGTCAGCCAGTAAAGGTGATTGGTGCAATAAGTCATCACATAATCGCCATCACTTAAAATCATATTAAAAACACCTAGATGCTTTAATTCATCACAACATTCTGCAATAAAGCTGAACATTGTTTGCATATTTTCTGGCGGCTGTGGGTATTTAGATTCTAATTTATTCAGCAACCAACAAAATGCCAATTCACTATCGGTTTTTCCTACTGGCCTAATTCGACCAGTATCGAGTGATTCATAATTAGACAACTGACCATTATGAGCAAAGGTCCAATAGCGTCCCCATAACTCTCGTGTAAAAGGATGTGTATTTTCTAAATTAACACCACCACGATTTGCTTGCCTAATGTGGCTGATAACAGCCAGACTTTTAATCGGATACTGCTGAACCAGTTCTGCTATTTTAGAGTTATAACTAGGATTTGGGTCTTTAAAGGTTCTAAAACCCTTTCCTTCATAAAAGGTAATGCCCCAGCCATCACTATGAGGGCCAGTTTTGCCACCTCGTTGCATTAATCCAGAAAAACTAAAACAGATATCTGTTGGCACATTGGCGCTCATTCCGAGCAATTCACACATTTTTCTGACCTTTATTAGTACTTTTATTTAACTGACTATAATTCACAATTTTCTTGCCAATAATTCGATACCGCTATAACGAAAAATAAGACAGTATGAGTAAAAAGTTAACGTTAACCTTCCATCTCTTTTTCAATTAATTGGATAACAATATGGATAATCTTAATATGAATTTCTTGTATTCGGTCTGCATAACCAAAGTGAGGAACTCTTATTTCTATATCTGCACAACCTGCCATTTTACCGCCATCTTTACCTGTTAAAGCAATAGTCTTCATTCCTTTTGCTTTAGCTGCATCAATTGCGCGCAAAATATTACTTGAATTACCTGAAGTTGAAAGCCCCCACAATACATCGCCTTTTGAGCCGACTGCTTCAACGTAACGAGAAAAAACGTAGTCATAACCGAAATCGTTACTAACGCAAGAGATATGACTTGGATCCGAAATAGCAATGCCTGCATAACCAGGACGATTTTCACGATAACGTCCAGTTAACTCTTCGGCAAAATGCATAGCATCGCAATGAGATCCTCCATTACCACAAGAAAGTACTTTCCCCCCTTGCTTAAAAGAGTCTGCTATCATTTTTGCGGCTGCTTCGATCTGTTGAATATTATGATCATCGCTTAAAAACTTATTAAGTACGTCTGCAGCTTCCGTTAATTCAGAGCGAATAAGATTTTGATACATAATGACTCTCACTAGTTTTTTGGGGGGAAATAAAAATATGGCTAGAGTTTACCTAGAATATAATTCGGCTGTCGAGTAAATAAATAAAAGATTCCTATTTAGGATAAAAAGAGAAGAGCCTTTGTTTGACTCTTCTCTTTTTATCTATCATTGCGCACAATACAAACAAGAAACCAACTTCCTGATGACCAATTACCTAGCTCTTAGGTGGCGCATCCAGTTGCATTGTTGGGACAGCAGCCTTACGAGCCCTTAATTTACCAATGATAAACCAAATGAGTAAACCAAGCACAATAACAACAAGGTTACCAACCAGAATTGTTAACATCCCTGTCATTCTCGCTTCTTCCCGATCACGTTTGATTCTTTCTATCTCAAGTAACCGACGCTTCTCTTCTTGAATACGCTGGTACTCTTTAGTCGATTGCTCTATATCTAATTTAGCCATAACACTAAAAGCACGCTCTTGAATCTGTAACACTAGCTCTCTTCTGGCGGCACCTTCTGTGGCATAAACTGTTCCTTTCCAAATGTGTTTACCCGCTTGGCGATCATTAGGCATCAAAAGATCGGTGGTCAGTTCATCTCTCGCCACACTACTTTGCGTAGTAATGGTCTGTTTATCGGGGGTGGTTTGCTCTACGCTCACAGCTAATGTTCCTGGTAAAATCATCCCTGCTTCACCAATAACGGTAACCATATGAGGTTCAGTTTCTTCTTTGGCTTGCGTAAAATTGACAGTAATAGGTGAAGGATAAATAAGAACTGTTTGCTCTACCGCTCTTAAGAACACGCCGTTTTCGGAAGTAATTCGCGCTCGATATTTTCCAGGAGAAACTGAAATGGGCAGATCAACAGTAAATACACCGTCTCCGGAAATTTCATCTAGATTTTTGCCATCATCTTCAAAGTCCCCTAAATTAATCGCTTCCGGTTGTGTGTTTAATTCTGGGTTATCCTCGTCTTCTACATATTTGATAAGCTTGACACTTAATTTTACTCTATCGAGAAAATCTTGCAGAACTAAAGGTTTTCCTTCTTGAGTCAACCTCGCGGTAAATTTTAACTTCTCGTTCTGATACAATCGGCTTGGGAAACTGTCTACATGTAATTTTAAATTAGATAATAATTTGATGTTATTTTTAGGCGTAACTTTTCCTACTGCTTGCCAAGGCCCAGGCATTGGACTTTCAATAGAAACAATATCCATACCATTTTCTTCATACCATGATACGGATTCTGGATGCTCCCAAGCGTAATATTTTTCCCCATCGGGACGAACCAGTACCACAGAACGAGAAGGACTCTCTCGATAAATAACAAACGATATCTGTTTTATGGTTGGATCGACTCTAAATCGATTATCCAACAAAGACACTGATGATGTTGCTGTTTCTGCCCAGCTTGAAAAACTCGCCATAAGATAGATAAAAAAAAGTACAACCCTGAACATAATGACCTCTATTGTCGCCAGAGACAGATCCCGCCTTTGTCTGCTACGATATCCAAACGTTTTTGGTGCGCTTCTACTTCATCGGCAGATGCACTTAAAACCTTAAGAGCTTTTCGCTCGATAACAGCTCGTTTGATAGATTGATCTCGATTATCATTTTTTTCCGCTGCATTAAACTCTAAGGTTGTCTGTCCCCCTGTCATTAACAGGAAAACATCCGCTAGAATCTCGGCATCCAGTAATGCCCCATGTAAGGTACGATGAGAGTTATCTATGCCATAACGGTCACATAAAATATCCAGATTATTTCTTTTGCCAGGGAATAATTTTTTTGCCATGGCAAGCGTATCGGTAATGTTACAAAACTGTTCTACTTTACCAATAGCTGGATCAAGCGTTTCAAATTCGTGATTAATAAACCCCACATCAAAGGGAGCATTATGAGCAACCAACTCCGCACCTTGTATGAAGTCTAAAAACTCTTGGTGTACTTCACTATAAAGTGGCTTGTCTCTTAAAAATTCGTCGGTAATACCGTGAACATCAATCGCATCTTCTTGAATCAGACGATCTGGCTTTATATATACGTGAAAATGTTTGCCTGTTAACTTTCTGTCTATAATCTCTACCGCACCAATTTCTATAATTCTATGCCCAAGATAGGTAGGACCACCTTCCCGGTTCATACCGGTAGTTTCGGTATCGAGAACGACTATTCTTTGTTGTTTTGAAATGTTATTGGTATTCATAATGGTATATATGTCAGACTAGAGTCATATTGAAAAAGCGAATAGAGTAATAATATCAAATCATGGCGAAACAAGTTGAAGTTTTCACAGATGGTTCATGTTTAGGTAATCCCGGCCCTGGTGGCTATGGTATTGTACTGAGATATAAGCAAACAGAAAAACAATTAGCACAAGGTTATAAGTTAACCACTAACAATAGGATGGAAATGTTAGCGGCTATTGTTGCACTGCAAGCGTTAAAAGAATCGTGTAATGTAACCCTCACTACCGACAGCCAATATGTACGCCAAGGGATCACTAAATGGATACATAATTGGAAGAAAAGAGAATGGCAAACCTCGAATAAGCAACCGGTAAAAAATGCCGATCTGTGGAAAAAATTAGACCAACAAGCTGCTCGTCACATTATCGAATGGCACTGGGTTAAAGGCCATGCTGGACATAGAGAAAATGAAATATGTGATGAAATTGCAAGAGCTGCGGCTGAAAATCCATCGAACATAGACGAAGGTTATGTTAGCGAAAAATAGCTAAAGGACAAAAAAATAACGTACCCATACATCTGAAAATAAAGGTAATAATGGCTTTATTTATCAACAGATTCAGAACGACAGCCCGCTTTTAAATTGACCCCAACCGGAGCTAATCGGCTTTTTAGATGCCAATGCGGCTTAATCAGTTTAAGTGGGTAAGTTCTTTTTCTCGCTACGATGAAATATAGACTGCCACAAGGTAGTAACCAATCACCAATAATATTTTCTAACCACGTCCAAAATGGATGCTTCATTGGAAAAATAGCGTATTGGTCTACATGCACCACTTCATAATTCAAAAGACTAAGCCAATCTTTTATCCGTCTTGGCGTAAACATGCGACCACTCCATGGTAGATTATTTTTTCGCCATGGCATTAAACTGGATAACCCAGTTAAACTTATAGGATTAAAGCCGCTCATAATTAAATATCCATCGTCCACCATGACTCTATCAACTTCACGTAATAAACGGTGGGGATCGGGCGAGTAGTCTAATTGATGGGCAAGCAAAACGACGTCGATGCTTTTCTCTAAAAAAGGCAAATCAAACAAATCAGCAACCAAAGTATGATTTGGATTCTCAATATCGAGGTTGACTTGATGCTGAATATTACACATCCTACTCATTATCTCACAACTGAGTCCACCCAGTTTGAGCATATGGTAACCAAACAGTTTAGGGCACCATTCATCAAGCCGCGTTTGAACGGATTCGGAAACCCAATCTCCGTTTTTCAGCTGTTGCCAAGAATGTGGCTGTTGATTTTTTTTTGCTGTATGTGCTGCTTTCATCTATACCCTAACTTACTATTTCATTGCTGGAGAATAAAATGTTAACCATCAAGAGCATACCCGCATTCAATGATAATTACATCTGGCTGATTCAAAATAGCGATCAACGCTGTGCTATTGTTGATCCTGGTGATGCTTTACCGGTACTCGATTATTTAAAACAACATGATTTGGTTTTAGAAGCCATCCTCATTACCCATCATCATCAAGACCACATTGGGGGTGTATTGCCATTGCTAGAACAGTTTCCCAGTATAAAAGTAGTTGGTCCAGAAAAAGAAGATATACCTCTTCTTACTCATCAGCTCAATGCTGGCGATCAATTTGGGTTATTTGAAGAAACATTTCTAGTACTAGAACTACCAGGCCATACTAAAGGTCACCTAGGTTACCTTGGCGATGGTAAACTATTTTGTGGTGATGTCTTATTTTCTGCTGGTTGTGGGCGCATTTTTGAAGGAACAGCAGAGCAAATGTTTGAATCATTAAATAAACTGCAAATCCTGCCAAACGAAACGGAAGTGTATGCTGCACATGAATATACCAGTGCAAACATATCCTTTGCATTATCGGTAGAACCGGATAACCAAGATTTACATTCCTACCGAGAAGAAGTTTTCCAAAAACGAGCAGAAGGCATTGCAACGCTTCCTACAACAATAGGTAAAGAGAAACGAATTAATCCATTTTTACGAGTAGATCAACCGAGTGTGATCAATTCCGTCGCTAATAGAACCAAAGAAACGTCTAAAATTGCAGTTTTTACTGCTTTAAGAGAGTGGAAAAACGCATTTTAACACTTTCAAGCTTGTCTATAATTTAGAGCGCAAGTATTATCATCAGTCAATTTTTTACTAGGTGATATTAAATGAGAATCTTTTTTAGTTGGGTCGTCGTGTTTTTATTGGCGGGGTGCCAAATGACCCAACAAATTGAGTCTGCCTCTGAGACGAATCCAACCAACAATAATAATGCCAATCAGACTTTAAGTTCTTCTGATACCAGTCGCTCATCAAATATTAACCGTACTTCATCAAATACGAGTAAAGACAACGATAGTGTGGCACAAAAAGCAACGCCTCAAAATAGTTCAGATGTATGGCAGCGCATAGCGATGCAATTATCGTTAGATATACCGGATCAAACTACCGTTGAACGGTATCGAAACTGGTACATTTCTCATCCAAATCATTTAGCTATTGTTTCCAAACGTGCAGAACCCTTCCTCTATCTTATTGTAGAAAAAATCGAACAACGCGAGTTACCTATGGAACTTGCTCTGTTACCTATAGTAGAGAGCTCATTTGACCCCTTTGCTTATTCACATGGCAGTGCGGCAGGCTTGTGGCAATTTGTTCCCGGCACCGGAAAAATGTATGGTTTAGAACAAAACTACTGGTACGATGGTCGACGTGATGTAGCGGCAGCAACAGACGCGGCATTAGATTATTTAACCGCTCTAAACAAACGATTTAACGGAAACTGGAGCCATGCTATTGCCGCTTACAATAGCGGTGGTGGAAGAGTTTCTCGTGCTATCACTAAAAATAAAAAAGCCAACAAACCCATTGATTTTTTCTCGTTAGATTTACCTAAAGAAACCAGTAGCTATGTGCCTAAATTACTTGCATTAGCCGATGTGGTTTCACACCAGAAAAAGTACGGCATAACTATTCCTGCGATTGAAAATAAACCCGTTTTACAAACCGTTGATCCAAACGAGCAGTTAGATTTAGCTATCGCCGCCAACTATGCGGGACTGTCGGTCACTGAACTACAAAGCTACAACCCTGCTTACAACCAATGGGCTACACCACCAGAAGGACCACACCATTTTCTGCTGCCGCTAAATTCCATCGAACAATTCAATAAATCGGTAGAAGAAAACAAAGGTAAAGGCGTCAAACTAGTACGATATCAAGTTAAGTCGGGCGACACTTTGAGTGTTATAGCAAGAAATTATGATACGACAAGTAAAATCATTAGAACTGCAAATAATTTATCCAGTAACTTAATTCGTGTTGGACAGCAGTTAATGGTACCGATTTCCAGTAAGAATAATGAAGCTTATGCTCTAAGCGCCACTAACCGACTAACAAAAATTCAGTCTAAGCAACGAGGTAAGTTTAAAGTAACTCATACCGTTTCTAAAGGCGAAAGTTTGTGGACTATTGCGAAGGAGCACAAAGTAAGCTACCAATCATTGGCAGAATGGAATGGTATGGGACCGAGAGACACACTCAAAATTGGTCAGAAGCTGGTTATATGGAAAAATAGTAGTGACGGTGGCATCATGCGCACCGTACATTATAAGGTACGCTCAGGAGATACGATTAGTGCTATCGCCAATAAATTTAAAGTCAAAACTTCAGATATCGTAAAGTGGAATAATCTCTCCAACCAAAAATACATCAATCCAGGCCAAAGCCTTAAACTGTATGTTGATGTAACCAAGGTAAATGTATGATCATTCCTTCCAGTAATCCGTTAACCATGTTACTCGATATCTTTCGTGCGCCTAGTTCCTGCTTCGCTGCTTTGTATGAAAAAGGGATATGGGGATGGTTACCTTTCGTTGCTTTGCTACTTAGCCCTTTTTTATTTTGGGGTTACTATTTTGACACGGTTGATTTTGAATGGTTAAAATCGCATTTAGTCGATCAAATTTCATCTTCCGAACCAGAACAAATAGAGCTCATTGAAGCCAATACTTTAATGGCTAGCGAAATAATAAAAGCGATTTTTAATAGGACGTTAACAATTGGACTATTAGCATTCTGGTTTTTATTGGCTGCGAAACCTAGTCGTTATCAACACGGATATTGGAAATGGTTTGCCGCCTCGAGTGTCGTGATGTTTCCTGCTGTTTTGGGCGATCTTACCAGTTATATTAGTCTACTGATGAACCACGGTAATGTGCTTTATTATGCAGCGGATCTTAATAGTTTAAATGGACTAATTAAACTTCCTTTAACTGAACAATGGTCTGGGTTTGCGCGTGCATTTCCGCTTTTATTACCTTGGTATATCATACTCGGTTACGCTGCAATGGGTGCATGGACTGAATTTACCAAAAAACAGGCGATAATGATTTCTGCATTGCCATGGTTGGGTTACTACTTTATTTGGGCTGTATACCTAATCATTTTTTAATTGTTTAATGCAAAGCTAACCAATAGCGGATTATGATCTGAAGCGTCGGTAATAGGCGCTTCTGCACTGATAAGAGTAAGTCTTTTATAAAAAACATGATCAAGAGGCATACCGTTCAAAAAGCGTTTTCGGTTATCAGGTATGAAGTTTACTTCTGTTAACTGCAATACATCCAGTTGTTGTCGTAAACTGGCTAACCTATCCTCACTCCAAGTATTAAAATCCCCTGCAACAATGATCGGGCCAGAATGTAACAGTAGATTTTGCTTAAAAACTTGGATTTGTTGTTGGTAGTCTTTGGTACCTAAAGTGAAATTAATTGCATGAATATTAACTACAGCAAGTGTTTGTCCATTAGATAACAAATATTCAGCATATAGGCCTGACTTAGGCAATTGAAGCCAAGGTTCCATCACACGATAACCACAAGCAGTGGTTGGAAATTGGTTGGCTAGATTGACCACGCCAGCACTGGTCTTAAAAGCCGAAAATGCTTGGAGGTAATTACTATCCCATTCTTGTTTCTTTATCCAGGATTTAAATTCATCCGATAGACTCGCTTCTTGTAGCAACAACAGTTGGGCATCTTGGCTAAAGGCGTCTAAAGCTTTATTCCAATTGCTTCTATTTTGTTTATAAATATTCCAAACTAATAGATTCAATTGTCCATTTTTATCAACTGGTTCGGGTGAAGCGTTGTGATAACAAAACGGTATTAAACTATCTTGATTACTGCCTATAACAAATTGCAGAGGCTGTTGCGGCACATCAAATATGAGTTTAAACAGTAATAAACCTAGTACCGCTAACAAGAAATAAACAGTAAGAAGTTTTTTTATGAATGGTTTCATTACGAAAGAGACAGGACCAAACGATTAAAAAGGAGCTAAGGCTCCTTTTAATCATATAACTTTAGATAGCGTCTTCATCTTCTTCGCCAGTACGGATACGTACTACGCGTTCAACATTGGTTACGAAAATCTTTCCGTCACCAATTTTTCCTGTTTGCGATGTTTGAATAATCGTATCAATACATTGCTCTGCAACATCAGCATTAACTACGATTTCGAGTTTTACTTTAGGCAGAAAATCAACAACGTATTCAGCGCCACGATACAATTCAGTATGCCCTTTCTGACGTCCAAATCCTTTAACTTCTGAGACAGTCATACCTGTAATACCAACTTCTGCCAACGCTTCTCTAACATCGTCTAGCTTGAATGGTTTAATGATCGCTTCAATTTTTTTCATCTTAATCCCTTAATCTTACTCATATGACAATATTTGTAATTGTACTGATAAAAACAAATAAAGCTAATGAGTTAATCGGCTTACTTCATCTGTGAATAATAAGCGGCCAAGTTTTCAATATCTTGATCATTCAAAATAGCAGCTTGTGGTTGCATAATTGCGGCATTTCCACCCGTTCTTTGCTTAGAACGATAAGCTTTGATTGAAGAAATAATATATTTCTCATTCTGTCCTGCTAAGTTAGGATAGCCATCAATAACAGATTTTCCATCCATACCGTGACAAGCAGCACATATCATAGATTTAGCTTTACCTGCTTCTGGATCGCCAGCGAATGCAGAACTACTCAATAACGCTGTTACTACAACTAACCCCGCGACAAATTTACTCATAATGCTTCCTTATACCTAAGTTTTTTTTATTATTTATCTTACACTTTTATACTTTATCCCACTGAATTTCACAATCATCACCATGAAAATCTTTGCACACAAAGAGGTTTACTAGCATAGCCACCTCATTTCCATACATAATAATAGGCGTTCTGGTTCTTAACCAACTTGGAACGTTATATTCTTGGAAGAGTTTTTTCAGTTTACGACTGTGTCCCCTTCCCAACGGATGAGCAACTAAACCTGTCGGGTTGAAATGAACGCGAACCTGTTCATGTTGTGTTGGTGCTCGCAATGATAAATTGCCAGAGCCGTATTTGCTCGTTAAACAAATCTTCCCTAATGAATCTGGTAACCGTATTGTTTTGTCAACAAACATATCAGCAGACCAAAAAGTCACATCGGTAGACTTTTGAATGCAATACAGCCGATTTCTAAAACGACGAACTTGTCCCGAAGTAATATTGATAACTGGATTGGCATCCTCTTTAGCCAAAGCGACTTGCTGCCAAATTAATTGTAATTGTACTAACGAAGGCATTATACAATTTTGCTTAGCAAGCCAAAGCCTCAACAATTGGTTTCTAGCAAGTTCACTTTCAGTTTCAAGTTGAGCAATGCACAAGCCACAATCATTATCGATATATTGTGCTAGTCGTTCGGCGAGCAATTCATTAATAAGAGCTTCTTGGTCAGCACAAAGTTGGCTGCTACGTAATACTGATTTAGCAATGGTTGGCCAACGTTTTTTCAATTTAGGAATGATGTCATTTCGCAAAAAATTACGGTCAAATTTAGTATCTTGATTGCTTTCGTCTTCTATCCAATGTAACTTTTTTTGCTGAGCATAATTTACAATATCGGCACGAAATACATCTAACAGAGGCCGAAGTAACCAGCCATCTGAAAACTCGGTAACTTTCGGCATTGCAGATAACCCTTTGGGACCACTGCCTCTTTTTAATGCCAGTAAGAAAGTCTCCATTTGATCATCGCAGTGTTGGCCAGTAAGTAGTAAATCATTTTTATTTATATGTTTTGTTAGCGCTTGATAACGTTTATTTCTAGCTTCTTGCTCAAGGCTAACTTGCCCACCTAGATTGAGTTCGACTCGTTCCGTTACTAATGGCAACTGATATTGATCACACCATTTTTGGCAACATTCAACCCAGCCATCTGCGTTGTCACTTAAACCGTGATGAATATGGATAGCAAAACAAGTCACTGATTGATTTTGTGCTTGATACTGAGCCAACAGATCGAGTAGAACTCTAGAATCAACCCCCCCACTTAACGCCAGTACCACTCGACTGTTTGGTTGGCGATACTTTTCAATCGATGAGATAACCGAATCTAACAAAGCGTAACCTCTATTTGTAGATGTAAAAAACGGACTCAAAAGTCCGTTTTATTCTAACCTATGACTCTACCTAGTGCGCTATTATTACCCGCTGTAGGCAACCATCAAAATAGCCATTAACAATAGCCGTAGCTCATCAGGCGTTGGTAACGACGTTCTAGCAGATCATCATTTTCCATTTCGACCAACTCATCTAATTGCTTAATCAGTGTCGCCTTTATATTTTCAGCCATTTGAATTGGATCACGATGCGCGCCACCTAATGGTTCTTGAATGATTTCATCAATGAGTTCCAGTTCTTTCAAACGCGGAGCAACAAGACCCATCGCTTCAGCGGCTTGCGGTGCTTTATCAGAATCACGCCATAAAATAGAGGCGCACCCTTCCGGAGAAATCACTGAGTAAGTAGAATACTGAAGCATATTAACATAATCACCAACACCAATAGCTAGCGCCCCACCACTACCACCTTCACCTACAACATTACAAATCACAGGCACTTTTAAGCCGGACATTACCTTTAGGTTTCTTGCAATTGCTTCAGATTGGCCTCGTTCTTCTGCACCAACACCAGGATAGGCACCGGCCGTATCAATAAAGGTAATGATAGGCATATTAAAACGTTCAGCCATTTGCATTAAACGTAACGCTTTACGATACCCTTCAGGTTTAGGCATACCAAAATTACGCAGTACCTTTTCTTTAGTTTCACGTCCTTTTTGATGACCGATAACCATAACTGGTCGACCATCTAAACGCGCCATACCACCAACAATCGCTTTGTCATCACCATAAGCACGGTCACCGGCTAAGGGTTCAAACTCAGTGAAGACGGTTTCAACATAATCTAGTGTATATGGACGTTTTGGGTGACGGGCAAGTTGAGCAACTTGCCACGCACCTAAGTCGTTAAAAATTTTGTTTTTTAACTCTAAACTTTTTTCTTCTAATTGAGAAATCTCTTTGTCAAGATCCACCGATACATCGCCACCATGACGCGATACATCTCTAAGTGCTTCGATCTTTGCTTCTAGTTCAGCAATAGGCTTTTCAAATTCTAGAAAGTTCAGGCTCATCATGAATCCTTTGTTATTCAGCCGCTAACAACCCTTTATATTGATAAAATTAACGATATATCAATATAATTAACTTTATATCAATATAGCTAACTTTGAACAATATTGTTAACTTTAAACTAATATAGTTCAGGTTATCGCATCTGGATTTAGTTAAATTCGAGTTCTACTTGGTTCTTTCCAAGCAATTGTTTTAATTCGTCTATTAGCTCATCATTCGGCGTCACACGCCATTCTGTTCCTAATGCCAGTTTCGCTCTAGCATCTTTTCTTTGATAATAAATATTAACCGGAACGGTTCCAGCTTTATGTGGTTCTAATATGCGACTAAACCGTTCAAAAAACTGGTTATTAATCTGTGATTCCATAATAGAAATAGATAAGCCTCGAGTGAATTTTTCACGAGCTTCTCCAATATCCATCACTTCACGAGCAGACAGTTTAAGGCCACCATTGAAGTCATCAAAGCTGACCTGTCCAGAAATGACCAATATTTTATCTTTTTGTAACAATTCTGCATACCGATCAAGAGCATCTGAATAAAGCATCACCTCTATTCGGCCAGAACGGTCATCTAATGTCATTAATCCAATTCGCGATCCGCGCTTAGTTGTCATCACTCTTGCTGCAATAACCAATCCAGCTAAAGTAAGACTTTGATCTCTTCTAGTCGGTGTCGCATCTTTTAACCGACAACTGGTGTACCGAGCAAGTTCCTTTAAATACGCGTTTATGGGATGCCCAGTCAAATACAACCCTAACGTTTCACGCTCACCTTCTAGCCAAACTTTCTCTGGCCATGCAGGCACTTGTGCATACGCTTGCTCAACCGCTTCAGGCGCGTCCGTTAGTACTCCGAACATGTCTGACTGACCAAAAGCTTCTGCTTGATGGTACTGACCTGCCGCTTTTACCGCAGCCTCAACTGACGCCATCATAGCTGCCCGATGTGGGCCCAATCTATCTAATGCACCAGCTTGAATCAACTTTTCTATTACTCGTTTATTGACTTTTTTGAGGTCTATACGAGCACAAAAATCGAACAGATCTTTAAAATGACCATCACGATTTCTAGCTTCAATAATATTTTCTATCGGTCCTTCACCAACCCCTTTAATTGCGCCAATACCGTATACAACGGCTCCAGTATCGTCAACATTAAAGCGGTACACACCCGCATTAATGTCAGGCGGTAAAACCGTCAATTTCATACGAATACATTCATCAACCAATCCGACCACTTTTTCGGTGTTATCCATATCAGCCGTCATTACCGCAGCCATAAATTCGGCCGGATAATGTGTTTTTAACCAAAGTGTTTGATACGACACTAATGCGTAGGCGGCGGAGTGTGATTTATTGAAGCCATAACCAGCAAATTTTTCTACAAGGTCGAAGATTTTCATCGACAATTCGCCATCAACACCGTTGTCTATGGCTCCTTGTTTAAATACAGAACGTTGCTTTGCCATCTCTTCTGGTTTTTTCTTACCCATAGCACGGCGCAACATATCGGCACCACCTAAGGTATAGCCAGCAAGAATTTGAGCTATTTGCATAACTTGCTCTTGATACAAGATGATGCCATAAGTCGGTTCTAAGGTTTCTTTTAATGACTCATGTTGCCATGTTTCATCCGGGTATGAGACGGCTTCTCGGCCATGCTTACGATCGATAAAGTTATCTACCATTCCCGATTGCAAGGGACCAGGACGGAATAAGGCCACCAATGCAATAATATCTTCAAAACAGTCTGGCTGAAGCCGCTTAATCAGCTCTTTCATTCCACGTGATTCAAGTTGGAATACTGCAGTTGTTTCAGAGTTTTGCAACACTTTAAATGAACGAGGATCATCTAAAGGAATCGATTCAATACGAACCGGTGGCTTACCTTCGTTTTCTAAACGAGGATTAATTAAGCCCAGAGCCCAATCAATGATGGTTAACGTACGTAGACCGAGGAAGTCAAACTTAACTAAGCCAGCAGTTTCAACATCGTTTTTATCAAACTGAGTAACGGGGAAATTACCCTCGGCATCACAATAAATAGGAGCAAAATCGGTAATTGTGGTTGGTGAAATGACCACGCCTCCAGCGTGTTTACCGGCATTACGTGTGACCCCTTCTAAGATCCTACATTTATCAATGAGTTCTTTAACGTCTTCATCGGCAGCATAGATTTCAGGTAGTTGCGGTTCGGCTTTAAAGGCTTTTTCTAACGTCATTCCTGGATCAGGTGGAACAAGTTTAGAGATACGGTCGACAAAACCATAAGGGTGGCCAAGAACTCGTCCTACATCTCGGATAACCGCTTTGGCAGCCATCGTACCAAAAGTAATGATTTGAGATACCGCATCACGACCATACATTTCAGCAACGTGTTCTATTACTTTATCACGTTTGTCCATACAGAAATCAACGTCGAAATCTGGCATAGAGACACGTTCAGGGTTAAGAAAACGCTCAAATAGCAGATCATACTCAAGAGGATCTAAATCGGTAATACTCAGCGCATAGGCAACTAATGAACCTGCACCGGAACCACGACCGGGACCAACAGGAACAAGATTATCTTTTGACCACTGAATAAACTCCATCACTATCAAGAAGTAACCAGGGAATCCCATTTGGTTGATAACGTCTAATTCAATTTGTAACCGTTCATCATAAGGAGGCCGCTTCTCTAACCTTACCTGTTCATCAGGAAACAAAAATGCCAAGCGTTGTTCTAAACCTTCTTGGGATTTTTTAACCAAATAGTCTTCTATCTTCATTCCTTCTGTTGGGAAGTTAGGTAAAAATATTTCTCCCAAACGAACTGTTACATTACAACGTTTGGCAATTTCAACACTATTCGCTAATGCCTCAGGTATGTCAGCAAACAAAGTGCACATTTCTTGTTCTGTGCGTAAATACTGTTCAGCGCTGTAATTTTTAGGTCGACGAGGATCAACTAAGGTGTAACCATCATGAATAGCAACGCGTATTTCATGCGCATCAAACTGCTCTTCATTCAAGAAAACCACTTCGTTGGTTGCTACAACGGGTAACTCCGTGTTTTCCGCTAGCTCAATCGCGAAATGAAGATAACTTTCTTCATCCACTCTACCTGTCCTTGTTAGCTCGAGATAGAAGTGATCAGGAAAATAAGTCTGATAAAAATCAACACATTTATTAACGAGAGTTTGATTGCCTTTAAGGAGTGCCTTACCAATTTCACCTGTTTTCCCACCGGAAAGCACAATTAACCCTTCTTTATGATTGATCAACCACTCTTTATCAATCACTGGTCTATGCTGAATATGTCCCCGTTGATAAGCTTCAGAGATCAGCAAAGTAAGATTATTGTAACCTTTATTATCTTTTGCCAGGATGGTTAACGTCGTGAGTTCATCGCCAAACTCATCTGACTGCATAACAAAATCAGCACCGATAATTGGCTTAACACCACAACCATGTGCGGTAAAATAAAACTTAACCAAGCCACATAAGTTAGTAAAATCAGTCAATGCCATCGCTGGCATGCCTAATTCTGCTACTTTTTTAACTAACGGCGGAACTTTAGATATTCCATCAATCATGGAATAGTCACTATGAACACGTAGATGTATAAATTTAGGTTCTGACATTATTTTTTGATTACTCGGTATTCATTGCTGGCGATAAAAAATTCTATTTAATGTTCACGATTCTAGTAAGCCAAGTGCTTTTTTTACTGGCTTAAAACTTTTTCTATGTTGCTCAATGACACCATACTTATCAATTGCAGCAAAATGCGCTTTAGTTGGGTAACCCTTATGTTTGGCAAAACCAAACTCTGGGTACTGAAAGTCTAAGGCTTCCATTTCTTGATCACGAATAACTTTGGCTAAAATCGAAGCGGCGCTAATTTCCGCTACACGTAAATCACCTTTCACTACCGCCTGAGCAGGCATAGATAAATTGGGTATTCTATTACCATCAACCAATACAAATTCTGGTTGAATAGATAATCCATTCACGGCACGTTGCATCGCAAGCATTGTAGCATGCAAGATATTTAACTTATCTATTTCTTTTGGAGAACAACGACCTATAGACCATGATATCGCTTTTTTTTGAATTTCAGGAAACAGAGCTAAACGTTTTTTCTCCGATAATTTTTTCGAATCGGTTAATCCTGAAATAGGCTTGTTAGGATCGAGAATAACAGCAGCAGTCACAACATCACCAACTAATGGACCACGGCCTACTTCATCAACGCCAGCGAACAATTTATACTCGCTAGGATACTCAAACGGAGGAAACTCTTTATCCATGTTCTCTACCTACTAGCTTTAAAACAGCTAATGCAGCTTGTTTATCGGCATTTTTACGGATCCATTGATGCATTTCAGTAAACTTGTCTAACATTTTTTGATTATCACTCGAAAGTAATCTATCAACTTCGGTAAATAGGTTATCTGCATGACACTCTTCTAGGATAAATTCTTTTACCAATTCTTGGTCAGCTAAGATATTAGGTAAAGAGACAAACTTTGTCTTCACTAATCGTTTAGCGATAAAGGCGGTAATAGGATTCACGTTATACGCGACTACCATTGGCCTTTTGATTAACATGCATTCAAGCGCAACGGTTCCAGAAGCCAATAGCACCACATCTGATGCTTCTATCACGTTCCTAGCCGTATCATTTACGAGAGTAAAAGATAACTCAGGCGCGATGGTTTGCCAGACTTGCTCAAATTGCGCTCTTCTGTTTTCATTAACTAGCGCCACCACAAAACCAAGATCAGGATTTTTTTTATGTAACTTTTGACAGGTTTCGATAAAAGGCTGCGCGAGCATTTTTAATTCACTAGCGCGACTACCTGGGAGTACAGCGAGCCACTGTTTATCTGGCTGTAAATTAAGTTTTTGTCGTGCTTGTTTATTTGGGCTTTCTAATGGGATAGCATCGGCTAACGTATGACCAATAAATTCACAAGGTACTTGGTATTGATCATAAAATGCTTTTTCAAATGGTAAAAATGCTAATACAAGATTGGTTGCAGCTTCTATTTTAAAAATTCTTTTTTGTCGCCAAGCCCATACTGAAGGACTGACGTAATGCACCGTTTTAATACCAGAATCCTTAAGCGTTTTCTCTAATCGAAGATTAAAATCAGGAGCATCGATACCAATAAATACATCAGGTGGGTTAGCAGTAAAATGGTTAACTAATTCAGCTTTTACTTTTAAAAGTCTCGGTAAACGGCCAAGTACTTCAACCAAGCCCATAACAGAGAGCTCTTCCATATCAAACAACGACTGACAACCCAATGCATTCATTTTGGGTCCACCTATCCCAACAAACTGTGCGTGAGGTATGATCTGTTTTATCGCTTTTATGAACCCTTCACCAAGTGTATCACCTGAAAGTTCACCGGCAACGATACCAATAGTAAAAGGACGAGGTTGCTGCATAAATTTCGTTTCCCTAACTTAACTAAAATTCACTTATTACTAAGACGAAAAAGACCGTAACAAAGGTTACGATCTTTAAGAAGTTAAGCCTATATAAAAACTTAACGGATGATGCCACGAGCAGATTTTTCTAAAAAGGCTAAGAATAGCTTAACTGCAGCAAAATCTTGTGCTTCTTTAGCAATATCTATTTTGGCTTCTTCCAATGTTTTACCGCTCCGATACAGTGCTTTGTAGGCTCTTCTGATGGCATGGATTTCTTTCTTTTCAAAACCACGACGTTTCAGACCTTCGATATTTATTCCAAAGGGAGCACAATGATTACCTTGAGCCATAACGTAAGGAGGGACATCTTGAACCACAATAGATCCACCACCTAGCATCGCATGGTCACCAATATGACAGAATTGATGGATAGCGCTCATCCCACCGATAATCGCATTTTTTCCAACGGTAACATGACCTGCTAATGTCGCGTTATTAGCAAAAATACAGTGATCACCTACGATACAATCGTGTGCTATATGTGCATTAATCATAAACAAGTTATCGTTGCCAACTTTGGTCAAACCGCTATCTTGAATTGTACCTCGATGCATTGTCACACTTTCGCGAATGGTATTACGATCCCCGATCTCTAAGCGAGTATCTTCGCCTGCAAACTTAAGATCTTGGCACTCTTCACCAATAGAAGCGAACTGAAAGATACGGTTATCTTGGCCAATTTTTGTTGGCCCTTTTACGACAACATGAGAGAGAAGTTCTGTCCCTTTCCCTATCTCTACTTTACGACCAACAGTACAAAATGGACCAATTTTAACATTCGCCCCAATAACCGCACCTTCTTCTATGATGGCACTTGAGTGAATAATCGCACTTGGATGAACCTGAGCATTTTCATGGATCATAATTAGAATTCTCTACGGGCACATTTGAGTTCAGCAGAACACACCACACCGCCATCCACTTTTGCTACTCCAGTAAATAAGGCGATCCCTCTGCGCTCTTTAATAAACTCAACTTCAATGACGAGTTGATCACCAGGAACAACTGGTTTACGAAATTTTGCGTTATCAATACTAGCAAAGTAGTACAATTCGTTCTCGGTCGGTGCGCCAAAAGTAGCGAAAGCAAGTAGCCCAGTTGCTTGTGCCATTGCCTCTAAAATAAGTACACCAGGGAAGATCGGCATTTGAGGGAAATGACCGGTGAACTGAGGTTCATTTACTGATACGTTTTTCAAACCAATCAGGTGCTTACCTTCTACATACTCGGTAACACGATCGATTAATAAAAATGGATAACGATGAGGAAGTAATTCCCTGATTTGAGTTATATCCATGGTTTTTTTTTCAGTTGTCAAAGCCATATTCCTATTAACAATTCAATTGATTACTATCACAAATAATAAAGCATCATATTTAGGGCGCATTATAAACGAAAAAGGCCCGCTATTTGCAGACCTTTTAATAAGAATTAGTAGAAATTGATCGCGTCACGCGTCCAGTTTTTTCTCTATTTCTTTCAGTCTCTTATGCATTTCGTCAATACGATGAGTACGAGCCGCCATTTTCCGCCACTCTTTATTTGGCTGAACAGGAATACCAGAAGAATAGACACCCTTAGTGTCGATCCCCTTCATCACCATGCTCATACCAGTAATGGTCACTTGATCTGTGATTTGTATATGACCATTAATAACGGTACCGCCACCGATAATACAGTATTTACCGATTGACGTACTGCCTGCGATAATTGTACCACCAGCAATCGCGGTACCATATCCGATCTGCACATTATGTGCAATTTGCAGTTGATTATCTAGAATGACATTGTCTTCAATAACCGTGTCATCCAACGCCCCTCTATCAATAGTAGTACATGCACCAATTTCTACACGATTTCCTACTCTCACTGAGCCAACTTGTGGAATTTTAACCCACTCACCTTTATCATTTGCATAGCCAAAACCATCCGATCCGATCACGGTATTGGCCTGTATAAGACAGTTCTCACCAATTTGAACATCATGATATATCGAAATGTTCGACCAAAGCTTACTACCTTTACCAATCGTGCTATTTTTACCAATAAAGCAACCGGCTCCAATCGATACATTTTCACCAAGTGACACACCCGCCTCGATAGTGGCATTCGCTCCAATGGTAACGCCTGAAGCGATAGATGCAGAATTGGCAATAACGGCAGAAGAGTGGATGTTACACGCTGGCTTAGGAGTAGAATCCAATGCTTGAGCGACAAGCGCATAAGCAAGATAGGGATCTTTAACGACTAAAACGTTGGTTTTACAGAGTTCTAATTCGGACTCTTTAACCATAATCGCAGAAGCCTGACACTCACCTAAATGCTTACGGTATTTAACATTAGACAAAAAGGTGATTTGTCCAACTCCTGATCTATCCATTGGTGCTACAGATGTAATGGTGATAGTACTATCACCATGTACTGTGCCTCCTGTAATCGCTGCTAAATCAGCGAGAGTCACTCTAGCCATATTTTTAATTCAGCTCTGCTAATACTTTCTTGGTTAAATCAGAGTCATCCGAAGCATAGAGAAGTGTTTGACTATCAATTACCATGTCAAACCCTTCTTTCTTTGCTACTTTCGACGTTGCTTCTTGAATGAGCTTCAACATTTCTTGTCGTGATTGCATATCAAGAGATTGTGCTTTTTTCTTAAATGATTGTTGCTTAATTTGACCTTCTGCATTGAGCTTACTGATTTCAATCTCAAGTTTCTCAACACCTTCAGTACCCAATAATGCCCCATCACGTTGAATTTTTTGATGTTTTGTCGATATTTCTGCTTGAAGTTTCTCTAATTCAGCTCTGTCATCTTTCAATTCAGCTTGTAATTTTTTGACGATAGCTTCACGTTGAGGCAATTTACTAATGATATAACTGGTACTGATATAGCCTACTTTTTGTGCGGCTTCTGCTGCATTGGCAAAAAAAGCCGAACTAATAATAACAAGACTTACGCCAACCACTTTAACTAATTTTTTCAAAACATGTTCCTTTTAAAAAGTTTTGCCTATTGTGAAAGTAAAGAATTCTTCATCGTCACCTTCATATATTTCGACTGGTTTTGCAATAGAAAATACTAATGGTCCCATTGGAGAGATCCACTGCAATGCAGCACCATAAGATGAACGATAATTTAATGGATCGGAGTAATCATAATAATAATCTTCACCATAAGACGTATTATTTTCTAAATAATTAAACTCCGTATCCCACACGCTAGCTACGTCGAAGAAAACGCTGGTACGTACTTGGCTCTGCATCTCTATAGACAAGAATGGGGTCGGCAAAATCAACTCGATACTCGCTAAGGCAACCGCATTGCCACCAACCGCATCATCTGTGGCGATGTAGTTAGGGTTATTACCTTTTACATTCTCATCATAAACCGCTTTAGGGCCAGCAGAGTTTGAACCAAATCCTCTGAGGGAAGAAAAGCCCCCCATATAGTAGTTTTCATAAAATGGGAATAAGTTATCATTACCATCATCAGAGGTACCATAACCATTTCCGTAACCTAACCGGCCTCGTAGCAATAAAGTAAACTCATGTTTTTTGGTCAATGGAATATATTGTCGAACATCGTATTGAGCTTTAAAAAACTGAACGTCACTTCCCGGAACAGTCGCTTTATACGATGCTCTTTGATGATTACCTGCGGTTGGGAAGTAACCTCGGTTTAGGTTATTTCGAGTCCATGTTAATGTGACATCAAAATCATCAACCATCAGCTCACCAGAACTATTAATATTATCTGCTTGAGCTTCAAGAAACTGTTCGACTTGAACATAGGGATCAAGGTTAGATATTTTATTATGGGTGTATCCTAGGCCTATTTCAAAAAAGTTGAGTTCATCAAACGGGAACCCCCAGGTTAAACTAGTACCATAACTTTCATTAGTATAATCGACAATCCCTGCTTCAGAGGCTTCGAATTTATTGTAGAAAATTTTTCCGCCTAAACTCACACCATCTAAATTCCAATACGGGTCTCGGTATTCAAGGGTTATATTATCTTGATAGTCATTTGTACTGGCGCTGATACCGACTCGGTTACCTGTTCCAGCAAAGTTATCTTGTTGTAAGCCGACTTGGAAACTTACACCAGACTCCGTACCATAACCAACACCAAAATTGATGCTACCTGAGTTCGCCTCTTTAACAGAATAAACCAAATCGACCTGATCATCCGTACCTGGCACTCTTACGGTTTGTACATTCACAGTTTCAAAAAAACCAAGACGACTCAATCGAGACTTACTGGTTTCGATTGCTTTAGAATTTAACCAGCTGCCTTCCATTTGACGCATTTCGCGTCGTAATACTTCATCTTGTGTTGAGTTATTACCAGTAAAACGAATATCTCGCACATAGATTCGATTACCAGCTTGAAGATGAATGGTGAGTTTTACCGTTTGATTTTCATCATCAAACTCTGGTTGAGTACGAACATTAGGGTAAGCATAACCGGCTTCTCCCATGGTTTTCTTTACATTTTCTTCTAATGCGGTAACTAGAGCACCACTGTATAAATCACCTTCTTCAAATGGCACCATTTGCTCAAATTCGGGTTTCTTCCCTATTAACTCTCCTTTAAAGTCAACGCTGTCTACCGTATAAGGTTTGCCTTCATCTATATTCAAGGTGATATAAACACCTTTCTTATCCGGAGAAATGGAGACTTGAGTACTATCGACTTTAAACTTTAAATAGCCTTGATTAAGGTAATACGATTTAAGCGCTTCTAAATCTGCGGCTAATACTTGCTTTTGATATTTATCATCAGAAAGAAAGTTCCACCATGATACGTCAACATTGAGATCAAAGCGCGACAACAACTCTTCATCAGTAAAGACTTCATTGCCAATAAAATTAATTTGCTGAATTTTTGCTGATACGCCCTCAGAAAAAACAAAGTTTAAATCCGCTCGGTTTCGAGGCAAAGGCGTTACAACCGCTCTAACGGTCGCATTATATTTACCCACACTATAATAGAAGTCTTCTAAGCCTTTTTCTATTTGACTTAACGTAGTGCGGTCAAGTGCTTCCCCAACACGCACACCAGAAGCATCCAAGTTTGGTTCTAATTGCTCATCTTTTATCGCACTGTTTCCAGAAAATGAGATACTGGCTATCGTTGGTCTTTCTTTCACCTGAATAACCAATACACCCTCATCTCTTAGCGCGGTTACGTTCTCAAAATTACCTGAAGCATACAGTGCTTTGATCGTGTCAGCGACATCCTGCTGATCGATATCATCACCAACTCGAACGGGAATTTTCAAGAGCGCAGCACCTAAAGCAACCCGTTGCAGCCCTTCTATTTTAATGTCGGTTACTACAAACTGGTTTTGCTCTGCACGACTAACTGCTGAACTAGTAATTAAAAGAGTAGTGAGTAATAATTGCTTAATTGTCATACTGTTGCTGACTATTCCTTGATACTTCTTATTGCTTTCTGTTGAATTATATTGTTAATAAACATGAATGATAATTTCAATTCCATTTACTTAAATATATCGATATCACAAACGCATAAAATCGTTAAAAACAGCAATCGCCATTAGAGAAAATATGATAGCTCCTCCAACGCGAAAACCCATTTCCTGTACTTTTTCAGGCACAGGTCGTCGTATAACCGCTTCAATGGCATAAAACAATAGATGGCCACCATCCAGTACTGGTAATGGCATTAAATTAATTATGCCTAAATTCACACTAATTAATGCTAAAAAACCTAAAAAATAGACTAACCCATAATCAGCCGTTGCACCTGCGCCTTTGGCTATCGATATAGGACCACTCAAGTTATTTAACCCTACGTCACCAACAACCAATTTTTTCAGCATGCTAAATGTTAAGCTGATGACTTGCTGCGTTTTTTCTGTCGCTTTTACTAATGATTCAAACACACCAAATTGCAAGTCAAATCGATACTCTTCTGGCCACTCTGCCATCGCTGGGGATACCCCTGCAAACCCGATAACATTGCCGTCCGATAACTCTCTACTTGCGGGAGTCAATAACAGTGTTTGATTTACACCGTCTCTTTCAACTTCAACCGTTAAAGTTTTATCAGCAGAACGACTGATGGTTTCAACAATTTGTTGCCAGTCTTCAACAGGCGTATCGTCAATGGCAACAATATTATCACCAACAGCAAATCCAGCAGCATAAGCGGCACTTTCCTCTGAAATAAAGGCTACAGAGGTATAAATTTCCGGCCGGTAAGGTGAAAAACCTAAGGTCTGCATCGCAGATTGACTTTCGGGATCGTAACGCCACTGGGTTAAATCTAAAGTTTTTGTTTCTTCTATGCCATAACCATCAGCAGGACGAACAGTGATAACCATTTGTTCATCACCAATATGAGAGACTAATCCCATATTGACCGACTCCCAGTTGACCGTTTCTACACCAGAAATAGAGGTAAGCTCCATTCCTGGTGTTACCCCTGCCTGCGCTATAATCGAATTAGGAGCAACTTCTCCAATCACAGGTTTTATTGTTGGCACACCGATCAGGAATACTAACCAATACGCAAAAATAGCAAATAGAAAATTGAATATAGGCCCAGCAGAGACCACGGCGGTTCTTTGCCAAAGTGGTTTTTTATCAAAGGCATACTGTTGCATCGATTCAGGTACATTATCTACCCTGCCATCAAGCATTTTTACATAACCACCGAGTGGAATCAGCGATAAACTGTATTCAGTTCCATCTTTACCAATTTTATTCCACAACGATTTGCCAAACCCTATAGAGAATTTCTCTACCTTTACACCACACTTGCGTGCTACCCAAAAGTGGCCAAACTCATGCACAGCGACTAAGATACCCAAGGCAAGAATAAAACTGGCAAAATTCCACAAAACATCAATCATAGTGAGCGTTCTCTAATCACTTCTAAAGCAAGTTTACGAGCCATTCTATCTAGGTCGAACAAGCTTTCCAAATCATCCATATTTAATTGATAGCTATCAGAACAAACCTTAGAAAGTACTCGTTCATTGACAACAGCAATATCAATAAAGTTCAGTTGTTTATTCAAAAATGCGTCAACCGCGACTTCGTTTGCTGCATTTATCGCCGTTGTGGCGTGTTGACCTTCATAACAAGCCTCTATCGCTAACTCTAAACAAGGATACCGAGAATAATCTGGCTCGAGAAAAGTCAACTCACCTAATTTAGTGAAATCGAGCGCTGCAACAGTAGACGCGATCCTTTCTGGGTAGGACATGGCCAAGGCTATGGGGGTACACATGTCGGGTTGTCCCATCTGAGCTAACACTGAACCGTCTCGATATTGCACCATAGAATGAATGACAGACTGAGGATGAATGATGACTTTTAATTGCTCTTTTTGGCAATTAAACAACCATTTAGCTTCAATAAACTCTAATCCTTTATTCATCATCGTTGCTGAATCGACCGATATTTTAGGTCCCATGGACCAATTGGGGTGAGCGATTGCCTGCTCTGGTGTCACTTGTTTAAGCTGTTCAATATCTGTGTAACGAAAAGGACCACCTGACCCGGTCAGTAATATCGTATCAATTCCGTGTGCATCGAGCTCACAGTGGCCTAGATTCGTTTGTATTTGTTCGGGTAAGCACTGAAATATCGCATTATGTTCGCTGTCAACTGGAAGTAATTGAGCACCATATTTATTAACTGCTTCAATAAAGAGCTGCCCTGACATAACCAATGCTTCTTTATTGGCGAGTAGAATGCGTTTACCCGCTTGTACAGCAGACATGGTCGGACGCAATCCAGCCGCGCCAACTATCGCTGCCATAACGCAATCTACTTCATCTAATGAGGCAACAAAACATAAGCCAGCTTCCCCGGCAAGTACTTCAGTTGGGATCTGTAACGACTTGAGTTCACAGTGTAATTTGCTTGCAGCTTGTTGGTCTGACATCACTGCATACTTAGGTCGCCATTTTACGCAGAGCGCTTTCATAGCTTCTACGTTCGTTCCTGCGGTAAGAGCAACCACTGAAAATTTATCAGGGTTTTCAGAGATAACCTTTAATGTACTACTGCCAATTGAGCCAGTTGCACCTAAAATCGTCATGTTTTGCATCAAGAAAAACCGTTATATATGGGAAGAAGGGTAGAGTACTTAAGAGACAAAAAAATTGCCTCTTAAGTAAGTCAAATTGTGAAATACAACAACGTAAACACTGGAAAAGCAGCGGTTAAACTATCTACTCGATCAAGTACACCGCCATGTCCGGGTATAATATTACTGCTATCTTTAATCCCAGACACTCGTTTCAACATACTTTCGACTAAGTCACCCAATACTGAAATAATCACCGTAATTAAGGTAATTATAATCATGCTACCAACGCTGGAGAACGGAATATCAAACCACATTGCGGCTCCCCCTCCAACAATCAGAGCAACAATAATACCACCAATTAACCCTTCAACTGTTTTATTTGGGCTAACATTTGGTGCCATTTTATGCTTGCCGAACGCTCTGCCAGCAAAGTAAGCACCACTATCTGCAGCCCAGACCAGTAAGCAAACATACAGAACTAACTTCGCACCGTGATAAGGTTCTAAATCGATGTTTTGAGCCCGTAAAATAAGCAGGCTCCAAAAAAAGGGGAGAATAGTAAGTAAGCCAAAAAGTTGTCTCAGCAGTTTAGAGTTCTGCCAAAGCCCTTTAGATTTAGGGTATCTAATTGCTAATAAACTGGCTATCAACCACCAAAAAGAAGCAAGAAAAAGAAGGGTAAAATGAGACGGCATTAATTGATTTAAACTCAGTATATCAGTTGGTATTAACCAATAACTAAGTGCAAAGCAGCATAAAGTTGGAATCATCGCTAAATAACGCGATTGACTACCAACAAACTGAGCCCATTCCCAAAAGGCTAACACCGTAATACCGGCTGCAACTACGATGAAAAAGGGTAAAGAGAGCTCAAAAATAGCCAACACTGCAAGAGGGGCTAATATTAACGCGGTTATTATTCGTTGTTTCAAATGCGTTACCTTAAATTTATTCCATTAAAGATTTTATCTGTTCACCGGTACAGCCGAATCGTCTTTCTCGACTTACATACCAAGATACTGCATCAACTAACTTATCTTCATCAAAATCAGGCCAAAATACGTCGGTAAAATACATTTCAGCATAAGCAAGTTGCCATAGCATAAAATTACTTATGCGGCATTCACCACTCGTTCTAATAAGAAGGTCGACTTCAGGTAAATCCGCCATAGTCAACTCAGCAGCAAACACATCTTGGGTAATATCACTAGGCAGCAATGTGCCATCTTTAACTTTTATGGCAATCGCTTTAGCCGCTTCGGTAATATCCCACTGCCCACCATAGTTAGCAGCGATATTAATCACCATACCAGTGTTATTTTCTGTGAGTGCTTGTGCCTCGGCTATCTTTTGCTGAAGAGAATCGTTGAACTGGCTAACATTACCAATAATTCTCAGTTGCAGATTATTCTTATGTAATTTTTTTACTTCTCGACTCAAAGCAGTAACAAAGAGTTCCATCAATAAATTGACTTCCTCTTCTGGTCTTCGCCAATTTTCACTGCTAAAAGCAAACATAGTGATAGCTTTAACACCAAGCTTAGCTGCGCCTGAAATTGTTTTTCTGACAGCTTTTGCTCCCGCACGATGTCCAAAAACTCGAGGTTTACCTTTTGCTTTCGCCCAACGACCGTTGCCATCCATAATCACAGCGATATGTTTAGGTAAATGAGATAAAGAAACTGGAATGTCAGGCATAATAGTAATTTAACAGATCTAATTGATTCAGAGTAATAATATAAAAAAAACGCTGGGCTGTTAGCACAGCGTTTTATTTCAAAACGAAAAAAATAATAGATTACACTTCCATTAAGTCTTTTTCTTTAGCCGCAAGTACTTCATCAACACTCTTAACAGCAGCATCCGTTAACTTTTGAATGTCATCTTGCGCTCTACGATCTTCATCTTCAGAAATCTCTTTCTCTTTTAATAAGCTTTTAAGATCACCATTTGCATCGCGACGAATATTACGGATAGCAACACGACCACCTTCCGCTTCTCCACGCACAATTTTTACCAAATCGCGACGACGTTCTTCCGTTAATGGAGGGAGAGGTACACGGATAACTGTGCCCGCAGACATTGGGTTTAGGCCAAGATCCGATTTCATAATCGCTTTCTCGATTAGAGGAGTTAGCTCTTTATCAAAAACAGTAATAGCCAAGCTACGTGCATCTTCTGCCACGATATTTGCTACTTGGTTCAATGGTGTAGGTGCACCATAATATTCTACTGTTATTCCTGCAAGGATACTCGGATGCGCACGACCTGTACGTACTTTACTTAGGGTGTTCTTTAGTGCTTCAACACTTTTTTCCATGCGCTCTTGTGCGTCTTTTTTGATTTCGTTAATCACTTTTTCACCTTAATCTTTACACTCATTAGGAAGCAATTATTCAGCACTGCTAATTAATGTGCCTTCTGTTTCGCCCATCACCACGCGTCGAAGAGAGCCTGGTTTATTCATATTAAATACACGGATTGGCATATCGTGGTCACGAGCCAATGTAAATGCCGCCAAATCCATTACTTTTAGTTCTTTATCCAGTACCGCATTATAAGACAGCTTATCATACAACTCTGCATCCGGGTTTGCTACTGGGTCAGAAGTAAATACGCCATCTACTTTGGTTGCTTTGAGAACTACGTCGGCTGCTATTTCAATACCACGTAAACAAGCCGCTGAATCTGTAGTGAAAAACGGATTACCAGTACCTGCAGAGAAGATCACCACTCGACCTTGACGTAATTGAGCAATAGCGTCGGCCCAATTATAATCATCACATACCCCTTTAAGAGGGATAGCAGACATAACTCGAGCATCCACATAAGCACGATGTAAAGCATCACGCATTGCCAATCCATTCATCACTGTTGCTAGCATACCCATGTGGTCACCGACTACGCGGTTCATTCCTGCTTCGGCAAGACCCGCTCCACGGAACAAGTTACCTCCTCCGATAACAAGACCAACTTGCACACCCAATTCAACCAGTTCTTTTACTTCTTGAGCCATGCGATCAAGAACAGTTGGATCAATACCAAAGCCTTCTTCACCTTGAAGTGCTTCACCACTTAATTTTAATAAAATACGTTGATACGCGGGTTTTGGATTTGTTGTCATGAAGTTTACCTTCCAAAGTAGAGTTATTTATTAACCGTCATGAATGAGCACTTAAGTTCCATACTACCTCAAGCTTTAATTCATCACAGCTAAATAGTATTTGCCAGTCATAAAAAGACCGCAGCCTTGGCTACGGTCTTTATCTGTGCGATCATACAAGGAATTACCCTTTCTGTACCGCAGCGACTTCGTCTGCAAAGCTCATTTCTTGAGCTTTTTCGATGCCTTCGCCAACTTCTAAACGTACGAAGTTAGTAACTGAAGCACCTTTTTCTTTCAGCATGTCGCCCACTGTTTTCTTAGGTTCCATAATGAATGCTTGACCAGTCAAAGAGATTTCACCGGTGAACTTCTTCATACGGCCAATAACCATTTTTTCAGCAATAGCTTCTGGTTTGCCTTCGTTCATCGCGATTTCAACTTGAACCGCTTTCTCTTTTTCAACAACGTCAGCAGGCACGTCTTCAGGGTTAACAAATTCTGGTTTAGAAGCAGCTACATGCATAGCAACATGCTTAAGCGTCTCTTCATCAGCAGAACCTGAAACAACAACACCGATGCGCTCACCGTGACGGTAAGAAGCAAGTTGAGCACCTTCAATGTACTCTACGCGACGGATACTGATGTTTTCACCAATTTTAGCAACAAGAGCAATGCGAGTATCTTCAAATTTAGCTTGAAGAGCAGCGGCGTCTAAACGCTCAGCAACAGCCGCATCAGCAACTTCATTAGCGAACGCTAAAAAGTTACCATCTTTTGCTACAAAGTCAGTTTGACAGTTAACTTCTAGAAGAGCAGCAACACCATCAGCTTGTTTGATGATAATTGTACCTTCAGCAGCTACATTGCCTGCTTTCTTAGCGGCTTTTGCAGCGCCACTTTTACGCATGTTTTCGATCGCTAGTTCAATATCAGCGTCCGCTTCAACAAGCGCTTTTTTACATTCCATCATGCCAGCGCCAGTACGCTCGCGAAGTTCTTTAACTAGAGCAGCAGTTACAGTTGCCATTCTCTATTCCTCAGTTTATTCAGGATAAGATACAAATCAGGGGCCTAAATAAGTGGCCCCTGATGCTAACTATAACTTAGTTAATGTATATTTCGTGTTTCACAAATGAAATACATGTATAAAATCACGCTTAACAAAAACTAAGTTTAACGTCAGAAGCCGCTATTATTCAGCTTCTTCTACGAAACCGTCTTTTTCACCAGCAGCAACAACAGCGTCTTGGTTACGACCTTCTTTCACAGCGTCAGCAGCAGCGTTTAGGTAAAGCTGTACCGCACGGATTGCATCGTCGTTACCAGGAATAATGTAATCAACACCATCTGGGTCAGAGTTAGTATCAACAACAGCGTATACTGGGATACCAAGGTTGTTAGCTTCTTTAACTGCGATGTGCTCGTGATCCGCATCAATTACGAATAATGCGTCAGGTAAACCGCCCATGTCTTTGATACCACCAAGTGATTTCTCTAGCTTCTCCATTTCGCGAGTACGCATTAGAGCTTCTTTCTTAGTTAGTTTTTCAAACGTACCATCTTGAGCTTGAGCTTCAAGTTCTTTAAGACGTTTAATAGACTGACGAACCGTTTTGTAGTTTGTTAGCATGCCGCCTAACCAGCGGTTGTTAACATAGTATTGGTTGCTGTTGATAGCAGCTTCTTTAACAGCTTCAGATGCAGCGCGTTTAGTACCAACAAAAAGAACTTTACCTTTTTTCTCGCCAACTTTAGCAATTTCAGCTAGAGCTTCGTTGAACATAGGTACCGTTTTTTCTAAGTTGATGATATGAACTTTGTTACGAGCGCCAAAGATGAATGGTTTCATTTTTGGGTTCCAGTAACGAGTTTGGTGACCAAAGTGAACACCAGCTTTAAGCATATCGCGCATTGATACAGTTGCCATTTTAAATTCCTCTTACGGGGTTAGGCCTCCACATACCCCATGCATCCGACTTATAATTATTATCTCGAATTAGATAACAACAAAGCACCCCGGAACATGTGTCGGTACGTGTGTGATTTAAAGATAAAAGTAAGTGGAGCTAAAAAAGCATCGCTGACTACAATGCAGTCAAAGAGAACAGTTCCAGACTCCGGCGCGCTTTATACCATAAAAACAGGGTAAAAAGCTAGAAAAATTGGCCTCTAATAGTTGAATTTTATTGGTGTCATCTTCGATCTCAAGTGTAAATGATAACGGAATTCAATTGCACTTAACCTGCTCACTGGTAGAATACGCTGCAATAAAGCCGTAAGTGTGCGAACAGAATTAGAGAATAGATAGATGACAATTAAAATCAAAACTGCCGAAGAAATCGAAAAAATGAGAGTCGCGGGTAAACTTGCCGCTGAAGTTCTTGAAATGATTGAGCCATTTATTAAGCCAGGTGTAACCACCGAAGAGCTTGATCAAATCTGCTACAAATTCATTATAGAAAACGGAGCTTACCCTGCTCCACTCGATTATCATGGTTTTCCAAAATCTATTTGTACTTCTGTAAACCACATTGTATGTCATGGTATTCCAGCAACGGAAGATGCAATAGGTTCTACCGGCAAACCAAAACCTGGCGTGTTGAAAGATGGGGATATCATCAACGTTGATATTACGGTGATCATCCCGAATGACAAATCTGCTTCATTAGAAACTCGCCCACAAGGTTATCACGGCGACACCTCAAAAATGTTTCTGGTTGGCAATGTTGATCCAGTTAATAAACGTCTTTGTATGGTCGCACAAGAATCCCTATACGCTGCCATGCGCAAAGTGAAACCGGGCAATACTATTGGTGACATCGGCACCACAATACAAAAGTATATTAAAGGTGTGACACCGCGTTTTTCTATTGTTAAAGATTTTTGTGGCCACGGTATTGGTGATGAATTCCATGAAGAACCACAAGTTGTGCATTATAAAAACAATGACCGTAGAGTCCTTAAACCAGGCATGATCTTTACTATTGAACCAATGATCAATGCAGGTAAGTTTGGTTGTAGTGTGGATTCCGAAGATGATTGGACGGTTTACACTGGCGATGGCAAAAATTCGGCACAATGGGAACATACCATTTTAGTCACTGAAACAGGATGTGAGGTACTGACTCTTCGCCAAGAAGAGACTATCCCAAGAGTGATGGTTAACTAAGCTCGATAGAGAATATAATTAACTAAGCTGAATCACGTCTGCATTTAAAATCCTCGGTAACAATTGTAATTGATAGCGAGGATTTTTTAGTTTCAGACTTTTAAACTCTATAAGGTACTGGTACATTGGCAGCATATTAGTTTAGTACGGACGGCAAGGAATGCCTTATTTATCGCCTCTGAAATTTACAGATTCTCAACTCACACCAAGCGACATCAAGAATCAACTTGATTTATTGTCAGAATATCAAAACAAACAATTTTTAGATCATCAGCCTGTCACTGATTTAGTTTTTGCTCGCTCTGAATACATGGACCAACTGTTACAAAGACTTTGGACATTTTATGGCTTTTCAGAAATGGACCATCTTAGCCTAGTCGCCGTTGGCGGTTATGGTAGAAGCGAACTTCATCCTTTATCGGATATTGATATTCTTATTCTGTCAGAAAAAGAATTGCCTAAAGAACTTGGAAGTAAAATTAGTGAATTTATCACTTTCTTATGGGATCTTAAGTTGGAAGTTGGTCATGCTGTACGGACTATAAAGCAGTGCTCTGAAGTGGGCAGTAGTGATCTAACGGTGGCAACCAATCTACAAGAGGCGCGTTTACTTTGTGGTTGTGAAGATACGTTCCTGAAACTCAAATTATTAGTGTTATCGGAAAGCTTTTGGCCAAGTGTTGATTTTTGCCAACAAAAAATAACCGAACAAAAAGAGAGACATGCACGCTACCACGATACGACATACAATCTTGAACCAGATATCAAATCGAGCCCCGGGGGCTTGCGAGATATCCATACCTTAAGTTGGATCGCTCGGAGACACTTCGGCGCAACCTCTTTACTCGAAATGAGTAAATACGGTTTTCTAACGGATGCAGAATACCGTGAACTGGTTGAATGCCAAGACTATTTATGGCGCATTCGATTTGCTCTGCATATGGAACTCAAGCGATATGACAATCGACTCACTTTTGCCCATCAAGCTCATGTTGCTCAGCACCTAGGATTTACTGGAGAACACAATGTTCCGATAGAAACCATGATGAAGGAGTTCTATCGGACGCTACGCCGAGTTGCCGAACTGAATAAAATGCTGATTAAGTTATTTGAGCAAGCCATCATAAACAACGGTGAAGAACTCGATGCTGAAGATATTGATGATGATTTCCAACGCCGAGGCGCTTTAATTGAAGCCAAAAAACCCGCGTTATTTCAGGCCAGACCCGAGACAATTTTGGATATGTTCATCCATATAGCCAATGATTCGACTATCGAAGGCGTCGCTCCTGCTACACTAAGGCAGCTGCGTACAGCAAGACGTCGTCTCAATAAGTTTTTGCATACGATTCCAGCCGCAAGAGAAAAGTTTTTGACTTTGTGCCGACATCCAAACTCCCTTTTAAGTGCCTTTCCCTTAATGCACCGACTCGGGGTTATTGCCGCTTACATTCCACAATGGAGCCAAATTGTCGGTCAAATGCAATTCGACCTTTTTCATGTCTATACGGTCGATGAACACAGTATTCGCCTTTTGAAACATATCCATTCCTTCTCAAACCCAGACAATCATAATAAGCATCCAATATGCTGTGAAGTTTTTCCACGAATACAGAAAAAAGAGTTGTTAATTATTGCCGCAGTATTTCACGATATAGGTAAAGGTCGTGGCGGTGATCACTCTGAAATAGGTGCGGTTGAAGCCTACGATTTTTGTATTGAACATGATCTATCAAAACCTGAAGCCAAATTGGTTTCGTGGTTAGTCAAAAACCATTTATTAATGTCCGTTACCGCGCAAAGACGAGATATTTACGATCCAGATGTTATTGCCGAGTTTGCAAAAGTAGTAAGAGATGAAGAGTATCTCGATTACTTAGTCTGCTTAACTGTGGCCGATCTTTGTGCAACCAACCCCGAATTATGGAATAGTTGGAAACGTACTCTGCTAGCCGAGCTTTATCACTCTACTCAACGAGCATTGCGTCGAGGGCTTGAAAACCCAGTGGATGTGCGTGATAGAATCCGTCACAACCAACAAATGGCCTCTGCATTACTTCGAAAAGAAGGATTTTCGGCACGGGAGATTGAACTACTTTGGCAGCGATTTAAAGCAGATTATTTCTTACGTCATACCCATAAACAAATCGCTTGGCACAGCACTCATTTACTGAATCATGAAGACATAGAAGCTCCACTTGTTCTTATGAGTAAAAAAGCCACTAGAGGCGGAACTGAAATCTTTATCTATTGCAAAGATCAACCCGCTCTCTTTGCCAATGTAGTAGCTGAAATTGATAGACGTAACCTAAACGTTCATGACGCTCAAATAATGAGTAGTAAAGATGGCTTTGTTCTAGATACATTTATGGTACTTGATCAAAATGGTGAGCCTATTCAAGAAGAGTTCCATAGCACCATTATTGATAGTATCGCCGAGCCACTTAAAGATGCTACACAGAAAA
This sequence comes from Vibrio sp. TH_r3, assembly GCF_033101115.1. Lineage (NCBI taxonomy): Bacteria > Pseudomonadati > Pseudomonadota > Gammaproteobacteria > Vibrionales > Vibrionaceae > Vibrio > Vibrio sp. TH_r3. Next base: position 52,308 of record NZ_JAWMPW010000012.1, on the reverse strand, counting down.
AATTGAGAGTTAGGCGAGCACCTGCACAACTTAAACATTTCCATGTAAAAACTCGGGTCGATTTTATACCAACAAAAACCGGTAAAAAAACCCTAATGGAGTTCGTAGCATTAGATATTCCTGGCCTTCTGGCAACAGTAGGAGAGTCATTTTCTGAGCTAAACATTAATCTTCATGGCGCAAAAATAGCCACCATTGGGGAACGCGCAGAAGATCTGTTTTTTATTACCTCATCTAGTGGCCAATCTTTAACAGAACCAGAACAAGATATATTACGAGAAACTATAGTTAAAAATGTTTCTGAACTGGCAGAAAAGTAGCACATTATCCTGTGGCGAGATCGTGAATCGCGATCTCGTCCACAACTCTTTATATCCTCAAAAAAAATCAACTTTCTAGTCTCTCTTCTTACTGTTAAAGTGGCGTCAATTAATTCAATAATTGAATTATTTTTAGCAATGAAGAAAGACGTCATTAAGCCGTACGTTAGCAACGCTCCAAACCTAACTTTATCATTCGATACTGTTATTATGACATAGGGTTACTATTAGATATGTTGACTATGTGATAAGGTTCGAGAATGCGAAACAGCATAACGACAACTTCAAGTGGATAGGGAATATCACACATTACATTTAACACTATTATTTATTCAAGAGGTAAGCTATGTATCCAAACCTTACTGGTTTAGGGATTCATGATCCTAAGCAAATAGAGCGCTATTCTTTACGCCAAGAAGCTCACAAGGATGTGTTAAAAATTTATTTTCATAAACAGAAAGGAGAACTGTTTGCGAAAAGTGTGAAATTCAAGTATCCAAGACAAATTAAAAACGTCTTGGTTGACGGTGGGACCAATCAATATCGAGAAATTACTGAAATTAATCGAAATTTGACCCTCGTTATTGATGAACTCAATACGATAACTCGCCCAGTTAAAGCGCAGAGCAAAGATCTTAAAGAAAAAATCCTGTCCGATCTTCGTCATCTAGAAAAAGTAGTATCAAGTAAAATTCATGAAATCGAAGCTGATCTAGAAAAGCTCAAATAAGCAAAATTACAGACATTCAAAAAGGCTCAAGTATTAACGACTTGGGCCTTTTTTTTACCATGGCAAATAAGCCTATTCAAATCGAACAAAAAGACTCAAATTTCATTCGTCCACTGAAATTGTCTAATCAATTGATGCCATACTTCATCCAAATCAGCTTTAATGCAAACCGACTGTTCGGTAAATGGATGCACGAACTGCAACTCTGAAGCATGCAAAAGCAACCTGCACGCTTGATAATTTTCACGGAAAAGTCGATTATGTTTACCGTCACCATGCGAAGTATCGCCTATAATAGGGTGCCTAAGATGCGCCATATGGCGGCGCAATTGGTGTTTTCGTCCCGTTTTTGGTTTCATTTCTATTAGGCTATAGCGACTGGTTGGAAAAGGTCCTGTCGAATATGGTACTTCAACTTTTGCTAACGGGTTATATTCGGTTATTGCTTGTTGTGGCTCTTTATCGGTTTTGGCAAATTTATCTGCAATCTTATCTAACTCTTGTTTGAGTGGGTAATCTAATGTCGCTCCCTCTTCTATCCAACCTCTGACAATCGCATGATAAGTTTTAGTCATCTCATGGTTGGCAAACATAGGCATCATTTTAGAAGCCGTTGCACTGGATAAAGCAAACACAAGTACGCCCGATGTGGGTCTATCTAAGCGATGCAAAGGGAAAACATGTTGGCCTATTTGATCTCTCAAGGTTTGCATAACAAATTGAGTTTCATGTTTATCTAACCAAGAACGATGCACTAACATACCCGCGGGCTTATTAACGGCGATAATATAGTCATCTTGAAATAATATTTCCAACACTACAGGCACTCCTGATCGATTTTGTTTAACAGTAAAATTAAACCAGATTTGTCTTTTTCCGATTGCCAGACTTGTTCAAAGTAAGGCGAAATAGAAAAGCCGTAAGGAACTTGATCCATTTCTAACAAATCTCTCATTTTAGGAATAAATACCCATTGCAACCACTGCTCTGGCTGTAATGTATCTAAAGCAAAAGGCATTTTGCTTTGTAATGCGCTTTCATCTGGTGCCTCATCATCCCATAAACACAGATCACGCAAACATGTTTCTACGTCTTGTAATAAAATAATAAGAGGAAAATCATCCATCATAAGATTAATACGTGCTACCACCTTGAAATTTGGCCTAAGAGTACCATTTATTAAGCAAAGACCAATAGAGTAATTAATAAAATGGACAACATCCAAACCCTAACTCATTTGTTAAAAAATAGCGGCTGTGAATACAAAATTTTTGACTTAGGGAGACGTATTCTACCGGTTGAACAAACACTGTTTGCCAGTGTTGAACTGGGCCAACAACCCTACCCTTACCCACTTCAGCGACAAGCTAATATAGCAATTAGTTATTGGAACGCAGAAAGACAACCGTGGATCTGGTTTTTAAAGTTTCCTCTGGATGAAAGAGGCTTACTTAAGCAATCTGATATTGGTAACTTTATAAAATATGTTGTAGAAGCAATGGGGACAAGGCTAGGAGGACAGCTTAGCCAAGAACAACAACAAACCCTGGCAAATAATCCGTACACGTTCAAACCATCAGAAGACAAAATGGCCGTATTCCACAGCCAAATCCGCTTTTTACTAGATATGCCCACCAGCCAATATTATGAACATGCTCAACACTACTTTACGGGTGATATGGGCTGGGCTAACTGGCAAACTGTTGGATTACAAGGCATTGCTGATATTTGTACTCGTCTCAATCAAGAGCAAAATGGGGTAATCGTTCGCAAAGCTATTCGGCATATTCCAAACGAACCCCAATACGCTTTATTAGGCGTACTCGAGCATACCTCTTTACCAGGAAAATTATCGACGACGATTTATGAACTGGCACAAAAAGAGTGTGAATCAACAACACCTGATTTATTCTTGCTCTCAGCCCAAGTACGAGCATTAGCAGGTGGAAGTACTGACCATTTGTATTCACTGGTTAAAACCATACTATCTAGCGCTAAGTTAAGTCATCAAGAGGTTCTAATTGGCATTGCTGGACGTTCTTGGCAAGTATTACAAGATCCGACTATAGCCGAACACTACTTATTAAGGTTGGCACAAACCGGTAACCAAGAACTGTTCAATCAAATATTTTCAGACTTAGTCATGTTACCTGCGCTACGCTTAATATTATTACCATTATTACATAGTAATCCGTCCGATGAACTGGCGAGCGCATTGCTTAAATTACAACAATCAACTAAATCAAAGGCAACATAATGATCGCTGATTTACTGGCAATTCTAGGTCTGGCTTTTGGTTTTTTTCTATTCTGGCAACAGAGAAGACAATCAGAGTTAGCAAAATCAGCGATAGCAAACCGATGCGAACAACTCAATTTACAGTTATTAAGTGTCTCGTTTGGTGCTCACAGAATAAAAACCCCAGAAGGAAAGTTGAAATGGCACTCCGCTTATCTATTTGAATTTTCTGCGCTGGGCGATGACTGCTACCAAGCTAATTTAATCATGCGTGGTTTTAGGCCTGTACGCTTCAATATTCCACCATATAGGATACCAAACGAATAAATAAGAAAAGCCCCGATACTTTCGTATCGGGGCTATAGTCTTACTTGCAGCAATCCAGCTACTTAAATGCTCCATGCATCATCCGTAATAGTGCTAAATCCTTCAGCTTATCCTTTGCATCGCCATCCTAGCGGTGTCCTATGTCATCCTAACTGCTAACATTCCTCGTTAGCGAACATCACTTGATCCTTGAGCGGTGTCCTTGTCATCATCCTGATGTTGTTCCTAGCCTGATCCTTTCAGGTGTCCATCGCATATCCTTGCCGTTAGCATCCTACTAACGTTGCATCCTGCAATGTCCTAGCATCCTTTTAGATTACAATCCTCGTAATCACTCTTCATCCTGAAGATAACCAAATCCTTGGTTGTTACTCATCGACTCCTTGTCGACGCAGGTAAGATTACTATTTTTTAATTTGGGAACAAGTCACTATTTACTATTTATATTCAAATAAAGTGTTTAAAATTAAAACAAACATATAAAAAACATAAGGTTAATAACAACTACAGTACAATTTAACTCAAAAACAATCGCTTTATCTTACACACTTGTAAGAGATATCTCACAAGCAGTTTCTTGATTGGCTATGCACTTATTATGAAATATCATTCAATTTTATGCAGGCTATATACAGGCAGTATAATAGTTAATCAATGTTGTAACCTGAGTAGTAACTTATGCTTATTAGAATTAACTTTTATTAAACAACACTAACATATCTAAAACAAAACTAACCAAACTGGGTGCTAGATAACTCCATCAGGAAACAGTAGGATAGTGAGCAAAACAGTATCGGAGTATTCAATGTTAACTAAAGATGTCTCTACTGAGTTAGAATTAGCCATGCAAAAAATTCATGCATCAGGTAAAAACCCTACAGTAGCCTTAGTCAAAGCTCAGCTCACTACCAGTGTTCCTATGCCAGCAATAATTGCCGCAATAAAAAGTTGGAAAGGAAATAAAACCGTTCCGAAGATAGAAATAGCAAGCACAGCAGAGCAAAATACGGAAAAACGAATAGAGCAATTAGAAACACAGGTTTCTGATCTGACAAGCCAATTAAATGAACTGAATCAAGAATTAAACAACCTAACTATACGATTCAATACAATTGAGGCGAATCAATGAAAATTTGGGTAGATGCAGATGCTTGTCCTAAGGTCATTCGAGAAACATTATTTAGGGCTGCCGAAAGAACAGGAGTCGAGTGTATATTTGTCGCTAATCACCGAATTCCGGTGCCATCACGAATCAATATTCGTTGCATTCAAGTAGAGAGTGGCTTTGATGTTGCTGATAACGAAATTGTACGCTTAGCAGAAAAAGGCGACCTAATTATCACCGCTGACATTCCACTTGCAGATGAAGTAATCACAAAAAGCGCTCACGCATTAAGCCCTAGAGGTGAGCTTTATACCAAGGACACCATAAAAGCTCGCCTCAATATTCGTGACTTTATGGATACCATGCGTTCTAGTGGAGTACAAACTGGCGGCCCGAGTAGTCTAAGTCAGACCGACCGAAGAGAGTTTGCTAATCACCTAGATCGTTTTCTAGCCAAACGTTAAGTGAGCCAATTCACTATATAATAAGCGATGATATCGACTTATTCGCTTATTATACTTTTACTCACTTCAAATGATCCCAGCTTATGTTTGAAACAAGACGGCAATCATCACATTTAAAATAGAACACATCATGCAGTGGTTCGTTCAACAACCATTCCCCACCACATTTTGGACACTTCCGTTCTTTTTCAGCCGCTAAACTCTCTCCACCAACTCGATACAAATAATAATATGTCGGTATTTTGCTTAAAAACTCAATTCGTCCTCTTAAATCCCAGCCACGGCGAGAAAGATCACTCTCTAAATGAGTAATTTCTGTTAATGCTGCATGTTCCGCTTTACAACCTCCTGCCATTTGAATTTCATCACACGCTTGCCATTCCGTTTGCCATTTTATCACCGCTTTATGATCGCCATTAAATGTCGCTGCATTACGGTATAGAGGAATAGGCAACAATGTATCACCACAGCGAAGTGGCGAACACGTGTGTACATACGTAGTATAAAGCACTTGCCAACTTGATTTGTTATCTTGCGCGGCTTGTTCTGAATTAATATCTTGACCCAAAATACGAACTTTAGGTGCGAGAAGACAAACATCGGCTAGCTGAGCAATACAATGTATAACGAAATTTGAGTGATTATCAGGATGAAGACTATCTTCTTCAGGACACACTACTCGTACCGAAAACACCCCTTCCCCCATAACGATAGGAAATTCTCGGCCTAAAATTTGACCGTTATACCTTAATGCTTCCAATAAACTATTAATGCCTTTATCGACAGCGGAAATCGTTGTATTAGCAAAGCAATCAAATTGTAATTCAACTCCATACATACCCTCTATACCTCTTGCCCAGAGATTTGTGGTTCAATCTCTTGTAAAAAAGAAGCAAGATCCTCGGCCAAAATGTCACGTTTATTGGTACCCAATCTTTCCAAAATAACCGCTCCTGTAATGTTACAAACAGATATAACATCTAATTCAGCATCAGTTGTGCCAATAAAAACCGTTGGTTTAAGCTTTAACCTCCGTTGAGTAACCAAATGACCTAAAATATTCTCTTGTAAACGCTCAAAATCGTCATCACTCCAAATTTGCAACAAAGTAAAAGGTTTACTTTGCCAACTCGCTTGCATATCAGCGCAAAATTGACTGCCATAGAAGGCTTTTATATCTTCATGTATCCCTATTTCTATTCCATTTTCAATATTAGTAAAATCGGCCATGACTTCACGCGGTACAGACTGCCAATACACCACTTCTTGCTCAGTTTTTTCGACACACGGCGACACTAATCCAAATAATTCTTCATTATGCGGTAAGTGACCAAAGGCATCTTGCCAAGTTTGTTGATAATGTAGAGAAAAACGGTGTAAAGCCTCTGTTACAGAGAGTGTCATGTAACCTCCTAAGTTTGAAATAATGACAGCGTATACGCGATTAAGTAGAATCTTAACTATTCTAATCGATATTGATACGTAATATGAGCAAATATTCAAATGCAACTGAGCTTGCTGGTTTAACCTTGGGTAAAACAACACAATACCAACAGCACTATGATGCAAACTTGTTACAACCAGTAGCAAGAAGTCTAAACCGACAAGATTTAAATCTTACCGCTGATCTACCATTTTATGGTTGTGATATATGGACACTGTATGAGTTGTCTTGGTTAAACGACAAGGGCGTACCACAAGTTGCTATTGGCGATGTATCCATTCCAGTCACTAGCCCTAACTTAATTGAATCCAAATCTTTTAAGCTTTATCTTAATAGCCTTAATCAAACGCGTTTTTCTAGTTGGGAACAAGTAAGAACAACGATGGAAAATGATCTTGCTCTCTGTGCTGGAGAACCAGTAGAAGTTATATTGCATTCACTAGCTAAATTTTCTGCTGAAAATATTGTGGATATGCAGGGTAACTGTATTGATACACAAGATATTGAAATAGATAACTATCAGTTCGACCCAACTTTGCTTGAAAATTCCACCAACGAGGAATTAGTTACAGATAATGTAATTCATAGTCATCTATTAAAATCAAACTGTTTAATTACTAATCAACCTGATTGGGGAAGTATCGAAATAAGGTATTCAGGTAAACGAATAAATGAAGAAGCGCTACTTAGATATATTATTTCATTTAGAGAACACAATGAATTCCATGAACAGTGTGTTGAACGAATTTATATGGATATATCCCATTTTTGCCAACCAACTTCCCTTACTGTTTACGCACGTTACACAAGGCGTGGAGGATTAGACATTAACCCTTATCGTTCATCCAAAAATAGTAAGCCAATAAACAATTATCGCATGGCTCGGCAATAACTTTTGCTCGCAATACATTTGCCTAAAAAATTTTATCTGAAACAATATAAATTGAAGCTAAAACCATATAACCTGACTTAAAAGTACAATGGAGTTTGAAGTATATAATGGAATTTAAAGCAATATGATGAGGTTTAAAGCAATATAATGTCAAAAAATGTTTTCTTTAAGTTCAATACTTCACTCGTGTTGTGTTTTTTTACGGCTATATTTTCTTCTTTATCTGTCGCTAATGAAAGCACTTCGGCTCTTCTAGAAGATGCCGAAAAGTTGGTTGAAATAGCGCCGGAACGTTCAATGAAAGTAGCTCAGCAATATCTCGCCAGTAGAACATTAACAGCCCAAGGAGATGCATCAATACAATCCCATGCATCTCGTGATGAAACTGACGCGACATTACGGACACCAAATTCAAGTATCAAGGCGTTGCAAGTCATTGCTAAAGCCAAATACCTTTTAGCCGATTACCGAGGAGCTCTAACTAACATAGACCAAGCGATCGCGTTAGCAAGCACTTACCACCTTCCTCATCAGAAGATCAATACTCAATTACTAAAAGTAGAATTTTTGTGGCGACTAACTCATGACAAAAGCAAAATTGAAACGACAATCTCCAAAATAGAAAAACAACTGAGTGAAAAAGAAAACACTATTTTAGCAACTCAATTAAAGTATCGCTTATTAATGTTTAAAGCTGAAATAGCCGCATATGAAAAAAATGATGCTCAAGTTCAAGATTACTTTGAGCAAGCATTCAACTACCTAAACATGTACGAGCAAACAGAGATTTTTATCAATTATCAACTCACGTTGGGGAAATACTACTTAACCACCAAAAATTATAATCAAGCGTTATATCAGTTACTCTCTGGTTATTGGTCTGCAATTGAAAAAGATAAACCAGCATTATTAGCAAAAATAAATCGCGTAATGGCCGACCTGTTTATAGATAAATCAGTATTAGATAAAGCACTAGAACATTTATCACAAGCTGCCGACTTTTACGACAATTATGAAAATTCAAGCATATTAGATTCTATTCTTAAAAAGATGGCAGATATCTACTACGCTCAAGGAAAGTATAACTTAGCGCTAGTGTATTATTTCAATATACTCGATTCAGAAAATATCAATCGTGATATTAAAAGCGTTATTAAATTAAGACTGGACTTATCTAAGACCTATTTGCAACTTTATAATTACGCGCTCGCCGAACAATATCTACAAAGAGCAAACACATTACTGAACTACACTCATATAAATCAACTGCAAGCAGAATCATATTTACTCAGTTCTGAACTTGAGCTTTTCAAATCCAATTTTGAAAAAAGTATAATATTAGCCAACGACGCTCTGTTAATCGGTCAAAAAATAAACGCCCCTGATATTCAACTGCAAGCTTATCTACTTTTAACTAAATCTAATGAGAATATTGAAAACTACACTGCTGCATATAAATACGGTAAACAATATAATAAGCTCATTACTAATAAGCAGAAAAAATTATTAACTATTTCAGAAAATGATTTTAAAGAACAAAAACTATTCATTGAACAATCTTTACACTATAAAAACCAGACTAAATTGTTAGCGTTAAGCAACGAAGAACAGATACGAGCGAAATATGCAACAATCGTATTTTTTGTATTAACCCTCGTAATATTCGCTCTATTTGTTCGACGTGGAATGGTCAACAATAAGATGCGAAATCAACTAACTACACTATATAATGAACACTACACACACCCTAGATCTGGCTTACGTAATTTCAGATTATTAAACGTAAAGTTGCCCTCCTCTTTAGAACAAAGCAGCGCCAATTTTGAGCAATGGAAGTCTGGTGACCTTATTAAAGAACCTTTACATGATAAGCTACGTTTTATCATGGTCGATTTATCATTTGTAAGAACAACTTATTTGCAAAAAGGTTATAACGCAGGTCTGCAACTTGAGGCTGAGTTCGGTAGTTTTATTAAAGACAAACTGCAAAGCTCAGTGAGACTTTACCATTTTTCTGATGGTATGTTTTTATATGTAGAACCTAATACCAACCCCAATAAAACAACAAGCGAACTATTTGAACAAATTAATCAATGGGTCATTGAATTTAAACCTCAGATGAAACTAGATAGAACCATTAGAGCTGGAATTGCAGATTATCCGTTTTTACCCAAGGCCTATACCGCTATTAATGATAAAGAATTAATAGATATATTATTAATGGCATCGAACTTAGCAAGATTACAACATCAACAGCACGGTGGTAATCAATGGGTGTCATTAAGAGCGATCGATAATGCACCTGCCGCAAGTTTTGCCAGTGGCAATATTCGAAGTTCTTGCTTAATAGCCATTGAAAAAGGACTAATTAAAATTGATTCGTCGACTAAAATTGAGGACAACATCATAAAATTAAGTCTAATTGACTAAATAGTGACTCGTTAGCCAATAAATAGAATGATCAACGGTAAAAATTTGTTATTATCATTTTGTACTATTAATTCAGGGACTATTGTGCGCCATTTACTTAATTTATGAGTGAAATTAACCTAGCGGATCGACAAGAAATTCTCAAACAGATCGATCAATTTAAACTACAATTAGAGCAGACAATAGTTAAGCACCGAGACGCTTCATTTAGGCATACTAGAGAAGCTAAGGTCTTAAAACGAGTTGTGACTAATCTAAGTACCGCATGTATGGGGTACAATGAGGAGCTTGATAATGCCGTTTCATCTTTGAAAGCGGCATTTCAGCAGCAGCAAGATGTATCAAAGCTTATACCTCGATTAGCCATTTTAGAACGCATGCTTAAACTGAATACAAATACGATGGAAAAACAGAAAACTCAGCTAGATGAAAGAGTAAGGCACAGTGGCGAAACGCTACAACGAATACCAGGGCTCCCAGCCCAAATCAAACGCGACCTCAGAAATTTACTGACATTTCCATCACTTAAAAATCAAAACCAACTAGACCAAGCAACTCGATTACTTGATATATACGAAAAATCCATAAAAATCGTCACCTCTAACAGTGCTCATACATTAACCAACCAACCAGAAATAAATCAAGAACTACTCAACAAGCTAGCCGAAGAGTTACAACACTTGATAAGCGAGCTAGATTTTGATGGTGAATCAGGTGATTTACTCAATGATATTAGAATAAAACTATTAGTTGGGATTGGGGCAGAAGCGCTCATTGAACTAACATTACAAATTTTAAAATTAGTGATTGAAGGTACACATTACGAAAGAAAAACGTCAGAGAAGTTTTTGAATCAACTTAATGTGTCACTCGACAAAGTAATAAAGCGATCAACACAAAGTGTCGATCAAACACTCTCTTACGCTAACCATAAAAAACAAATCACCTCTGAGTTATTGGATATTTCAACGCATAGTCAAACCGCGTTAGATAAAGCCGTCGATTTAGAAAGCGCTAAATCAGCCGTTAAACCGTTACTTGCGCAAATTGCTATGTTGACCGAACGTCTCAAACATAACGAACAAAGAGAAAATGCTCTTATAGAAAGAATGCAACATAACAATCGGCAAATGGAAGGACTATATGAGTTAACTCAAGAACATCGCCGACGACTTGATGAACAAGCAAAACGCATCTTAATTGATCCGTTAACCAACGTTTTCAACCGTACTGCTTTTCTAGAACGGCTTGAACTCGAATATCATAAATGGATCCGTGCCCAAAATGATATTTGTATAATTTTGTTTGATATCGATAACTTTAGAGCGCTCAACGATAGCTTTGGTTACACTGCCGGAGATAAAGCGCTAAAAATCATCGCACGTACAATAACCAAAGAAGCGCGCGATATAGATATCGTCGCTCGTTTTTCAGGGGAAGAATTTGCGCTAATCGTTCCTGACGTCGAACTTAAAGAATCAACCCATCTCATTGAAAAAATACAACTAAATATCAGCAAACTGCCATTTAGATTTAAAGAACAAAACATTAGTATCACTGTGAGCTCAGCTTGCACAACAATACGCGATACAGACACACCAGAAGAAGTATTAAACAGACTCAGCCTTTTATTAAATCAAACTAAACACAAAGGCAAAAACCAAATTACTATCAAATAGCCTCTCCTTGCTGATAAAAAAGTCCCCCTTTCTCTTGTACTTAACTAAATTTGGCGTATAAAGTTAAGACTATAATCCTTAATGTTCAATAAGTTAAACCACAATTATACTAAGGACAATTCTCTAAATAATAATATTTTCAATCCCAAGGAGAAGCCTATGATTACACGTATCAGTCCAACAGGTAGCATGGACTTACTTTCTCAACTAGAAGTCAAACGCCTTAAAAATGAAGCCTCAAGTGACCTTTATCAACTTTATCGAAATTGCACATTAGCTGTTTTAAATTCGGGCAGTCACACTGATAATTCACAGGAATTACTGGATAAACATCAATCTTTCAATGTTGATGTTCTTAGCAGAGAGCGTGGCATAAAGCTAGAGCTCACCGACCCACCAGAAGAAGCGTTTGTTGACGGCACCATCATCACAGGAATTCAAGAACACCTATTCTCTGTCCTACGGGATATCATTTACGTCAACATGCATGTTGCACAAATTCATCAAGAACACCGCAACGACCCTGAACATATCACTAACTTTGTCTTTGCTATTTTAAGAAACTCAGGGGCATTACACCCTAAAGTCGAACCCAATTTAGTCGTTTGTTGGGGAGGGCATTCAATCAACCCTGTCGAATACCAATACACACGAGAAGTGGGTTATGAATTAGGTTTAAGAAAACTTAACATATGCACAGGATGTGGTCCGGGTGCAATGGAAGGCCCAATGAAAGGTGCCGCGATTGGCCATGCAAAACAAAGGCATACTACCGCGCGATACATTGGTCTAACTGAGCCTTCAATTATAGCAGCAGAGCCACCAAACCCCATCGTCAACGAACTTATTATCATGCCGGATATAGAAAAGCGATTAGAGGCGTTTGTGCGAATGGGGCACGGGATTGTCATTTTCCCAGGTGGTCCGGGAACCGCAGAAGAATTGCTTTATATATTAGGTATAATGATGCATCCAGATAATGCCGATCAACCTATGCCAATAGTGCTTACTGGTCCTAAAGAGAGTGAAGCTTACTTTCGTTCTATCGACAAATTTATTGGCGATACATTAGGCGAACAAGCACAAAAACATTATCAAATTGTGATTGATGATCCAGCCAAAACGGCGCAAATAATAAAAGAATCGATACCAAGTGTGCGAGAGCACAGGAAAGCTAAAGAAGACGCTTACAGCTACAATTGGTCGTTAACCATATCACCTGAATTTCAGAAACCTTTTGAACCGACACACGTAAACATGGCTAACCTTGATTTACATTTAAATCAGGCACCAGAGCTGCTTGCATCGAATTTGCGTAAAGCGTTTTCAGGTATCGTAGCTGGTAACGTTAAAGCAGAGGGTATTAAAGAGATCGAAAAGCATGGACGTTTTATTATTAATGGCGATACAGAACTGATGGAGAAAATGGATAGGCTACTGAACGACTTTGTTACTCAGCAAAGGATGAAGTTGCCAGGTTCGGAATACATTCCATGCTACACCATCGCCAGTACTAGTTAGTAAGTAATAAAAAGAGTAGCGTTCCAGAACAAACAGAAAGACTATCAAAGGTTACTTAGCAGATTAAATTGAGTAGAATAAGGGCTTATAAATAAGCCCTTATTCTACTGGAAAACTATGTCTATACATTTAGTGATCATTGATGCGCTCAACCTAATACGGCGAGTTCACTCTGCTCAGCCAGATCCGAATGACATAAATCGAACCATTGAAACCACTAAAAGAACACTCAATCGTATTGTGTCAGAATCAGAACCCACTCATATTATCGCGGTTTTTGATCACCACTTACAAGACCGTGGTTGGCGAGCTGAGCTATTACCAACCTACAAACAGAACCGTAAACCTATGCCTGAGCCACTTAAAAACGGTTTGGACAACATTCAGGAAGCATGGTGGCAAATAGGAATCGACTCCTTATTATCAGAAGGAGATGAAGCAGATGACTTAGTCGCCACCTTAGCGGTTAAGGTGGCTCAACATGATGAAAAAGTCACCATAATCTCAACAGATAAAGGGTATTGCCAACTATTGGCTCCAACCCTACAAATAAGAGATTACTTCCAACACCGATGGTTAGATGCAAGCTTTGTCGAAAACGAATTTGGAGTTAAACCAGATCAATTATCAGATTATTGGGGACTCACCGGTATCAGTTCCAGCCAAGTATCAGGGATACCGGGTATTGGACCTAAAGCAGCTAAAGAGATCCTCAATAAATTTAATAATATTGAGGAAGCCTATCGTTCAGATGAATTAGCAGAAAAGTATCGTAAAAAATTCACACAACACATTGAATTAGCTAGAACATGCAAAAGCATTACTTCACTTAAAACCGATGTTGAATTAGGGTTTAACCTGCAAGATATTCGCTACCAACCGCTTGATTAAATATACTTACTCAAGCAAAGCTACTGATACTCATCTAGCTAACAGGTTCTAACCGAGCCGCAACGTTATAGGCTACGACTAAGCCAAATTGATTATTACACTGTATTTAATAATAAATAACTAACAGTACGTCGTCATTATCTTGGGGAAATATTCGATAAGCATTGAATATGAACCGTAATTTCCTCTCTATCATGGTAAAGGTGCTTGGCTTGAAGTCGGTACTTTACCTCATGCTCTTTAAGAAAATATTTCAAGTTTTCGATATCTTCTAACACTTCGTCGTATCGACCTTTCATTGGCAGTTTAAGGTTAAAAATTGCCTCCTTCGCCAAACCACGAATAATCCATTCACCCATGAGTTGCGCCACACGAGAAGGTTTTTCTATCATGTCGCACACTAACCAAGTGACATTTTTCTTTTGCGGTTCAAACTTAAAGCCGTCTTCCATATGATGCTTAACTTGGCCTGTTTCCATTAAACTGTCAGCCATCATGCCGTTATCAATCGCATGAACGAACATAGAACGCTTAACCAGTTGATAAGTCCAACCTCCAGGACAAGCGCCTAAATCGACCGCCCACATACCTGGAGCTAAACGAGTATCCCATTCTTCCTTAGGAATAAAAACGTGAAACGCTTCTTCAAGTTTAAGGGTAGAACGACTAGGCGCATCAGACGGAAACTTGAGTCTAGGGATACCCATAAAAAAGGCCGAATTATTATCAGGATAAGAGTAGCCAACAAAACAATGTCCAGGAGCAATAAAGCAAATATGTAAAACCGGCTTTTTTGCATTCTCTTTTTTATACAATAATCCTTTACCTCGCATTGCTTGACGCAAAGGAACGGTAAACTTACGACAGAACTTAAGTAGCTCTTTCGCTTCATTCGTATCCGGTGTTTCTATTCTAATGTCACCACATGTAGGCAATGCATCAATGCTATCTAGCTCAGTTAGAATTGGAGAGATGCGATCATCACTTGGTAAATCAACAAACTCTGCAGCGACAGCAAACATTTGACGAGCAAATATCAACGATTGAAAATCAATTTTTTTCAATAACTTATCAGCGTCACCTTGTTGGTAACATTCGAAAATAACGTACCCTTGATTTCTTTTCATTCGAGGAAAACCAAAAACTTCTAATTGATTCGCCTTATCTTGAATTTCGCCTGCGCACTCTTTTTCAAAGCCTGAGCGGCAATAAAGCATAATCTGTTTCACTGAGTAACCTCGTTTAAATGCATTGCTGAGTAGATAAACAAAACCCAGCCAGTTAACAACATCACACCACCAATTGGAGTGATAGGACCAAACCATTTTATTCCTGTAATAGCCAGTGCGTATAAACTGCCACTAAAACAAAGGATGCCGATGATAAAGCAAATTGACGCTCTGAAAAGCCCTTTCTGCACTTTTTGGTTAGATTTAATCTTTAACAAAATAGCGCAGCCAATAATCGCTAGAGTATGAAACGCTTGATATTGTACTCCAGTTTCAAAAATCGAGGTTTGATACTCGGACAAAAACGCTTTCAACCCATGCGCAGCAAATGCACCGAATGCCACAAAAGTAAACCCCAATATACCTGCAACGATCAACAACTTGTTTGATTTTTTAGCCACATTATAGTTTCTCGGTTTATTCATCTCGCAACTCCTCTTGTTCACTTACTGCTTTGGCTATCATCCAATCACGAAACGTAGCTATTCTACCGGTATCCGCTTGGCTTTCATGACACACAACATAAAACGAATTCTTACTCAAGAGCACTTCATTAAAAGGAGAAACTAACCGCCCCGCTTCTAATTCAGGTTGCGCCAACACATTATTACCCAAAGCAACACCTTGTCCATGAATCGCAGCTTGTAAAACCATAGTTGAATGGCTAAAAATAGGGCCATGATTGACATTAACACCCGCTATAGCATTTTGTTTGACAAACTGCTTCCACTCTTTACGAGATGTATCATGCAGTAAGGTATGCCATTTTAAATCGGCTAAGCATGTCAGAGGCTTACTTGATAGCAGCAAACTTGGTGAGCATAAGGGGATTAAGTATTCTTGGTACAGTTTATCAATTCTTAACCCAGGCCACACGCCTCTGCCGTAATAGATGGCAACATCAACGTCATCCGTTAAAAAGTTATCATCGGAATCAACCGCTTTAATTCGAACATCAATATCTGGTTCTTGTTGATTAAAATCAGCCAGTCGAGGAACTAACCATTGGATCGCAAAGCTAGGCGGTAAGCTAATCGTCAAAGTACCTTTCTCACTCTTTTCTAACACCTTGTCAGTGGCTTCCGCTATAGAATTAAAAATATCTTTTATATCGAGAAAATAACTTTGACCCTCTTCCGTTAATAATAACGAGCGGTTACGTCTTCGAAACAACTTTAACCCTAAAAAGTCTTCTATGGTTTTAATTTGATGGCTAACGGCGGCTTGAGTAACAAACAGTTCTTCGGCTGCCCGCGTAAAACTCAAGTGCCTAGCGGCAGCTTCAAATACTTTTAAAGAGTTCAGCGGAGGCAATCTTCTGGACATACTACACCTTAGAATTTGGGGGCTATCAATGCATTAGTTTTTATTATCTGAAACATTATAAAATGTCCATTGCTTGATCGCGAGATAAATTCTATATTCCTGTTCGCAGAATTAGCCTAAACGGCTTGGTTTATATACCAATTGGCTATTTATTGCGATGTTGTGTTTGCAAATCTCGATTTCGAGTTAGGTAAGAATTGCCTAGGTTTTTCATTAATCAAATTGATGAAAAACCAACCATCTTGTTTTAATTTGACCTGTCTGTCAAAATATTAATTGTTGCACTGCCTAGTTTGGCGGTGCTTTTTTTTGCTATAAATTCGCACTTATTTTAGAAATTCGCACTTATTTTAGATAGGTATAAAAAAACCAACACTCAGGTTGGCTTTTTTATATTTTCAATTTAAAGCTCACTAAACAACTAAGGTCGATATACCTTCACATTATCGAAACCCTGATCTTTAAGATACAGTGCTTGTAAGCGACTCATTACACCTCGGTCACAGTAAAGCAAATAATTCTTAGACTGGTCTAAATCACCAAATTTCGTCGCAAGCTTATAAAAAGGCAAATGAACAACCTCAACATCATCAATCAACAATGGACGATCATCTTCTTCATCGGGGCTGCGAATATCAAGCACAATAGCATCAGTGTCTACTGCGGCAACTGACTCAACTTCTGGAACTTGCTGCTGGCTTTCTTTTTCGATATCTCGGATATCCATCATACGAGCGTTATAAACTACATCATCAAGAATCGAAAAATTAAAATTTTGTTCTTCTTTTTCTAGCTTTTCTTTTACCGCTTTAACCGTTGGGCTTTTAGAAATCACGCCACAATATTCAGGCATAACTTTAGCAAAGTCTTCCGTTCCAATAGCTCGCGCAACATCAATGATATCTTCTTTATCCCAATTGATTAGTGGGCGTAAGATAAGCGTATCCGTTACACCGTCAATATGACGCAAGTTGGTTAGGGTCTGACTAGACACTTGACCAAGGGCTTCACCAGTAACCAAAGCTTGAATACCGAATTTTTCTGCCAACATGCCACCAGCACGCATAAACATACGTTTAAGGATGACCCCCATTTGGCCATCATCTACTTTTTCTAAAATTTCAGCGACAACCGGTTCAAAATCAACAGAAATGAACTTAACTTTGGCAGAAGATCCATATTTATTCCATAAATAATGGGCAACTTGCTTAACGCCTATTTCATGCGCTGGGCCACCTAAATTAAAGAAACAATAGTGGACTTTAGAACCTCGTTTTATATGTAAATAACTCGACACACCAGAATCAAAGCCACCAGAAATCAAGCTCAAGACGTCTTCTTGAGTACCAAGAGGAAAACCGCCTAATCCTTTGAAACGAGCAATAACCTGATTCAATAACTCGTTAGTTACTTCAATATTAACCGTTACATCTGGGTTCTTTAATTTAACTTTAGAGCTTTCAATAGCTTGATTTAAACCACCACCAACATAACGTTCTAACTCAATAGAAGTAAAGTCATGTTTTCCTCTACGTTTAGCACGAACCACAAAGGTTTTATTTTCAATTAACTTACCACTAAGTTCGCGCACCTGCTCGTAGATATCATGCATATCGGTAAATTCAGATTGCTGAACTTCCAATACATGATGGATACCTGGAGTGTGCGTAAGTATCGTCAAAACTTCTTGATAATATTCATCACTTTTAGCTGTCACTTCAATGTGATCACGACGATTGAAAACGGCTACAGATTTTGTTCTACGTTGGATGATAATTCGCAGATTACATTCCAAAATACGAGTGAAACGTTTACGAACAGATTCACTTTTAACAAAAATCTCTGGATGGGGCTTAACAATAAATTTCATAGATGGTTTCACTAATTAAAAGGTACTGGTTTGCTGATTTATAGAAGACGATCCACAATTCTAGAAAAAAGCAGGAAAACTAAGGCGCGAGATTATACACGATTTTGCTGAAAATAAAGACAATAAAAAAGCGAACCTGAGTTCGCTTTTTACTTCACCGAACGGTAAAGCTACTTAAGACAAGATAAATTAAGGCTGTATTACACTCACTTCGTCGCTATATTGCGGCTTACCTTGCAATATACCAATCTCAACTCGACGGTTTTGAGCCCGCAGTGCCGAAGTTGAATTATCGTTAAGTGGTTCAGTATCCGCCATCCCACGAACTCTTAGCCTAGCATGATCAAAACCTTTCACTTTTTCCATTTCATGCGCAACAGAGACCGCTCTTTGAGAGGATAAGTCCCAATTTGAACGATACAGTTCAGAATCGAGAACTTGGTTATCCGTGTGCCCTGAAACTCTGACTATACCCGGTACATCTTTCACTAAATCGGCAATTTGCCTAACTAAAGGTCTAAATTTAGGTTGTAAGAACGCCGAACCAGCAGGGAACGCACCTTTTTCTCTTATACGAATAACGATCTCTTGACCTAAGTTTTCAACCGAAATTGCGCCTTGATCTATCTCTCTATCTAACGCTTTCTTGATATTCTCTTCTAATGCTTCTATCTCTTTAGCTAAAGCTTCATCTTGTGCTTTCGCTTCTGATTGCGTTGGTGATTGAGAGTTAGGATTCAATTTAGTTGATGTTTCAGGTGACTCACCACCGGTTTTTTGTCCGTCTTCTCTATTATTACCTCCAGCGCGACTTGATTCCCCCTCATGGAAATCTAACGACGACTGCGTAATATCAATAGTCTGCTGCATTATGACATCAATAGGCGTCGGCTCAGGGCGTCCAGGACGAAATTCCTGAGCAATAACGCTGGTTCCCTTAGGGATATCTTTTACTTCCAGACGATTTTGTACACCAAAAGCAAATTTCATCGAACCTGCTATTTGTTTGAACTTTAATACATCCATTTCAGAGAATGAAAGCAAAAGCACAAAGAAACACATTAGCAATGACATCAAATCTGAAAAGGTCGCCATCCATAACGGAGCCCCCGGAGGTGGACAGTTGCATTCTTCTTCTTCATCCATTACTTAGCATCCTCCTTATTCGTTATCGATATCAAGAACACGTTTTTTCTCGTTCAGATAATTTTTCAAATATCCATCGATAACTCTAGGGTTTTGGCCATCTTGTATCGCAAGTACCCCATCCATTATTAATCGTCGATTAAGTTTTTCTTGTTCTCGACGCAACGTTAATTTATCAGCAATAGGGAAAAACACCATATTGGCTAATACGGCACCATAGAGCGTGGTCAACAAGGCAACCGCCATAGCGGGACCAATAGATTTAGGGTCATCCATATTAGAAAGCATGGCAACTAAACCAATCAAAGTTCCTATCATCCCCATTGCTGGTGCAACGTCACCATAAGCTCTAAAAGCGTCACTTCCTTGAACATGCCTTTCATCGGTCAAAGCTATATCTTTTTGCATTGCAGCTCGCACAACTTCTGCATCATGACCATCAACCAGTAAATCGATGCCCTTTTGCATAAAACTACTGGTAATTTCCATCTCTTCTAACGCTAAAAAACCACCTTTACGAGCGGCATCGGCCATTTCAACGATCTTGGCAATCAAATCTTCTGGGTCATCGGTTTTAAACATGAAGGCCTTGCCTGCAATTTTAAACGCACTAAAAAATTGTCCCATGGTAAATTTCATTAGAACAACACAAGTTGCGCCCCCTACAACAATCAAAACTGATACAACATCGAGAAACATGCCAATGCTGCCACCAATAATCATTGCCATGATAACAAAGCCGAAACCACCGATTAAACCTATTAATGTAGCTAAATCCACTAAGCACCTCTTATTGCTAAACTGTTCTATGCAATTAATATGGGATAGACATACTATCGGCCGCTTGCAATAATTTTTTAGATATTTATTTGAAAAATATCACAATGAGCTAACCATTGTTTCATTATCAGGATAAGCCTTACCATAAAAATTGCCAAGTAAGTCTTCTTCATAGAGTAGATAAATTATCCAATAATGATGATATGTAAACAGAATGACACCATTCACATCGACTTTTTCACTATTTTTGTGCATTTATTTGATATGGATATTGAGCCAAATTATGTAAACTTGCACTTATGTCGTTATAAGTTATCTTTAGTCAAAATAGATTATCTCTAACTTAAAGGGGATAATGCCTTTTTCTCACGATAAATTTGCTCGGTTGTGATGCTAACAATTGACCATTAAACCTCTGTAGCGTAACTTTCGTGCATCTTTAAAAAAGCAGAACTATCATGGCAACCAAAAAACCAGAAAATATGACATTTGAAGCGACGCTATCAGAGCTCGATTCAATTGTAGAACAGCTAGAAAATGGCGATCTTGCTTTAGAAGATTCGCTAAAACATTTTGAGCGAGGCATCTCTCTCGCACGCGAAGGCCAATCAAAGCTCACTCAAGCAGAGCAACGTGTTTCTATATTATTAGAAAAAAATGACGACGCTCCTTTGTCTGATTTTCAAAATGAGCATCAGAGAGAAGATTAATTTATGCTAGCTGCATTACCCTCTTATCAGGAAAGAAATCAATTTCAGCTCAATGCTTGGTTAGATAAGTTAGATCATCAAGATCACTCACTTATTCAAGCGATGCAATATGGCTTATTGCTTGGTGGTAAAAGAGTCAGGCCTTTTCTTGTTTATATCACTGGAGAAATGCTTGGCTGTACCATTGAAGAAATCGATACCCCTGCTTCTGCGATAGAATGTATTCATGCTTATTCTCTTATTCACGACGATCTCCCTGCTATGGATAACGATGAACTTCGTCGAGGCCGCGCAACTTGTCATATTCAATTTAATGAAGCAACGGCTATTTTAGCCGGTGATGCATTGCAAACTCTTGCCTTTACTATTTTGGCAGAAGGTAAACTGTCGAAACAAGGTGAAGGTAAACGAGTTGCAATGATTCAAACATTAGCTAAAGCCTCTGGTGCTCAAGGCATGTGTCTTGGACAAGCGTTAGATCTGTGTGCTGAAAACAAATCTGTCTCTCTCGACCAACTTGAAATGATACACAAAAATAAAACCGGAGCTCTGCTAAAATGCGCGATACAATTAGGCGCACTTTCTGCAGGTAAAAAAGGACAAGCGATCCTACCTTTACTGAATAAATACGCTGATGCCGTAGGGCTGGCCTTTCAAGTGCAAGATGATATTTTAGACATTATCAGCGACACAGAGACACTTGGAAAACCACAAGGTTCTGACCAAAATTTAAATAAAGCGACGTATCCTTCATTACTTGGATTAGAAGGCGCTCAACAGAAAGCGCAAACTCTTTTACAAGAAGCACTTCATGCTTTGGATGCGATCCCATACAATACAAAGTTACTCGAAGAGTTCGCCCGATACGTTGTCGAGCGCAAAAACTAACATTATAAGCGCTGAATATTTTATGACTCTTGATCTATCAAAATATCCCACTTTAATTCTAGCGGACACGCCTGAAGAGCTTCGCTCACTTCCAAAAGACATTTTACCTAAAGTTTGTGACGAATTACGTACCTATTTATTAAATTCAGTCAGCCAATCTAGCGGGCATCTAGCCTCAGGTTTAGGCACAGTAGAACTGACTGTTGCACTACATTACGTTTATAACACACCTTTTGATCAATTGATCTGGGATGTAGGTCACCAAGCTTATCCGCATAAAATATTAACGGGGCGAAGAGAAAAATTACCGACAATACGACAAAAAGACGGTCTTCACCCGTTCCCTTGGAGAGAGGAAAGTGAATATGACGTTCTTTCCGTCGGTCACTCATCGACCTCTATCAGTGCAGCGCTAGGACTGGCAATTTGTGCAGAAAAAGAAGGCAAGAATAGAAAAGTCGTCAGTGTGATTGGCGATGGTGCGATCACCGCCGGTATGGCGTTTGAAGCGATGAATCATGCTGGTGATATTCATTCAGATATGTTGGTTGTACTCAACGACAATGAAATGTCTATATCTGAAAATGTAGGCGCATTGAACAACCACTTAGCACAAATATTATCTGGCAACCTTTACACTTCGATACGTGAAGGCGGCAAAAAAGTGTTGTCAGGTGTGCCACCAATCAAAGAATTGGTGCGCAGAACAGAAGAACATCTTAAAGGAATGGTTGTTCCTGGAACTATGTTTGAAGAACTCGGTTTTAACTATATAGGTCCAATTGACGGACATGATGTTAACGAGCTAGTAAAAACACTAAAAAATATGCGTGAACTGAAAGGACCACAGTTTCTACACATTATGACCAAGAAAGGCAAAGGATATGAACCAGCAGAAAAAGATCCTATCGGTTATCATGGTGTGCCAAAATTTAATCCAGCAGAAACTAGCTTACCTAAAAGTAACGGTACAAAACCCAGTTTTTCCAAAATTTTTGGCGATTTTCTTTGTGACATGGCAGAACAAGATCCCAAACTTATGGCAATCACACCTGCCATGCGTGAAGGCTCTGGCATGGTTGAATTTTCCAAGAAATTTCCTAGCCAATATTTTGATGTCGCAATCGCCGAACAGCACTCTATTACCTTAGCGACAGGGATGGCAATTGCAGGTTTTCACCCTATTGTGGCGATTTATTCAACCTTTTTACAACGCGGTTATGACCAACTTATTCATGATGTCGCTATCATGAATTTACCGGTTATGTTCGCAATTGATAGAGCCGGTATTGTTGGAGCTGATGGACAAACTCACCAAGGTGCTTTCGATCTTAGTTTCATTCGCTGTATTCCGAACCTAGTAATAATGGCTCCTAGTGATGAAAATCAATGCCGACAAATGCTTTATACTGGCCATAAACACTCAGGCCCATCAGCTGTTCGTTATCCAAGAGGCACCAGTATTGGTGCTGAAATTGAACCAATAATGACAGAAATCGAAATAGGTAAAGGACGACTTGTTAGGCAAAGCAAACAAAAGACTAACCAACCCAAAGTGGCTATTTTAAGTTTTGGTACTATGTTAGAAAGTGTGTTAATCGCGGCCCAAAAACTTGATGCAACCGTTGCTGATATGCGCTTTGTAAAACCGCTGGACGAAAACCTAATCAGAGAACTAACCAGTAGCCACGACATTATTGTCACTGTTGAAGAAAACACAATTGTAGGTGGTGCAGGCTCTGGCGTTGTTGAGTTTATGATGCAAGATAAAATCATTAAGCCAGTATTAACTATTGGTTTACCAGATAAATTCGTTGCTCAAGGAACTCAGCAAGAGATGCATGCAGAACTGGCTATAGATGCGGTAGGTATCGAAGCTAAGATTCGTGAATACATAGCCAAATAATGACCTAACAAATACAATGCGTTTGCATCAATTCGTACTTAACGTACGAATAGCTAGCGAAGATTGTTAGGGTTGATTATTTAATAAAAATGCCGTTGATTTCATGACGTATGAAATCAACGGCATTTTTATTTAAGGTACTGATATTAAGTAATACCTTAAGCTAGCCAATCACCGCAGATATGTTAATGCATCCAGCCTAGATATTTTCCCAACAAAAACAGGCAAAAACACGCTATCGCGCCAGCAACAATATCGTCTATCATAATCCCTAGTCCACCATGAACTCTTTTGTCAAGCCAACTAATCGGCCACGGTTTCACCATGTCGAAGAAACGGAAAAGAACAAAACCAGCCAATAACCATCGCCATTCTGTTGCAGGAAGGTTCATCATAGGCACTAAGCTCATGGTGATCCAAAAGCCAGCGAATTCATCCCATACAATCGCACCATGATCATGAACCATCATGTCATCAGAGGTTGCTTGGCATATTTTAATGCCAACAACACAAGAGAGAATAACTAACGTGACATAGATTGAAAAAGGCAATTGAACTAACATAAAATACAATGGAATAGAGGCGAGTGTCCCCATCGTTCCAGGCATAATCGGTGACATACCACTACCAAATCCTGTCGCTAAAAGATGCCATGGATTTTTAAATGATATTAAATCTAATGGATTGCTCATGATTTTCCCTTAAAGTGATCGTAACCATCAAGTTGCCAATCAACTGGTTTACCGTCTCGGATAAGCTCAAAGGTGCCTTCTGGCCGTAACTGTCCAATACAAGTGACCGCACAACCAATATGAGCTAAAGTACTATCAATACCGCCTTTATGTTCTTCAGGCACAGTAAAACAGAGCTCATACTCTTCACCACTCGATAATGCATATTTCTGTGCCTTTTCTCTGTCGTTGCAAAAGCCTAATAGTTCATTTGATAAAGGTAAGGCGCTGATATCAATCCTTGCACCAACTCCAGATCGTTTAAGTATATGTTGAACATCCGCAATTAAGCCATCAGATATATCAATACAACTTGAGGCTACATTCAGTAATGCTTGGCCTGCTAAAATTCTTGGCCTAGCAAGATAGTGTTGCTGTTCTAGTATTTTTGCGTAAGGTTTACTTCTCGGCTCATCACCTAAAACAACATCGAGTCCAGCCTTACTATCACCAAGATTGCCAGTAACGTATAACCAATCGCCTGATTTTGCGCCATCTCGACACAAAGCTTTGGTTTCAGGAACAAACCCTTGTACCGTTAAGGTAATGCTTAATGGCCCTTTTGTTGTATCCCCACCTATGAGTTGAACACCAAAATAGTCAGCTAATTCAAAAAATGCATCGCAAAAAGAGGTCAGCCACACATCATCTTGTTCAGGTAAGGTTAATGCAAGTGAGATCCAAGCAGGTGTTGCCCCCATTGCGGCTAAATCACTTAAATTAGAAGCCAGCGCTTTATGTGCGATCCAAGCGGGGTTCGCACCGGCAAGAAAATGTGTCCCTGCAACTAAGGTATCAGTGCTAATAGCAATGCGGACACTTTCGGGGGAACGAACAATCGCGCAATCATCGCCTAATGATAATTGAACATCTTTTCGTTGACTTTGACGGTTAGAAAAATACTTTTTGATTAAATTGAATTCACCAGACATAACTACTGTATCTCGCCGTTAATAATAAAGGTTAACTCGACAATTTTAAGACACAAAAAAGGCCAGCTAAGCCGACCTTTTTGTTTGCACTGACTTTATTTTTTGCGTACATGCGGTGCGGCTTTATCCAACACACCGTTGACAAATTTATGACTATCTTCCGCAGCAAATACTTTAGCTAGCTCTATCGCTTCGTTGATAACCACTTTGTATGGTACATCTTCTCGTCGAGTCATCTCGTACATAGCAAGACGTAAAAGCGCTAACTCCATCATATCTAAATCTTGCATTGGGCGAGAAAGATATGGGCGAAGTTTGCTGTCTAACTTAGTGTGATCTTGTACAACACCAGTTAAAAGGTCACGAAAGTAAGCGA
The DNA here is from genome assembly GCF_033101115.1 of Vibrio sp. TH_r3. Lineage (NCBI taxonomy): Bacteria > Pseudomonadati > Pseudomonadota > Gammaproteobacteria > Vibrionales > Vibrionaceae > Vibrio > Vibrio sp. TH_r3. The sequence goes on along the minus strand of NZ_JAWMPW010000012.1, from coordinate 26,373 downwards.
CGTCGGTTTCTGGCGCAGCCAATGCAGGCTCTATATCACGATGCTCTTCATCATCGTATTTATCACCAGTTAAAAACTGTTCTTCTATTACGGCAACATTATCTTTCGATATTTGCCATGAGTATATTGCTTGTAAAGCAAATTGACGTGCATTACGACGTGCGGCTGGTTTCACACTTGCCCCCATTAGGAATCGATTTCAGAAAGAACGTTGATCATTTCAAGTGCGCTTAGTGCAGCCTCTGCACCTTTATTACCAGCCTTGGTTCCGGCGCGCTCAATAGCTTGATCGATGGTATCTACAGTTAATACACCAAATGCCACTGGAAGGCTATATTCCAGAGAAACTTGTGCTAAACCTTTGTTACATTCACTACAAACATAGTCGAAATGTGGTGTGCCACCACGTATAACTGTGCCTAAAGATACGATAGCATCGAATTTACCAGTCTTAGCTACTCTTTGAGCAACTAAAGGCAATTCAACCGCACCAGGACAGCGAACAACGGTGATGTTGTCTTCTGACACTTGGCCATGACGTTTTAAAGTATCGATAGCACCAGAAAGTAAACTTTCATTAATAAAGCTATTAAAACGAGAAATTACAATTGCAATTTTTGCGTTTGGAGTAGGAAAACCACCCTCGATCACTTTTATACCCTCGCATACTTTCATAAACTTTCCTTCAACTATATTCATCCTGTGAGAATCGCGGGATTCTAGCACAATTTTGTGAGCAATATCTAATAGAAAATGCCTCCATGTGGAGGCAAGTCAATTCTCGGCCACTCGAAATAGAAAAAATAACTAGTGGTCAAGCATGAAGCGCGGTCCTGTCGTTGCAATTACTCATTAATATATTCGACTACTTCAAGACCAAAACCGCCTAGTGCATGGTAGCGCTTACCAGAAGAAGACAACAATTTCATCTTGCTTATGCCCATGTCAGACAGTATTTGTGACCCTATTCCTACACGGCGAGAGGTACCTTGTTTCTTGGCCATAGTGGGAGCCTCTCCTTTATCTTGTTGTTCAAACATTTTGACTCGATGGATTAGTAAATCGGGGGATTCTTCATTACCCAAAATAACTAACACCCCTCCATCTTCACCAATACGTTTCATAGCGGTATCTAGAGTCCAACTACGATCAGCATTTCTATTTGAACGAAGTACATCGGTAAAGACATCATGTAAATGTACACGAACCAAGCACGGCTCATCTTCAGATACTGGACCTTTACGCAAAGCATAATGAATTTCATTATCAATGGTATCGCGGTAGGTAACTAGATCAAACTCACCAAATTCAGTCGGTAACTTGCATTCAGCAACCCGTTCAATAGTAGTTTCGGTGTTGTTACGATACTCAATAAGGTCGGCTATGGTGCCTACTTTTATATCGTGTTTTTCTGAAAAGGCTTCCAAATCTGGGCGGCGCGCCATACTGCCATCTTCATTTAAAATCTCAACAATAACAGAAGCAGGCTCTAAACCAGCCAAACGAGCAAGGTCACAACCGGCTTCTGTGTGACCAGCACGAGTTAATACTCCACCTTCTTGAGCGGTCAATGGGAAAATATGCCCTGGCTGAACCAAATCAGCAGCTTTGGCGTTTTTTGCCACTGCAGCTTGTACCGTAACAGCACGATCTGAAGCAGAAATACCCGTTGTTACCCCTTCTGCAGCCTCAATAGAAACGGTAAAGTTAGTGGTAAACTGAGCATTGTTGTCTTGCACCATTGGGGCTAATCCCAATTTTACACACCGCTCTTTGGTCATAGTAAGACAAATTAGACCACGACCATAAGTCGCCATAAAATTAATGGCTTCAGGCGTGACATGCTCCGCGGCCATAATAATATCGCCTTCATTTTCTCGGTCTTCGTCATCCATCAGGATAACCATTTTACCCAAACGAATATCTTCAATAATTTCTTTAGGTGTACTAATTGCCATTACTATTGTCCTATCTCATTCTTTGCTCAGAGTTGCATTCATGTTCAACCGCCTGCTAGACCAAGCTCATTTAGTGACTAAAATTCAGATGTTTTATATAAAAAATCTAGAATAACCTTAAATTATCGCCACTTGCTCTGTGTGAAACACGCTTGAGTAAATCACACTAAAAAAATGGCACGACGTACAGTTAAATTAAGGCTATGCGAAGCCATTCTGTTGTAAAAAATCCATGGTAATTGTCGATTCTTGTTGCTGCGAGTTTCCTTGTAGCAACCTTTCCATGTATCGCGCCAAAACATCAACTTCCAAATTAACTTTCCTGCCAACCTGAAAGTTATCAATGGTCGTTTCATCGGATGTATGAGGAACAATAGTGATTTTAAATGCGTTCTTTCGTAATGCATTGACGGTTAAACTAATACCATCAACCGTAATTGAACCTTTATAAGCAACGTATTTAGTGATGTTATTCGGCATTTCGACCCAAAACTCAATCGCTCTACCAACAGGATTACGCTCCAAAATAACGCCGACGCCGTCAACATGACCTGAGACAATATGACCACCAAATCTTGTTGTAGGCAACATAGCTTTTTCAAGGTTAACCTTATCTCCCACTTGATATTGGGTAAATCCGGTTAAATTCAAGGTCTCTACGGAGAGGTCTGCGGTATAACTTGTCGAATCGTGAGATACCACCGTTAAACACACTCCATTGGTTGCAATACTATCGCCAACCTTTACATCAGAAAGATCTAATTTGCCCGATGCAACAGTAATCGAGATATCCTCACCTTTTGCAGTAATAGCGGTGAGTTCTCCTACGGCTTCTATTATTCCTGTAAACATAACTACCTACTGTTTCTGTTTTATTTGCGCGATTACTCGAATATCAGCACCGATCATTCGTATATCGGTAATGTTCAAGTCGATAACTTGGTTCATTTTCTCTAAGCCAAGTAAATTAATAAATCCTCTTCCATCCGAGCCCATCAATTTAGGAGCCAGATAAATAACTAATTCATCAACTAAATTTTGTTTTATAAAACTAGTGGCTAAAGTCGCCCCTGCTTCTACCCATAGATGACTCACTTGATGTTGCTTAGCCAGTTGATCTAATAGTAACTCGAGATCAAGATTATTATCCTGATTCAGACCAATAGTTAGATCGGCATTTTTTGAGCTAGAAACCCTTATTACTTCGCCTGTAGATTGAAATAATTTAAGTCCATCGGTTAACAACAAGTTATTTTCTAAAATAACACGGGCTGGCTGTCGGACTTGATCCGGAGGATAAACAGTTTGAATAGAATCAGGTAAATCTTCCCAACGAACATTAAGAGACGCGTTGTCAGCAATAACGGTGGTACTGGTGGACAAAATAGCGCCTGCCTTCGCTCTAAAATGCTGAACATCTTTTCTGGCTTGTGCGGTTGTTATCCACTTACTTTGACCGTTTTTCAAGGCCGTTTGCCCATCCAGGCTCGCTGCAAGTTTTAACTGAACATATGGCTTACCAGTTTTCATTCTTTTGATAAATGCAGGGTTTAATGCCATCGCATCGTTTTCAAGTAAACCGACTTGAACCTCTATCCCTGCATCTCGTAATATCTGAAAGCCACGACCGGCCACTTGCGGATTTGGATCTTGCATAGCACAAATTACTTTACTGACCTTCGCATTAACTAATGCTTCGGCACAGGGAGGCGTTCTACCATAATGAGAACAAGGTTCTAACGTGACATAAGCCGTAGCCCCTTGTGCTTTCTCTTTTGCCTCTCTTAACGCAAACACTTCTGCATGAGGCTCACCTGCTTGATAGTGAAAACCTGATCCTACAATGTGCCCATCACGAGCAATCACACAACCTACATTTGGATTCGGTGCGGTTGTAAAACACCCTTTCTTTGCCAGTTGAATGGCGTGAGACATCATCTGATAGTCGACAGGAGAAAAAGATGGATTCATTATAGGATCTTCTTTAGTTATTGTATTTCGTTCAAGATAATATAGGTGTGATCAAGATGATTTTAGTCAAGAGTTAATCTTCAAGCCTAGCAATTTCTTCACCAAACTCTTTAATATCAGTAAAACTTCGATAGACGGAAGCAAACCGAATATAAGCGACTTTATCGAGCTCTTTCAGTTGTTCCATCGCTAAGTTACCAATCATTTCACTCGGAACTTCACGCTCTCCAGTTGCTCGTAATTTAGACTTTATATTACTGATCGCCAGTTCTATTGAATCGGCACTAACAGGGCGTTTTTCTAACGCCCTTTGAATACCGCCAATCATTTTATCTTCATTAAATGGCTCTCGATTACCATTCGATTTAATCACTTTTGGCATGACTAACTCAGCACTTTCAAATGTTGTAAAACGTTCACTACAAGCTAAGCACTGACGTCGACGACGCACTTGGTGCCCATCGGCAACCAGCCTAGAGTCGATAACTTTGGTGTCATTTTCAGAACAAAATGGACAATGCATACCACCTCCAAATGATTTTAGTACAGCTTAAACAGATAATCGGTCGTTTATGGGCGAACCAAATAATCGGCTTTCCCAACCCATTTATAACTCGTCAACTCTTCAAGTCCCATAGGACCTCGTGCATGAAGTTTTTGTGTAGAAACGGCAACTTCAGCACCTAAACCAAATTGAGCACCATCGGTAAAACGAGTAGAAGCGTTCACATAGACAGCAGCGGAACCCACCGAATTAATAAATAATTCCGCATTTTGTAAGCTATTAGTCATAATTGCATCGGAATGACTCGCATTATGAACACGCATATGGTCAATGGCTTGCTCCACATCGCTAACAACTTTGATTCCTAACGTAAAGCTCAACCATTCGGTATCAAAGTCACCTTCTTGCACGTCTCTTACTTGTGTCGAATTAGATAGATAAGCTTTAGCTTTTTCTTCCGCTACCAACATAACTCGGCCATTTAATTTCTCTGCCAATTTAGGTAAAAATTGATCTGCTATTTTTTCATGTACCAACAATGTATCAAGAGAGTTACACGCCGACGGCCTTTGTACTTTTGAATTTTCGACAACAAGAAGTGATTTATCTAAATCTGCGCTTTCATCAACAAAAATATGGCTAATGCCGAAACCACCAATAATCACCGGTATTGTACTGTTTTCTTTGCACATTTTGTGTAACCCGGCACCACCACGTGGAATGATCATGTCAACATAATCATCCAGTTTCAACAACTCAGACACCAACTCACGATCAGGTTTTTCAATGTATTGAACTGACTCAGCAGGTAATTCCGCTTTTTGTAGTGCAATTTGAATCACCTTAACCAGTTCCATATTAGAAAAAAACGTCTCTTTACCACCACGAAGAATGCTGGCGTTACCCGTTTTTAAACACAGGGCCGCAATATCAATGGTCACATTTGGACGAGCTTCATATATAACGCCTATTACACCTAAAGGGACACGACGTCGAGATAAAGACATGCCATTTTCTAGCACTTTACTGTCAATTTCACTTCCAACGGGATCATTTAAACTAATCACGTTTCGTACATCGTTAGCGATGGCTAACAAGCGTTCTTCATTCAACAATAAACGGTCTAATAACGCGTCTGTCAGACCCGCATTACGCCCATTATCAATATCCTTGGCATTGGCAGCAAGAATAGTCTTTGCGTTCATTTCCAGTTCGTCGGCCATGATGGCTAGTGCACGGTTTTTTTGAGCCGTTGAAGCTGTTGCAAGACCAAATGCAGCGGTTTTCGCTGCTTGTCCCATTTGAATTAGTTCCACGTTTTATCCTTACTCTTGAATGACCACGAGGTCATCTCTATGAATCACTTCTGAGCCGTACTCATATCCTAAAATTTCATTAATCTGTTTGCTGTGTTTGCCAATTATTTTTATCAAATCTTTATTTGAATAGCGCACAATACCTTTAGCGACCAGTTGACCTTTACTATTCTTGATCCTAGCGACTTCGCCTCTAGCAAACTGCCCTGCTACATCTGTGACGCCTTTAGCAAGTAAACTGCTTCCTCTTTCTACTACAGCTTTTACGGCCCCATCGTCGATAATAATATCACCCGATGCTGCAGGCCCGGCTAAAATCCATCGTTTGCGGTTTTCTAACGCTTCCGCAAGGGCAACAAATTTAGTTCCTTGAGGTTTATCTGTGATTGACGTTTCAATAACACTTTCCGCACTACCAGCAGCAATGATCACTTCTATTCCTGCCCGTCTAGCAATATCGGCCGCTTGTAATTTGGTAGCCATACCTCCGGTGCCTAACGTTGTTCCACTGCCTCCGGCGATTTTTCTCAAAGTCTCATCGATGGTGGTTACTTCACGGATAAGTTCTGCATCGGGGTTATTTCGAGGATCGGCAGTAAACAAACCAGGTTGGTCGGTTAACAACAACAACTTATCAGCGCCACACAAAATCCCAACTAGAGCGGACAAATTATCATTATCGCCAACTTTAATCTCAGATGTAGCAACGGCATCATTTTCATTAACGACAGGAATAATATCATTATCTAACAAGGTGTTGATCATATCGCGGGCATTTAAGAAGCGCTCTCTATCATCTAAATCTGCGCGGGTAAGTAACATTTGACCAATTTTCAAACCATAAATAGCAAACAACGATTCCCAAAGTTGAATCAACTGGCTTTGACCAACCGCCGCTAGCATTTGTTTGCTGGCCACTGAATTAGAGAGAGCTGGATAACCTAAATGCTCACGACCTGCTGCAATCGCTCCAGAAGAAACGATCACCACAGAATGGCCATGTTGTTTAAGATGAGCACATTGACGAACTAACTCCACCATATTGGCTTTATCTAATGCTAAAGTTCCACCAGTAAGAACACTCGTACCAAGCTTCACGACTATTGTTTTCTTTATAGATGCGGTTTTAGGTTGCAACGCTTTTTCACCTTGTGTAATTGTCATTTGCCTTGCTATATAAATTTAGGATTTATAAAGATGTTGTAACAATCCATCTTAAATTGCACAAGTAAAAAAGGCGCATTAATGCGCCTTTTTATCAATTTAACTTGTTGGAAGTCTATTTTAACCAATCAACAGCAACAATTATATAAACTCAACCGATTGTTCATGCAATATAAAAGACAAATCAAAACGTTCTTCTAACACTTTATGTAACTTCTTTAAAAACTCTTGCTGAGTTCGAGTCACTTCTGGAATAGCACTTTCCGGTAGTTCAACCGTTTGCCAGTTACCGTCTGTATCGTACATCCCCATTTTAAACTTTGCTATAAAGCCATCTACTGCATCATCGACTTTCGAGGTATCTAGCTCCATCCACCACCCCCAAAATTCACGCATTTCTGGTGATTGTTTATCATCAACGCAAACAGATAAGCAATCAAACAAATAACTATTTTCTGTTGATTCAGATTCTCTAAGATAAGGACCTATTGCTCTTAAAGCGGTTAATAATCGGAAATGAGTTGGGCTAACTACCTTGTTCACCATATAATACTCCATCGATAGAATTACATTAGTTTAAGTTCGCATTGCCAGTTGTTGCGCAACGTAACCATGCTATACATAAATGGAACACAGTGCTATTAAATTAACTCATTTTCCAACCACTTAATTGCTAAATCGAGTGACTGCTCATATCCCGCCGAGATTGATTTAGAGGAAATCTGTTTGGACTTACCATACTGACTAAAAAGAGCGGCGAGACGATTATCTGAATAAGGAGAGATAACGTCACCTTCTAACGATAAAGCCAACACAGGAACCTTCGTTCTCTTACTGGTTAAGAAGCCTTGAACTTTCAATGACCAAGCCATCATCTGGCCTGACAAACTATGAATATCAACCACTCTTTTACCTAGCCGTGAGGCCAAAATATCCAAATACATTCTAGGCATTTTTTTTACTTTTTCGGCAGAAGAAAAGGTATCGTGTATTGGTGCTCCCATTGTGACGCAAGCTTTTATCTTATCTTGTTCAAGAAAAGCCAATCTCAGCATGGCATTACCACCAAATCGATAGCCCAACAAGCCAACGTTGCGGTGATCAACCCAAGGGAGATTGGGCAACTCATTTAATACAGCTCGATGTAGCTTGCAGGAGTCTTCGGTTAATTGCCAGTGGCTGTTCGAACCAATAGAGGGCATATCGATGGTTAACATGCCTATGCCCATCGGAGCCAAATACTGTTTAAAAACCCGCCACATATCGGTTTGCAGCGCATCTAAACCAGCACTCACCATGACTACTGGCTGTGGTTTATCCGTATTGGGCAAATGTAAGTTTGCTTGAATCTTCTTACCTTCAAACGGAACGTCAAACTGGCGAGTAACATATTGGCTAGTTTTCATCGCTTCATCATAAGCGGATTTGGCTAACGCTTGAGCTTGAATAGAGAGGTTATCACCTTTTAAGTGCGGGTATCCTGCAATGCTGTAACAAAGGCTGGCATAAAAATATTCATCAGAAGCATCATCCGCCTCTAGCGTCGCCGCGTTCTTTTGATGACGCATACCAAGCTGTGTCCACTCGTATGCCCAATTTCCGGAATGGAAACCCATAACGGTATCAAGCCAGTCATCATCTGTCCTTGAATGCTTAGATGAAGCTATTTTCGCTAATACCTCTTCTTGCTCTATCGGATCTATCCCCTGCCATATCCATTGATAACGACGGATTACCCGATACCAAGAACTCGGTTCTTGTTGTTTTTTCTGTTTAAGAAATTCAACACTACTTGGCATATATTGAATCAGGCTAGACGTTTCTGTCGCTTGTTTATGTTTTTTAAACAGCGTTTCGGAAAGGTTCTTATGGTTATCGGACATGATCACTACTTATTTGCTGCATAATGACGACCATGATATAAAAAAAAATGCTCCTATACAGGAGCATTTTCGACATTTCTCAATAAAAGCGGTTATTTTTTACAGATTGGGTCCACGTAAGCGATTTCCATGTCCCAAGGTTGCTCAATCCAAGTATCCTGCGGAATATCAACAATATATTCATCAACAAGATGAGCACCAGCTGGTTTCGCACTCACTGTAACGAATTTTGCTTTAGGATACATTTCACGAATTTTTCGTGCAGTATCACCACTATCCACTAGATCATCAACAATAAGATAACCTTCTCCATCACCTTCTGGTGCTTTAACTACTGTCATTTCATGTTGGTGATCATGATCATAACTGACAATACAAATGGTATCGACATAACGAATACCTAACTCTCTCGCTAAGATTGCCGCAGGAACAAGTCCACCACGACTTACACCAAGGATACCTTTCCACTGTTCAGCAGGCATCTGCTTTGCAGCCAGTTGACGACAATACATTTGCATATTGTCCCAAGTAATGACAAATTTATTACTCATAATGATATTTAACCTGTTTGAACTTAAAGCACTTATCTAAAATTGTAAGATTAAGCGAAAGCAAATTTGAGTGCAAAAACAACAGCAAGAACCCAAACACTAACTGGAACTTCACGACCTTTACCACTCATACCCTTGATCGCAGCGTAAGCAATAAATCCTAACGCAATACCATCTGCAATTGAATAAGTAAAAGGCATTAGTAGACAAATAACAACTACTGGAGCCGCTTCGGTCAAATCACGCCAGTCAATAGAAACCAATCCTGACATCATTAAAATTGCCACATAAAACAGAGCACCAGATGTCGCATAAGCGGGGATCATGCCAGCTAATGGCGAGAAGAATAATGCAAGTAAGAACAAAATGCCAACCACAACGGCAGTTAATCCAGTGCGGCCACCAGCAGACACACCTGAAACGCTTTCAATATAAGAGGTTGTATTAGATGTACCTAGCAAGGCACCCACTGATGTCGCGGTAGAGTCTGCGAGCAATGCGCGATTAAGCCGAGGCAATTTACCATCTTCTTTAACTAACTCTGCTTTTGTCGCAACACCAACCAAAGTTCCTGCGGTATCGAACAAGTCTACAAAAAGAAATGCGAATACCACTGAAATCATACCTACTTCAAAAATCGCACTAAAATCTAGTTGCATAAAGGTAGGAGCAATACTTGGAGGCATAGAAAAAACACCGTGGTATTCAACGTCACCTAACAAGATACCCAATGCCGTTACAATTAAAATTGCTATCATTACTGCGGCTTTAAAACGACGATGAACCAAAGCAATAGTTAAGAAAAATCCAACCGCAGCTAAAATGCCAGAAGTAGAGGTGACTGAGCCAATCGAGACCAATGTTGCTGGATTATCACCAACAATGCCTGAACCCTGCAAAGCAATAAATGCTAAGAATAAGCCAATACCTGCGGAGATACCGGTTCTTAAAGACATTGGTATAGAATTAATTATCCATTCGCGAATTTTGAAAATACTTAATAAAATAAACAGAAGACCAGAGACAAATACCGCTGCTAATGCAACCTGCCACGTGTAACCCATTCCAAATACAACCGAATAAGTGAAGAATGCATTCAACCCCATACCTGGCGCTTGAGCAATAGGATAATTAGCCACAATGCCCATAATAAAGCAACCAATAGCAGCAGCAAGACAGGTTGCGACAAACACAGAACCTCTATCCATTCCTGTTTCGGACAAAATGGCGGGGTTAACAAAAATGATATAAGCCATCGTTAAAAAGGTAGTAATGCCCGCAATAACTTCGGTTCGAACATCTGTATTGTTCTCACTGAGTTTAAACAGTCTTTCCAGCATAATTAAATTCCAAAATAGTTTTTTATAAAATAAAGTAAACGATTGCGTCTACGAATGGCGCAGATTATAAAGTCATCAAAAAGCAATTTCCAGCCAGATCAATATATAAAGCTGCTTTTTATGATCAAACATAAAAACTCCGACAAACTAAAATAAGAAAAAAAACACCTAACTTATTATTTTTATGAGAGATTAACCTAATATTAACTCATTGAATATTATTGGTGTTTTTCTATCTATGAACGGGATTAACCTTTCTTTTCAGAGCAATTTTTTGCCAATAAACACAAAAAAAATAGTGTAAAAATGAAAATCATTACAAATTGCACTAAAAACAAATAAATGTAATGCATTACATCGAAAGGATAAAAAAAACGCTACTAAAAAAGTAGCGCTTGAATAAGCATCAACAAAATAGAGTTGATATAAATTCTAATATTGGGGGCGAACATTTACGTTCAAATCACAATAACCTGGTTAAACTAGTAACCAAAGCTAGTTGGATACTGAAAATTCTGGGTATAAACTGATTGTACACACCAAAACTTTGAAGAAACTGAACCTTTCATATCTATCACCTTAACTAAAATAAAACACAATGTAGTTTCTCTGTTCCTTGGAGGCGATATACGGGCTCATCCTATGAGCAAATTTATCTTCTAAATCTGAAGACGTGATCATAATAACAAACTGAAATAAAATTACAATTAAAACGAGACCTGAATCACATTTAATATTAATTATTAAAGATTATCGTTATAAAATTACATAAACCCTTCAGCACAAGAATTAATAAACCGATTATTCTCCTTGTAGATGAGACCGATTACACTTTTGTAACGAAAGCGTGAATGATATGATGCGTGCTTTGATTATGTCACCAACGTTTGATGATATTTGAAGAGCATTAACTGAAGATAATTCAAAACACTCAGTGGTTCTCAGTGTCTTTAGACCGCAATTACTATAGTCTGCAATTAGTACAGTCTGCAATAACAAGAAAGTAGAAACGACTTTGGATAAAAATAGGAGTTATCTGTGTCTAAACATCACTCGGAAATCAGTTCTCTATCACCAGAACCTGTCTGGCAGTTTTTCGATACCATTTGTTCGATTCCTCACCCTTCTAAACATGAAGAAGCGCTGGCTCAATATATTGTCAACTGGGCGCAAGAGCAAAATTTGGATGTAAAGAGAGATCAGACTGGCAATATCTTTATTAAAAAACCAGCAACTGCAGGAATGGAAGATCGTAAAGGCGTTGTTCTACAAGCTCATATCGATATGGTTCCGCAAAAAAATGAAGAAACCAAACATAACTTTGAAACCGATCCAATTAAACCTTACATCGATGGCGAATGGGTAACGGCAAAAGGAACCACACTTGGCGCAGATAACGGCATGGGTATGGCTTCTTGTTTAGCAGTTCTCGCTTCAAAAGAAATAAAACATGGACCACTTGAAGTGCTTCTAACAATAGATGAAGAAGCCGGTATGACAGGCGCATTTGGCTTAGAAGAAGGTTGGTTACAAGGAGACATTCTACTCAATACCGATTCCGAGCAAGAAGGTGAAGTGTACATGGGCTGCGCTGGCGGCATTGATGGCACATTAACATTTGACATAAAAAGAGAAGAGATCCCACTCGGTTATGTCACTCGTGAACTTTCTATAAAAGGGTTAAAAGGCGGCCACTCAGGCTGTGATATTCATACAGGTCGTGCCAATGCCAACAAATTACTCGCGCGCTTTTTAACCGATCACGCAGCAGAACTTGAACTTCAATTGGTGCAATTCCGCGGTGGTAGCTTACGCAATGCTATTCCGAGAGAAGCTTTTATCACGGTTGCTCTGCCAATGGTCAATGAAGGACAGTTGAATGAACTGTTTATTCAATTTACTAATGTTCTTCGTGATGAATTAGGCCAAGTAGAAACCAATATTCTTTCCTATTACGAAGTGGCAGAAACGAAGTTACAAATGATAACACTTGATTCTCAATCTAAATTCATCGACGCGCTTAATGTTTGCCCGAATGGTGTTATTCGTATGAGTGATGACGTTGAAGGTGTGGTTGAAACGTCGATTAACGTCGGTGTTATCAATACCAAGAAAAACAAAATCACAGTTCTGTGTTTAGTTCGTTCTCTTATTGATACTGGCCGAACCCAAGTTGAAGGTGTTCTGACGTCTATCGCGAAACTAGCAGGGGCAAAAGTCGAATTTAGTGGCGCATATCCTGGATGGAAGCCCGATCCAGATTCAGAAATAATGGCTATTTTTAGAGATACCTATGAAGGTATTTATGGCAAAAAGCCAAATATTATGGTTATTCATGCTGGATTAGAGTGTGGTTTGTTCAAAGAACCTTACCCTAAAATGGACATGCTCTCTTTTGGTCCAACCATCAAATTCCCTCATTCACCTGATGAAAAAGTAAAAATTGATACAGTTGCCTTATATTGGGAACAAATGGTGGCGATTTTACAAAATATCCCCAAAAAATAACCAAAACCGATAAAACAGTAATAACCAAAACAAACTTGATAAAACCTAACAGCAGCCTGTCGTTGATACCACAGGCTGCTGTTAGGTTTGAAATAGTATGATGCTGTTATCTCATGCGGAACAAGACATCAATAAACCAACTGTTAATTCTCGCTTGTTGCTTCTTCTTACTATTTTTTCTTATTGCTAGTTATTCTTTGTCGTCACTTTTACGTTGTGCAGACTTACGCTTATTCCGTTCAGTCTGTAATGCGATAAAGGCAGGCAATTCTTGTTCTGCCCAAGCTACAGCCTCTGCTTCTGTCTCAAAACCCATTTTACGTTTTGATACCGCAGTACGTTGAGCCGATACCTGACGAACAATTTCTGCCGCCCAACCGTTACGTTTCTCAACCACTTTATAACTGAATTTTTTATTAGTACTCATATTTGTTTCCTACTCACTCTACATAAAAGAGCTTCGACTCTTTTCAATGCGCGCATTAAACCATATCGAAGCAACAATTGCTGCAATATTGCTTAAACTGCCGCCAATAAACATCAAATCAGAAAAAAGCCCTTGAATATGGCATATCCAAGGGCTTTATCAATTTTATATAGGTTATCTCTTATCCAATATTCACTCTAGCATTACGGAACATTCTCATCCACGGGCTATCTTCACCCCATGAATCTGGAGCCCAAGAGTTAGCAACGGTACGGAAAACACGCTCTGGGTGAGGCATCATAATAGTGACTCGTCCATCAGTCGTCGTTAATCCTGTGATTGCATTCGGTGAACCATTTGGATTATTTGGATATTGTTGAGTCGCATTACCCAAGTTATCAACATATCTCACTGCTACGGTACCTGAATTTTCCAGAGCCGATAAATGCGCATCATCACGAACTTCTACACGCCCTTCTCCATGAGAAACTGCAATAGGCATACGTGAACCTTGCATTCCATTAAAGAAAATAGAATCGGATTTCTGTACTTCAACTAAGCTAAAGCGTGCTTCAAAACGCTCAGATTCATTGCGAACAAAACGAGGCCACAAATCAGCACCTGGAATTAAGTCATGCAAGTTCGATAACATTTGACAACCATTACACACACCTAACGAGAAAGTATTATCGCGTGTAAAGAAAGCTTCAAATTGATCTCTAGCTTGGTTGTTGAATAAAACAGATTTTGCCCAACCTTCACCTGCACCTAATACATCACCATAAGAGAAACCACCACATGCTGCTAAGCCGTGATATTCATCCAGTACCGCTTGACCAGTTAAAATGTCACTCATGTGAACATCCGTCGCTTCGAAACCAGCTCTATCAAAAGCAGCAGCCATTTCCACATGAGAGTTAACACCTTGCTCACGTAGAATCGCCATTTTAGGCTTAGCGCCTTTAACAATATATGGTGCGGCAACATCTTCATGTACGTCGAAGCTAAGGTCGACATTAAGCCCTAAATCGCTATCATCCGCTTTAGCTGCAAACTCTTGGTCAGCACATTTAGGGTTGTCACGTAGAGATTGCATTTGGTGAGTTGTTTCAGCCCAAATAGTACGAAGCTCAGTACGAGATCGCTCTAACACAACCGATTGTTCAGAAGTAATCGTCAGCGTATCTGATTGCTCTACGTCACCGATAACATGGCTCAGTTCAGCTAAACCAAATGACGCTAAAGTAGCAAGAATCGAGTCAACCTCATCGTTCTTCACTTGAATAACGGCACCAAGCTCCTCATTGAACAAGCTAGAAAGCGCATCACTGCCCAATGAAGCAATATCAGCACGTAAACCACAGTGACCGGCAAATGCCATTTCTGCCAACGTAACAATTAAGCCACCATCGCCTTTATCGTGATAAGCAATGACTTTATCGTCTGCAACCAAAGATTGAATCGCATCGTAGAAGCCTTTTAACTGCTCGGCACTATCTACATCCGCTGGTTTATCGCCTAATTGTTTGAAAACTTGCGCAAATGCTGTCGCACCCATGCGGTTTTTACCACAGCCTAAATCAATGTAAATAAGGCTTGTTTCACCTTTATCAGTTCGCAGTTGTGGTGTGACGGTTTTACGCACATCTTCAATACGAGCAAACGCTGTAATAACAAGACTTAATGGCGACGTTACTTCTTTTTGTTCACCGTCTTGTTCCCATTTGGTTTTCATTGACATTGAGTCTTTACCAACCGGGATAGTTAAACCAAGCGCAGGACATAATTCTTCACCTACCGCTTTAACTGCTTCATATAAACCAGCATCTTCACCAGGATGACCCGCTGGAGACATCCAGTTAGCAGACAATTTAATATGTTTGGTGTCACCAATATTGGTTGCTGCAATGTTAGTCAGAGATTCACCAACCGCTAATCGAGCAGACGCGCCAAAATCTAATAATGCGACAGGAGTACGCTCACCCATCGACATAGCTTCACCATGATACGTATCGTAACTCGCAGCCGTTACCGCACAGTTCGCAACCGGAATCTGCCAAGGACCAACCATTTGGTCTCGAGCAACCAGACCTGTAACAGAACGGTCGCCTATCGTAATTAAGAACGTTTTTTCAGCAACAGTTGGTAATCTAAGTACACGATCTAACGCTTCATTCACGTCGATATCCGACGTATCCATTGCGGGATTAGTCACTTTAAGTGTTGTTGCATCGCGATGCATTTTCGGCGCTTTACCTAATAAGATATCCATTGGCATATCAATCGGCGTGTTGTCGAAATAGGAATCTTCCAATGTTAAATGGCGTTCTTCCGTTGCTTCACCAACAACGGCGTATGGTGCACGCTCTCTTTTACAAATCGCATCAAAACACGCCATATTTTCTGATGATACAGCCAGTACATAACGCTCTTGCGACTCATTACACCAAATTTCTAATGGGCTCATACCAGGCTCATCATTCGGAACATTGCGCAATTGAAATTTACCACCACGCTCGCCATCATCAACCAATTCAGGCAATGCGTTAGAAATACCGCCTGCACCCACATCATGGATAAAAGCAATCGGGTTGTCCTCACCCATCTGCCAACAACGGTCGATCACTTCCTGGCAGCGGCGTTCCATTTCAGGGTTTTCTCGCTGCACCGAAGCAAAATCTAAATCTTCCGCAGATTGACCAGAAGCCATTGAAGAGGCAGCGCCTCCACCAAGACCAATGTTCATTGCTGGGCCACCTAAAACAATTAAACTTGCACCAACTGGGATTTCTTTTTTCTGAACATGTTCGTCACGAATATTACCTAAACCACCCGCAATCATTATTGGTTTATGATAACCACGCACTTCTTCCCCATTATGAGAGTTCACTTTCTCTTCATAAGTACGGAAATAACCAAGTAAGTTAGGACGACCAAATTCATTATTAAATGCCGCACCACCTAATGGCCCTTCAAGCATAATATCCAATGCGTTAACAATACGACCCGGCTTGCCGAAATCGGTTTCCCAAGGTTGTTCAAAACCTGGAATACGTAAGTTAGAAACAGAGAACCCAACTAAACCAGCCTTCGGTTTACCACCAATACCGGTTGCCCCTTCATCACGTATTTCGCCACCAGAACCAGTAGATGCACCAGGCCAAGGAGAAATAGCGGTTGGGTGGTTGTGTGTTTCCACCTTCATCAAGATATGCGCAAGCTCTTGATTGTAAGTATATTGACGAGTTTCTGGATCAGGGAAAAATCGACCAACATGAGACCCTGTCATTACAGCAGCATTATCTTTATAGGCAGATAAAACATGTTCGCTGTTAGTTTCATAAGTATTTTTGATCATCTTAAATAGGGATTTTTCTTGATCAACCCCATCAATAGTCCAATCGGCATTGAATATTTTATGACGACAATGCTCAGAGTTTGCTTGTGCAAACATCATAAGCTCAATATCATTTGGATTGCGACCCAACTTAGTAAAGCTTTCTACTAAATAATCAATTTCATCGTCAGCTAATGCTAAACCCAGTGCGACGTTAGCTTCTTCTAAAGCCTGCTGCCCACCAGATAGAATATCCACATTAGCTACTGGAGCCGGAACCGCAACGGAAAACAGCTTAGTTGCATCATCAAGATCGGCGAAAACGACTTCCATCATTCGGTCATGAATTAACGCTTTAACTTGCGCAAGTTGGCTTTCAGTAAGTACAGAAGAGGATTCAACATAATAAGCGCTACCGCGTTCTAAGCGCTTAATTTTACTCAAACCACAATTGCGTGCGATATCTGTCGCTTTTGAAGACCACGGCGAAATAGTTCCCGGACGAGGAGTCACCAGTAGCAACTGCCCACTAGGTTCATGCTCTTGAATAGTAGGACCATAAGTCAGCAACTTTTCTACTTTTGCCACTTCTTCGCTAGTTAAGTCAGCCGCTAGATCAGCAAAGTGCATAAACTCTGCGTAAATATCGGTTATTGGCAGTTCTTGTTCACGACAAAGTTCTAATAACTTGTTAACTCGAAACTCAGAAAGAGCTGGGGAGCCACGCAAAATTCTCATATGCTTAGGTCTCTTATACTATTGATTTAGGTGATATTATGATTTAGGTGATATTGGTATAAATTCAATAAGTTAATATCAAATATTAAAAATCATACCAATGCCACCTCGCAACTTCGGGCGTATTATAGAGGAAAATGTTTTGTGACGTAACTCCAAAGGCAACCGTTTGCGTCATTTTTTATCATTAACGCCTTAACTAAAGCATAGCAGGGAGAAAGAAGGCCTATGCTTCACAAAAGAAAATCAACGGAACAAATAAGCTCAACTCATACCGATAAATTTCAAAACCTGCTCTATAAATTGACAAAATAGTTAGCGTTTTCTCTAATCAGAGTTTGCTCAACTTGCTAGCTCTGATATAAAGAACACTGTCATTTTATAAAGAACCCGTTATTAATGCATAACTTTTTTAACTCTAGGCCAATTAAAGCAACCCTATTGATAGTAGTGGCACTTATCTTATCCGCCTGTCAAATAGACTCTGATCCCAAAAGTGAGTTAGATAAGGTCAGGGAGCGTGGTGTGTTACGAGTAGGCACACTGAACAATCAATTAGCTTATTATATTGGTCCGGAAGGCCCAACCGGATTAGATTATGAACTCGCAAAACTGTTTGCTAGTGAGTTAGGCGTAAAATTAGAAATAAAGCCAGCTTATCGTTTATCTGAATTATTCCCTGCATTGCAAAATAACGAAATCGACATTGTTGCGGCTGGATTAAGTCAGACTCCTGAACGAATAAACCGTTTTCGTGCTGCGCCTGCTTACTACTATGTTAGTCAACAATTAGTATATAAGGCGGGGACTTGGAAACCGAGAAGTGTAAAAAATCTTGTAGAACGACAACAAGAACACCCTGAAGATAAATTGGCCATTATTTCTGACTCACATTTTGCTAAAACACTAGAAGATCTCAAAGCCGAGTATCCTTCACTAACATACACCACAAACAATAATTCTGATGTTCAAGATCTGTTACGCCAAGTTTCCACAGGTGAACTTTCTTACACCATTGCCGACTCAGTTGAGGTATCACTGGCACAGCGATTATACCCAGATATTGCATTAGCTTTAGAACTAACAGAAGACCAACCTGTCTCTTGGTATATGCGCAACACCGATGATGGAAGCCTATATGCTTTATTAATTGAATTTTTCGGTAAAATAAAACAATCAGGCCAGTTAGATACATTAGAAGAAAAATATTTTGGTCATGTCGATAGTTTTGATTATGTTGATACTCGCGCCTTTATTCGGGCATTAGATAACAAATTGCCCACTTGGGAACCTTTATTTAAAAAACATGCAGGTAATTTTGATTGGAGGTTAATCGCGGCGCTTTCCTACCAAGAATCTCATTGGAAACCCAAAGCGACATCCCCTACTGGCGTGCGTGGTATGATGATGCTTACCTTACCTACTGCAAAATCAGTCGGAGTGAAAAATCGGTTAGATCCAGAACAATCGATACAAGGTGGTGTGAAATATTTACAAGGTATTGTTGACCGCGTTCCTGACTCGATTTTCGAACACGAAAAAATCTGGTTTGCACTTGCCTCCTACAACTTAGGCTACGGACATATGATGGATGCTCGTCGTCTTACTCGTTCACAAAATGGTAATCCTAACTCTTGGGCAGATGTTAAAGAACGTTTACCTTTATTGAAGCAACGTAAATTTTATAGCAAAACAAGGTATGGCTACGCCCGTGGAGATGAAGCAAAAAATTACGTAGAAAATATCCGTCGTTACTATCAATCTATAATTGGCCATGTAGATAAACAAGGCGCTATTTCAGCGGATTTAGACATTGATGGAATTCAAACTATCGACGTGGAAATAAACGAACAAAACCCACAGCAGTTAATTGAACAACAAAAAAATCCACAAGAGAAAGACACTACTGTAGAAACAGATACACAAACTATTACATCAGAAGAAGCTGTGAACAATAACGATTAATATTCAAGCTATAAACAAGCAGATAAACTATTATCTGCTTTTCTTTGTCACTCATTCATCATTTGGTAACAAACTCTGTTTATAAACAAAAGTTAATAATAGTCTATAATAATAGTAGTCCAATAGAGGGAGAGGCTAATGACACCAATGAGAAAAAAAAACAACACACTAGCAACAAAAACATCGTCAGCAAATCGTCGTAAGAGAATGTTAGCAAACAACAAAAAGAAAGTAATTTGGCGTCATAGAGCCTACGTACACTGCGAAACGTTCAGCTAAACAAACACCGAACATCAGCAACCTTACGACATATCTTTAGTCTTTAACTGTTTCTTCTCTTTTCGTCTCCGTTTAAAGAAAGATTGCAGTTGCAAACGGCACTCTTGTTCTAATAAACCCGATTCTATCTGAGCGTAATGATAAGCCGCTTGGGTATCAAATAAATTCAGTACCGTTCCTGCAGCACCCGATTTAAGATCTGGCGCACCAAACACAATCCGCTTAACTCGACTGTGCAAAAGCGCACCCGCGCACATAGGGCAAGGCTCCAGAGTGACATAAAGCGTCGTATCGAGTAGACGATAATTACCTAACACTTGTCCAGCTTTCCTTATTACCTGAATTTCCGCATGAGCTGAGGCATCGTGATCACAAATAGACCGATTATAGCCCGTGGCAATCACCTGTTCATCTTTGACCAAAACCGCCCCAACTGGAACTTCTCCTGCCAATTCCGCTTCATGAGCTAGCGCAATAGCTTGGCGCATAAAATCCTCATCTTGAGCAGTAAAAGTGGTCACGTCGGCATCCAAAGGTAAAGTATCTAAAGGTAAAGTATTCAATCGCAAAGTCTCATATCACCATCACATTCTGCCGGCATTGTAGCGTAGACGAACCCGAAAAAGGAGACTTTTACTCTGTATCAAGGGGGACATACACATTACTTTCCAATGAAACCGTACGCTGTTTTCCTGAATATTCCTGCCAACTCACTTGTATTTCGACTTGTTTTAAATTTGAGCTTGCCGGGTGTTCACTCGTCATTAACTTTATGGAAAACGAGGAACGGTTTGCCTTATACTGCGACTCTAAAACATCAACCAACCAGTCTGATTCAAGGCGAACTCGCTCTAACTGAGATTCGGCAAGATAGAGCGCCAGTAACTGATTTTGTGTCACGGTAGAATGTTTAACAGTACTGATTTGTAGTGTGGTTAATCCTATAATAGAAAAAGAAATCAAAAGGATAGAAATCAATACTTCAAGCAAACTAAACCCTCTAATTGTCAGGTTCATTATCTGTCCAACTGCCTGTATTCCATCCCGCACTGTATGTTGGGAAGGTAGTAACAACTAACTCTCTAGAAAGCGATACATTGTCTACTGTTGCTGTAATCTTGTAGTGATGCAAACTTTGCTGAACCCATACCACTTGTAGTGAAGCTGTAACACATTCCGCCACATAGTATGGCAGGTTGAGATTAAGTAATTGCTCATGACTAGGAACCGATTGATCAGAGAACAACGAAAAAGCACATTCTAACCCTCCTTCTGCCACCCAAAATTTCTGACGATAGCTTATTTCGTTTTGAATACTAGTTGATAGTTCAAAAATGCCAGTATTGCCAGCAAGAGCAAGACTCAACGCCGCGACAAGAAAAAAATGACACAATATCAGTACCACTACCCCGGTTTGCTTACTTGCCATTTAATTCACCTTATTCCTCTACCATTTATTCAATTACTACGGTGCTAATTTAGCTATTTCTCGGCGAAACTTGCGCAACCAGAGTAAAAACTTGCTGTTGTTTTACAAGTTCTACACTTAAAGAGAGCTCGATTAATTTTTTGTTATTCTCAGTATCGATAACCTTTTGTTGGATAGTGAAACGAGTCACTTTCATTTGAGATGGATCAAACATCGAATAAAATCGATAGCACACAGTTGAGTGTGCTGCTGTGGGATTTTTTTCTGAACAATATGTAAGTTTGTGTTCAACGTCATCTATTTTAATCGTCGTACGAACGTATTCGCCCGCATCTTGGTAGAGATAGCTTAGTTCTGTCAGTGAAAAGGTTACTGACTTTGCTCTTCTCAAATCGTCTTGGATAAAGCGCAAGGTTTCGGACACGCTGTTATGCAGTAGCAATAAGCTCATCTCTTTTTGTGCGGATGCAGTGCTAACAATCATTACCGACATCAACGTTGTTAGCGCCAAAGCAGTAATAACACTAGAAATAAGCATCTCAATTAACGTAAAACCTTTATCGTTATTATCCGGCACTAATAATTCAACATTCTGCATAACCATAAAACGGCTTATCCATTGAACAGGTTCGTACTCTTCCTGTGATATTGTGCATAATTAGTTTTAATGAAGCGCCATCGGAAGCTTTATAAGAAAAGATCAAATGGCCACTTTCTAATATTCTCCCTGTTTTACCATCCACCTTAATTTTTTCCCAAGTAGATGACATCTGAATATCCTTATTTTTTAGAAAAAGTAATTCGCTCTCTTTTGAGTTCATTTCGCTCTTGATACCCAACGACAAACGCCACTCGCCTGTGCTATACGGATCCTGAGACGAAAAAAATAACCAAAGATCGTTCTGTCGAGTTACGGTTTCTGATCTTACTCTTGAAAAGTAACTTTTTAATTCAGTAGCAAAAGCTCTGAGTTGATAGTTTTGATAAAAAGCCTGAATATCAGGTGTCACAATCGCCAATATCCCTGCAGAGATAGACAATACAACCACAAACTCAATTAGTGTAAAACCACGACGCATACCATGCCCTGAACCGTTCGATAAACTAAATAAAACTCTTAATCATGTTAAGCAACGAATTAACACGATCAATTCGTTAACGTAGGTAACTAGTTAATGGGGCCAATCCACTATTTGGTCAAATTAACTAGTCATGAAATAGATGCCCGCGATCATATCAGCTAAAAATAAAATCCCTCGGACTGGGTATTTTTGTTTAGGGTAGATTCAAAACAAATAATCAAACGTTGCTATATTTACTCAAACAAATCACTGCTGGCTCGCAACAAGAAAATAAAATTAGATAGGCTAGGTTGGCTAATCACGTTCAATTAAAATCACCAACGCCAGACACAAAAAAGCCACTTAA
The DNA here is from genome assembly GCF_033101115.1 of Vibrio sp. TH_r3. Classification (NCBI taxonomy): domain Bacteria; kingdom Pseudomonadati; phylum Pseudomonadota; class Gammaproteobacteria; order Vibrionales; family Vibrionaceae; genus Vibrio; species Vibrio sp. TH_r3. Next base: position 3,574 of record NZ_JAWMPW010000012.1, on the reverse strand, counting down.
CAAAGTGGCTTTTTCTTTTTATTAATCAGAAATATTAACTGGTCAAATCATCAAAGAATTTTTTGACCCCATTAAAGAAACCTTCTGATTTAGGTTTATGCTTATTACCAGCATCGCCAGAACATGTTTCTTCAAATTCTTTCAATAAGTCTTTTTGACGTGAACTCAGTTTAACCGGTGTCTCAACAACAAGTTTGACAATAAGGTCACCTACACCGCCACCACGTACGCCTTTAACACCTTTACCACGCATTCTAAATAAGCGTCCGGTTTGAGTTTCTTCTGGAACTTTAAGGCTAACTCGTCCATCTAGCGTCGGAACCTCAACTTCACCACCAAGTGCAGCTTGAGTAAAGCTTACTGGTACTTCACAGAAAAGATTATTACCATCACGCTCGAAGATATTATGTTCGCGAACATGAACCTGAACATATAAATCACCAGCTGGTGCTCCATGCTCTCCCGCTTCACCTTCGCCAGAAAGACGAATACGATCGCCTGTATCTACTCCTGCTGGAATCTTCACGTTTAGTGTTTTAGTTTTTTGCTTGCGACCTTGACCATGACATGAGTTACAAGGATCTTTAATTATCTTGCCTTTACCATTACATGTTGGACAAGTTTGCTGAACAGCAAAGAAGCCTTGACGCATTTGCACTTGGCCATGACCGTTACAAGTAGAACAAGTTTGTGCGCTAGTGCCTTTTTTCGCACCAGAACCATCACACACTTCACATTCAACTAAAGTAGGAATCTCTATTTCTTTGTCACAGCCACGAACGGCATCTTCCAAAGACAATTCCATATTATAACGAAGGTCGGCACCACGTTGAGCACGAGACTGCCCGCCGCCACGGCGACCACCACCAAAGATGTCACCAAATACATCACCGAAGATATCACCAAAATCAGCACCTTGACCTCCTCCGCCAAAGCCGCCACCCATACCGCCTTGTTCAAAGGCTGCATGACCATATTGGTCATAAGCGGCTTTTTTCTGAGAATCGGTCAGAACTTCATACGCTTCTTTTACTTCTTTAAACTTTTCGCCAGCCTGACTGTCATCCTGATTTCTATCAGGATGGAATTTCATCGCAAGACGTTTATACGCCTTCTTAATATCTCGCTCAGAGGCATCACGGCTTACGCCCAATACTTCGTAAAAATCACGTTTTGACATGTTTCAACTACCGTTTATCTGCTGCAAATCGAACTAGATAAAAGCAATGAAACCATTATCTAGTTCGAATCATTATTTACAAATTTGCGGGCGAAAGAGAAAACTCTAACGCCCGCAACATATAACGTTCCAAACAACTGCTTATTTATCGCTACAAACCGTCTATTTATAATTGGGCTTATAGCAATCAATACTCAATTATTTTTTCTCGTCTTCTTTCACTTCTTCGAACTCTGCGTCTACAACATCATCTTCAGGAGCTTGTTGTTGACCAGCTTCGTCTGCACCGCCTTGTTGAGCTTGTGCTTGTTGCTGAGCGATTTCCATTAGTTTTTGAGCAGCAGTCATTAGCGCTTGAACTTTCGCATCAATGGCTTCTTTATCATCGCCATTTTTAACTTCTTCTAGCTCTTTAATTGCAGCTTCAATTTTATCTTTTTCTTCTGCAGGAAGTGCGTCACCAGCTTCTTCGATTTGCTTACGAGTACCGTGAATCATTTGATCCGCTTGGTTACGTGTTGTTACTAGCTCTTCGAATTTCTTATCAGCTTCTTTGTTCGCTTCTGCTTCTTGTACCATTTTTTCGATATCGTCATCGCTTAGGCCACCAGAAGCTTGAATAGTAATTTTCTGCTCTTTACCAGTAGACTTATCTTTTGCCGATACGTGTAGAATACCATCCGCATCAAGGTCGAATGTTACTTCGATTTGAGGCATACCACGAGGTGCAGCTTGAATACCTTCTAGGTTAAATTGACCTAAAGATTTATTGTAGCTTGCTTGCTTACGCTCACCTTGTAGTACGTGGATAGTTACCGCGCTTTGGTTATCTTCAGCTGTAGAGAACGTTTGGTTCGCTTTAGTTGGGATTGTGGTGTTTTTCTCAACCAACTTAGTCATTACGCCACCCATAGTCTCAATACCTAGAGAAAGAGGAGTAACATCTAGAAGAAGAACGTCTTTAACATCACCAGCTAGAACACCACCTTGAACGGCTGCACCAATGGCAACGGCTTCATCAGGGTTAACGTCACGACGAGCTTCTTTACCAAAGAATTCAGCAACTTTAGCTTGAACCATAGGCATACGAGTTTGACCACCAACTAAGATAACATCGTTGATGTCACCAACAGATAAATCAGCATCTGCTAACGCAACTTTTAGAGGTTCAAGAGTACGTTTCACTAAATCTTCTACTAATGACTCAAGTTTTGCACGAGTCACTTTGATGTTCATGTGCTTAGGACCGGTTGCATCCGCAGTCACATAAGGTAGGTTAACGTCAGTTTGTTGTGCTGAAGAAAGCTCGATTTTTGCTTTTTCCGCTGCTTCTTTAACACGTTGCATGGCTAGTGGATCGTTTTTCAGATCGATACCTTGCTCTGCTTTAAACTCATCAACCAAATAATTGATCATACGGTTATCAAAGTCTTCACCACCAAGATGAGTATCACCATTCGTTGCTAAAACTTCGAATGTTTTCTCACCTTCAACTTCATCAATTTCGATGATAGAGATATCAAATGTACCACCACCAAGGTCATAAACAGCGATAGTGCGGTCACCGCCTTTTTTATCTAAACCATAAGCTAGCGCAGCAGCAGTTGGTTCGTTGATAATACGTTTCACTTCTAGACCAGCAATACGACCTGCATCTTTTGTTGCTTGACGTTGAGAATCGTTGAAATAAGCAGGAACAGTAATAACAGCACCAGTCACTTCTTCACCTAAGAAGTCCTCTGCTGTTTTTTTCATTTTTTTCAAAACTTCTGCAGAAATTTGAGGAGCGGCCATTTTTTGGCCTTTCGCTTCAACCCAAGCATCACCATTGTCAGCCTTCACAATATTGAATGGCATAATTTTGATATCACGCTGAACTTCTTCGTCTTCAAAACGACGACCAATCAGACGTTTGATTGCAAATACTGTATTTTGAGGGTTTGTAACCGCTTGACGTTTAGCCGGTTGACCTACTAATGTCTCACCATCTGTGTAAGCGATAACGGAAGCCGTTGTGCGCTCACCTTCAGCATTTTCTAATACGCGTGGTTTGTCGCCGTCTAATACAGCAACACATGAATTAGTAGTACCTAAATCTATACCAATGATCTTACCCATCAGACTCTCTCCGAAAATTCAATTATTCAATTTCTATAACCCATTAAATGGGGACGGAGAACAGGGATTCAACCCCAATCTCCAAATGTTTGTTTTGTGTCTGCCCCTTAAATAAGGGCATGGAATTGCTTTTCAAGGGATAGAAGACAAAATATTCGTTTTTTTCTTTATTTATGCTTGTTTCAATCCAATAAATGAGTCAATAACACCCATTGTTTCTGTTTCTACCCAAGCAGACGTTTCTATTTGACCAAATAAAAGGACTGCCACAGGCAG
>NZ_JAWMPW010000011.1:0-108518 GCF_033101115.1 Vibrio sp. TH_r3 | reverse complement strand
GGTTAGTTTGTTTCATAAGGTGCCTGTCCTTATAAAAAGAAACAACATAAACGTCTATTGCTCAACATAAATAAGCTTACTTATATCAAACTCATGCTCTGTCGCCATACGCTTGAACTTCGCTAATACCTCATCACTGACTGTTTTTGTTCTGGATAGCAACCATAGATAATCTGTATCAGGTCCAGAAACAAAGGCGTATTGATAATTTGATTCCAATTCAAAAACAACATATGAACCATAAAATGGTCCAAAAAATGATACTTTCAAATATCCTTCATTTTGAGCGTCGACAAAGTATGCTTTACCTTCTGCTTCTTTCCATTCGTCGTTAGAGGCTAAATATCCCCTATTTACTACGTCAACTCGTCCATTTTCTTGTAACGTATATTCGGCACTAACTTGGGTAAGGCCGCGTTCAAACGAATGGTCTAATCGAGCAATCTCATGCCATTCCCCCATATATTTCTCTACTTCAAAATCCATTACTGGCTCGACTTTAGCCGGCATACCAAGGCATCCACCTAACAAAAGAACTAGTACTGATAACAAGGAATATTTCATCCACACTCTTGTTGAAAACTGCATTCGTTTATCACTCCCAATACATAATCAAATAAAGTCGTTATTCGTGTATAAATCTAACCTAATGGTTAACTAAAGCACACGACCATTCCTATAAATACATTCTAAATACTAAGATTTACTTTATATAAGATAGAGCAAAAGTAAGTAAAAGTGGCAAGGTTAGAACACAAAAAAAGTTACTAAACAAAACCATTGACGCAACTTTCTGAGGCTCAACATTAAACCGTTCAGCAAACATAAAGTTCATTACCGCAGGCGGAAGCATCGTAAACAACACCATCATTTGAAGCTGTAAGGTAGGTAATGGCACAAAATAATAAATCATACCGAACGATATCGCGCCAACTGCAATTGATAATAAAGTACAACCCAAACCAATTCTCAATCCGCTCAATTGTATATTACACATTTGCGACCCTAAGGACACCAGCATAACGGGTACAGCTGCTTGACCTAATAATGCCGTTGCTTCATATAATGGGTTCCAGATCCCAACTCCACTTAAATTTAAACTAAGCGCTATTAATGAAGCGAGAAAAACCGGCATTTTAACAACTTGCTTAAATGGATTGCCTTCACTAAGTAACAGCAAACCTACGCTAACATGAAGACAAGCGGACACAACAAACAATAGTACCGCCGAGGCTAGTGCTGACTCCCCAAATGTATAAGTAAATAAAGGAATCGCTAAGTTTCCACTATTACGAAACATTATAGGTGGAGCCCAAGTTTTATATTTTAAATTGGCGATACGACAAATAGGCCAAATTAAGATACCAGGTAGCAATACCGCAATAAATGATGCTGTTAATAATGGAATCTGAGAAGAATCAAGAGGCATGGTAACTAAGGATGAAAAAACGATCGCGGGGACAAAGACTTCCATATTGAGACGATTAATAGGCCCAAAATCTGGTTTTATCCATTTTCCAACCGAAAATCCAACCGCAGCTAGCGCAAAAACAGGAAAGAGTATCCCTACAACGGTTTCAAACATACTTACCTTCTAACTGGGTTCACTTATGCAACTAAGTTACCCCATTTAACCACTATTTGGTAGTGACTAAATGAGGTAACGAATATTTATCGCGACTATCGATAATCATTTATTCGTTTGATTTTACTTTTAAATCGACTTCTGCAAGTGTCGCCGAGACTAAAACATTTTCCGCTAATGTTATAGAGGTTGCTAAGTTAGTTGCTCGAACCCTTGCTTTAACTGCCGCAATTCTTACAGAGCTCATACTTAATTCATCAACACCAAGACCAACTAATAGTGACGTTAACCTCGGATCACCTGCCATTTCCCCACACACTCCAACACTAATACTTTCAGAATGAGCCGCATTAACCGCGGTTTGTATCATATTCAATACTGCAGGTTGGTGAGTTGATGTTAGATAAGCAACTGATTCATTTCCTCTATCCGCGGCCATAACATACTGCGTTAAATCGTTGGTTCCTATGCTAAAAAAATCGACATGCTGTGCTAAATGTTTTGCATTTACCACGGCAGCTGGCACTTCTATCATAATACCAATTGCAGGAATTAATGATGCCTGTCCTTGTAATGTGAGCTGTTGATGCATATCTGCTATCATTGATTTTGCATCGAGTAACTCTTCTACTGTTGCTATCATTGGAAACATTATTTTAATATTGTCAAACTGCGCTCGAGTCCTTAGTAAGGCTTTAAGTTGAGTTTTAAATACATCACTATTTTTCAGACATAAACGTATACCACGACACCCTAAAAATGGATTATCTTCTTTATTTTGCTGTAAATATTGTAGAGGTTTATCACCACCAATATCGAGTGTGCGAACTATGACTGTTTTACCTTCGAAACTCTGCGCTATTTTAGAATAGAAACGAACTTGTTCCTCTTCGGTTGGTGGTTGAGCTGAATCCATAAACAAAAACTCACTTCTCAGTAACCCTACCCCTTCTGCTCCATTTTCCAACGCTTTATCTACATCCTCTAATGTTGCTAAATTAGCGAAGACTTCGATACACTTGCCATCTTTCGTAACTGCCGGAAGCTGTGCTACTGCTTGATCTTGCTGTTGTTTTGCTAGATTTTCAGTTATCTGTTGTCTATTCTCTTCTAATTGAGTGCAGGTTGGATTTAAGCAAATGGTTCCTCTATATCCGTCAAGGATCACCTCACACCCTTCTTGTACTTGCTCTAAAATGCTATCAACTCCAACGACTGCAGGAATACCGAGACTCCGCGCTAAAATGGCCGAATGAGATGTATTGCCACCTTTTTCAAGACACAAACCTTTCACTAAGCTGGGGTCAAGTTGAGCAGTATCGGATGGCGATAGATCACTAGCAAATAAAATACTCGCTTGTTCTAATACGATATTCGACGACTGTTCACCTACCATTATTTGCATAACACGTCGACCAATATCAAAAATGTCGTTGGCACGTTGCATAAGATAAGAATCGCCGGTTTGGTTGTAAGCATCAGCCATTTGGTTAATCGCGTCGATCCATGCTTTTTCAGCGATAACTTGGCTATCTATAAGGTTATTTTTTACTTGATTTATTAATTCAGGATCTGAAAGCATCTGCTGATGAGCTTTGAATATTTCAGCGTCTGACACCGATACTTTAGTTGAAACGTCATTGATTAAAGTTTGTAATTCAACATGTGCGGCCTCAAGTGCTCGTGTTACATGGTTCATTTCACTCTCTAACCCACCAATCTCGCGTTGCGGAACGGGTGGCATTACCGTTCTATAACACAGTGCTGGTGCGATGCTAATGCCATCAGAAGCGGCAATACCTACAACCATTGAACCCTCTTGTTGTGGTTCAACGTTAGCTAGAGGAACTTTATGATCACTAGAGGTTTGTTGAGAAATTAAGGCTGGCTCTAAAGACTCTCCAAAGTGAGATTCAGCCAAACTAGAAAAAGCATTTATAGCCTGTTGCGCGTCTTTACCTTGAGCTTTAAAAGCTATGGTATCATTTTGTTTTGCAGTCAACAAAGCCACACTATTTAGGCTGCGTGCATTAGCAACTTTGTCACCATTTACTAGCCACGTCTTTGCTTCATAATCACACGCTAAAGTAACAATCTCTGAAGCTGGACGAGCATGAATCCCATTTGGATTTTGTACTTGCCAAGAAAACGACAATACCTGCTCATCTTCAATATCAGAATCTTCCAACGTAATGGAAGTAGACTCTGAATGTTCAGGAGTACCAATAGCGCCAGCGAGTGCGGATGATTGCTGTAACAATTGATATTTAGCCACAATCGCGCCATTGGTCTCATCAATAACTTGCTGCATCGGCATACCTGCAGCCGCAGCGACACTGGCCGCCATTGTTCCTTCAATTAAAGGGGCAGCACAAACGTGGACGACATTGGCCTGCTCTGGTTCTAGAAGCTCTAATGCCATATCGGTACTAAGAATCGCACTCCCCATATCAACCAAAACTAAAACACCTTGAGTAGAAAAAACCTCGTCGATGGCCGTCATGATTGCAATCGCATCTGTACCTATTGGGTTATCCGGATCGTCAACACCTGCGGCGATCGTCATGACGACTTTTCCCTGAGACATCTGTTGGGCAAGCTCTAATACGCCTTCTGCAAGCTGTTTACTGTGAGACACAATCACAATACTGACCATAATATAACCTACCATAGAGGTGGCAATTGCCACCTCATTAAATGATTAAATAACATTGAAAGAGTTACGGAAAAATTGCTGAAGAGGTTAAAACGCTGCTTTAACCAATGAGTTGACTATCAAATAAGTAGACGTTGCACCTGGATCTTGATGTCCGGCCGAACGTTCTCCGAGATAACTCGCTCGCCCTTTTTTTGCAACCAAAGGTATGGTGTCCTTCATGCCTTTTTCCGCTGCTTGTAAAGCGTGCTCTAAAGCCTGCTGCAAAGATGTTGATTGCGACTGCTCTAGTGATTCCACCATTGGAACCATAGCGTCAATCATCGTTTTATCGCCGATAACGGCTTTCCCACGTTTTTGAACACCCTCACAAGCATCACTAAGCATTACGGTAACATCTTTTAGTGTGAGCTCTTCTTTAGCCATTACACTGGAAGCGGCACGAATAAAAAACGTACCGTATAAAGGCCCACTAGCCCCACCAATACTTGACAACAACGTCATACCTGTTGTTTTCAGAATGGTGCCTATATCCTTGTCCGCTACAGTAGGCAAACGTTCTATCACTTTACGAAAACCACGATTCATATTAAGCCCATGATCTGCATCACCAATCTCACGATCCAATTGGGTAAGAAAATCTTGGTTCTGTTGAAAAACTTCGGCTAAATCTTCCAACCAAGCAACAATGTGTTCCTTTGTGACAACCATTATCAACTCCTATAATTTATATTCCCCAGCGCAACGCTGGTGTGTTAACTGGAGCATCCCAAAGAGACAACATTTCATCATCCACTTTAAGAACAGAAATAGATAAGCCTTGCATATCAATAGAACTACAATAAGTTCCCACAAGATTTCTCGCAATAGTGATGCCTTGTTGCTCCAGCATTTCCGCGACTTTCCGATATACGCAATACAATTCAGATTGAGGAGTACTGCCTAAGCTGTTGACTAGTACAATCACTTTATCGCCTTTGTTCAACGCTTCTGTCGTACGGTTTTCTTCAATCCAACTTGCCGAGTCAATATCCCAAGAACGTACAATTCGTTGATATGGCGTATTATCAAGAATTTCAGCCATCATATCGGCTGTAATTGCATCACCACTAGTAAATTTAGTGCGTTTAATGCCCGGTTCTCCGTGAATACCAACACCAAATTCAATTTCATCATCTGCTAATACAAAACTCGGTTTTCCTGCTGCTGGTACAGTACAAGCATCGAGTGCGACACCAAATGAACGTCCACGATTTGCAATACGAATGGCCAATTCATTACATTTTTCTAAGCTATATCCTTTTTCAGCAGCTGCGCCAAGAATCTTCTCAGCAAGGACGGTTACGGCAACCCCACGGCGACCAGCAGTATATAAACTGTCTTTAACCGCAACATCGTCATCAATAAGCGCCGCTTGCACTTTTATGCCATCGTCATGCAATAATTCAACCGCCGTTTCGAAATTGAGTACATCGCCAGTATAGTTTTTCACTAGAAATAGAACGCCTTCCCCTGAATCTACTTTCTGACCACATTCATACATCTGATCAGGTGTAGGAGACGTAAACATTTGTCCAGGGCATGCACCATCTAACATCCCTAATCCGACAAAACCACCATGCATGGGCTCGTGGCCACTGCCCCCACCAGAAACTAAAGCAACTTTGGGCTTGTCTTGTTTATTCACAATATACATAGGCTCCATGTTGACATCTAATTCCGGATGAGCTTTAGCAATCCCTTGCAACGTTTCAATAATGACATCATCAATCTCGTTAATCATTTTTTTCATGGTTTTATCCTTGTAGGGCGTAGAAGGTCATTGAATTTTAATTCGCTTATATTCTTGATAGTGCGATCATTTTTCTGGCCCTACTTTACCTAATAGAAACTTGGATAAGAAAATTTAATTTATGATTCAATATGAAACGAGTTATTCATTCATTAAGTTTCAAATTGAAACTTAAATAGCCCTCAAACAGCATTATTATGACCAAGTTCAAAATTTAACTAAGCCAAATATAAGATAATTAGCAATGCGCTGAATTACTCACAAGCAAGATAAACATGATGCAAAAGAATCGAAAAGATTGTTAAGTTTTTATCGTAACTAAGTCGACATTATCTGGAAACCGAATTTATGCAACTTGAAAGTAACAGCGTCTTAACAAGAGATCATCAAATTAAAAAATATTGGGACAAGATTGTTGCACAAGGTCAATCTGACTTTGAAATGGCTGAATTTGACCAAGAATTACGTGAACATTGGTTGCGGTGCCAACACAGACAACGCTTCGATCACTGGCCACAACTGAGCTATGCCAAAGGCGTTACCCTTTCCTCTATTAAAAAAAAGAAAGCACGTTTAATTGATATGGCCATTCCAGTTATCGAAGATATCCATGAATTCTTAGAAAATAAAAATTGTGCTTTACTATTAACCGACGAAACAGGTTGCACTTTATCGTTGTACAGCGATCAGTACATGAAAACACAATTGACTAAATTAGGACTCACTGATGGCGTGTACTGGCGAGAAGATATTTTAGGCAATACCGCTATTTCTACTGCAATCCATCAAGCAAAAGTTGCCCAAACTGTCGGTTACCAACATTTTAAACAAGCACTTCACTCACTCGCATGTTATGCAGCACCTTTATTTAACAATGAAGGCAGTATTCTTGGCTCCATCGCAATGATCTTACCGATTCATTCGGCAAGTGACTTTATTCTAGGCCTCATCTATTCAGCTTCTAAAGAAATTGGAACTAATTTGTATGCAGATTATTGTTTAAGTGAATCTAATCAGCATCTTAGTGAAGTTCATGTCTTACTAGAAGGCGTAGAAGAAGGCGTCTTAGCATGGGATTCAAAAGGTACAATTCACTATTTAAATAGTAAAGGAAGCAATCTATTAGGTCTAACAAGCAGCAAAGTATTAGGTTGTGAAATTGATTCGGTGATTAATCTACCTCCACAAATTAAACATGCAATCGCTGCCAAACAAGATCTAGCAATGTTTGAAACAAGCATAGAAATCAATCAACGCCTTATTTCATTATGGATTTCGTTACGTCTGGTCAAAGACGAACATGGCGAGATACACACTTCTATGGTACTCATGCATCCGATTGAACATATTCGCCAGATAGTTCATCATCAAGTCGGGAATCAAGCAAGATTGACTTTTGAAGATATAGAATACCAATCGGAGGAGATGCACCGTGTAATACGTCTTGCACAACATGCAGCAAAGGGCCGTGGTTCAGTTTTTTTACATGGTGAAGAGGGGTTAGGCAAAACAGACCTAGCTCAGGCAATTCACAATGCCAGTGATCGCAGTAACAAGGCATTTATTTCTATTAATTGCCAAGCTATTCCTCAAGTATCAATGAACACTGAATTTCTCGGCTCTGATGCAAATAGTGCGAATCCATTTCCTTCTAAATTTGAATTAGCCAGTGGAGGAACGCTATTTTTGGAGCATGTTGAGTGCTTAACAGCAGAGATTCAAGCCGCCTTATTACATCTGTTAAAAACTGGACTCATTAATCGACTTAATCACACAATTCTTCCTGTTGATGTCCGAGTTATCGCTACTTCAGATATAGATATCACGCAGTACGTAGACGAAAAACGCTTTGGTCGCCAGTTAATGTATGAATTACAATCATTCGACATTTATATTCCTCCACTACGACAACGTATTGATGATATTCCTGTGCTAGCGAATAGGACACTAAAGTTTTTACGCGGTAATAGTAACAAAAACATTTCTCTTGCTAACGATGCAATGAAGGTATTATCTCAGTACCACTGGCCAGGAAATAATCGTGAGTTGAGAAATGTGCTAGAACGAGCGTTTAGTTATGGTAACGGAAGAAAAATATTAGAACGAGATCTTCCCGACTCTGTTAGACAAACAATAGGCCATACACCAGAAATAGTAGCGAAGAAAACCTTAGCTGAAACAGAACGAGATGCTATTACCTGCTCTGCTATTCGTTGTTCAGGTAAACCGAGTAAAATGTGCCTGGAGCTAAATATTAGCCGTACATCATTATGGCGAAAACTGAAAACTTATCAGATTACATTAAACGATTTTAAATAATGTAACCCCCAAATTTATATAAAAATTAGAATTTTATAGGAGTGATTGTGGCCATTGAATTGAAAACAAATCGTTTAATCTTACGTGCATGGAAACCGTCTGATTATCAAGAATTCGCCAAAATGACCTCCGACTCTAAAGTAATGAAGTACTTCCCTTCAATATTATCAGAAATAGAAAGTAACCAATTAGCAGACAGAATCCGTCGACTTATAGATAAAAATGGATGGGGATTTTGGGCATTAGAACTGAAATCTTCATCTGAGTTTATTGGTTTTGTCGGTTTACACTATCAAGATCAGGCTATCCCAGAAAGCCCCTTTATCGAAATAGGTTGGAGGCTATCAGCAAATCATTGGGGACACGGCTATGCACCAGAAGCCGCAACAAAAGCACTTAAATTTGCTTTTGAACAATTACAACAGCCCGCAGTGTACGCATTTACAACTGTGAGCAACCAGCCCTCAAGGAGAGTTATGCAAAAAATAGGCATGATTAATACCAACAAAAATTTTAGTCATCCTCAACTTAGCGAAGATCACCCACTCGCCAAGCATTGTTTATACAAAATAACGTTAGAGCAGTGGATGAAATCGACAACATAATGACGATGTCAAAACGAATATTTTCGCCCATTTTTCCTAACTTGAGCCCATGCTAAAATCTCAGCTTTTTTTTGATTAGTTGATGCAGACCAACCGAGTATTTCTGACAATGTTCTATTACAACCAAGGCAAACATCATCGTCATCCAAACAACAGTGACGAACGCAAGGAGAAGCGATCGATTGAGACTCGTTGGTAAAAAGGTCAGCTTGCTTACGTTTTGTCATGTGTCCTATGCTCATTGTTAGTTAAAATAACGTGCCTGTCCTGATTAGTTAGTAACTAGTAAAATGATTAGTTATCGGTAAAAAGATCATGTTGAACGGATACTTGATCTGTTTCTGCTTGCAAGGTTTTCTTACCTTTCAATACTTTTCTTCTATAACGTTGCCTGCATAATTTAATTACATAAAGTTGCTGTGCTGGCGTAAAATCTAACCAATTAAAACGTTCTTCTCGTTTACGCATGCAACCATTGCAGTATCCTTTTTCATCTACTGAGCACACTCCCACACAAGGACTTGGCACGCTAAAAAATTCTAACTGTTCCATAAAATAGACGACTTTTTTACAATTACTAACTTTATATTAGTTCCATAATGCTTTGATAACAATTTACATAATCAACAAAACAATTACCTTTATCTGACATCACACTCTTATTACGGTCTATACTTTTAAAAAATATTAGACTTTCTCGTTTTGGAGCATTATATGAAAAAAGTTATCACTATGATTAGCTTACCTTTATTACTGGCTGCTTGTCAGAATATCACCCAAGGAAATACCGAAAACGGCACCATTTCGGAGCAAGATCTGCAACATCATAATTGGCAATTAGTCCAAATTGACGGTGAATCGATTATTACTCCAAGTAATATGCAGCCTCCGCGTTTAGAAATTGGTGAAAAAATGACGGCTAATGGCAACGCAGGGTGCAACAATTTCTTTGGTCAAGGAGAATTAGACGATAACAAATTCCGTATCATGCAGATGGGGATGACCATGAAAATGTGTATTAACGATGTTATGGGAACCGAAAAGGCATTATCCCAATCTTTAAGTGATTGGAGTGAAATAGAACTGACTAATGACACTATGACACTGACTAACGATCAACACACATTAACCTTCACTCTGAACGATTGGAAATAGAAAATTTAGCAATCAAAGCCTTACTATCGTTAGTAAGGCTTTTTTATGCGCTACGAATAATATTTAATATTTTTTGCTAAAAGTACCAGTATAGACGTCTAGACGTTTACAATCCGTGTGTAATCAGTTAATTTATGAGACAGATTAATGTAAGGACACAACTGATGAATAATACTAATGATTGAATTAAAACACCTACGAACACTTGCGTCATTACGAGATACCGGGTCACTTACCGCAACAGCAACCTCGTTGCACTTAACCCAGTCGGCGCTATCGCACCAGATTAAGGATTTAGAATCACGGATCGGTGGGCAGCTGTTTCTAAGAAAAACTCGTCCGGTAAAATTCACCGCTGAAGGACAAATATTTCTTCAATTAGCTGATGAGATACTGCACAAAATTGCCGTAGCCGAAAGTAAATTATCTAATTTAAAACAAGATGTAGATGGTCGATTACATATGGCTATCGATTGCCATTCTTGTTTTCAGTGGCTAATGCCTGCATTACGCGAATATCAACTCAGCTGGCCCAGTGTTGGCCTAGATTTCATTTCAGGTTTTGACTTTGAACCTATACCCGCTCTAGTCTCTGGAGAACTTGATCTGGTTATTACATCAGATATCGTGCCTCGGTCAGAAGTCCATTACGAAGCACTATTCGACTTTGAAATGTGTTTGGTTACATCAACTCATCACCCTCTAGCCGATAAACAACAAATCCAACCCGAGGATTTTCTAGATCAAACAATGATCACCTATCCTGTCCATAAAAGTCGTTTAGACGCCTATAAACACTTTATGCAACCCGCTGGCGTTGAGCCAATCAAATGGAAGAAAGCGGACAACACATTAATGTTGATTCAAATGGTCTCTGCTGGACTCGGCGTGGCTGTTATTCCTAATTGGGCGATTCATGAATTTTCTAGGCAAGGTTTGATCACTAGTAAACCATTAGGCAATGGTTTATGGAGACGACTATTCGCTGCGACTCGTCACTCTGAACACGATAGGAGTTATTTACAAGCCTTCTTCAATACCGCAAGGCTTCAATGTAAAAGTAATTTAGAAGGGATAAAGATGCCCTAGCAAACTAGGGTCGCATTCCTAATCTAAGTTCTAAGTTCTAAGTTCTAAGTTCTAACCAACGTTACATGCCACTTACTACTTGCTACTTGCTACTTGCTACTTGCTACTTAGAAAAATAATACTTGGAAAAAATACAGATAGAAGTAACACTCATGATAGTGGCTGTGACCAAGAGATTAGTGGATATAACTGTACCCCTGCCACTAGTAACAACGTTAAGCTAATCGATAGCTGAACTTTGTTGACTGTATGTCTAGTAACCAAGTGCCAACACCACACGACACTACCGACAAGTAAACAGACTAACCCAATTAATATCGTCTGATATAAGCTGTCCATACTTGCCTGCTCTAAACCAATAACGTGTAAAGCAACGACTAGGGCTAAACTCATACTACTGACAATACCGATCACCGGCAAAACTCTGTGAAATGCTTGCAAACGTGAACGGGCGATTAGTAACAGTAGTTGAGCAAAAATAGCCCCTAATAAACTAATGAGTAGCACCCACTCAATAGATGCAAAGGCCGTTGGCAATACAAACGCCTGCATTGCTACAAATAAAAATGCTAATAAATCGGCCAAATACAAAACCCATAAAGGACCCTGATTGCGTGTTTTACTTATTTGAACCTTAGAGAAAAAATAAAAAATGGCACAAGCGACAATAAAAGCGCTCATTTTAATTGTAACAATAGATAACCAAAGTACGCCTATTGCAGGTAGTAATTTATGTACTCTACCGCGCTGTCCTGGACAAATTTCACCTTTAACCAATACTAAAGTTAAAACAAGTTGTGCGCCTAGAAGCATTGGAGCCAACAAAGCAAGCAAAGATTCGGTCATAATATATTTCATCATATTGTTCAAATTAATTCAGCCGCGGATGATAACACATAAGCAAGCAACAAAACTCCTAGCCTAGAACAATCGTTCTGATATAATGCCCGCCAGCCAAATCAGAGGTCAAAAAATGCACAGCGTACAACTCAGTAAAGATATTACTCCTATCCACAAACAAAAGCCTTATTGGGCAGAATGTTACGGCACATCACAATTTTTACCTACTAGTAGAAAAGAGATGGATGCACTCGGATGGGATAGCTGTGACATTATTATTGTTACTGGTGATGCCTATGTCGATCACCCTAGTTTTGGCATGGCCATTATTGGACGTTTATTAGAAGCACAAGGTTTTCGAGTTGGTATCATTGCTCAACCAGAGTGGCATAACAAAGATGCGTTTATGGCATTAGGCCAGCCCAATTTATTCTTTGGCATTACTGCTGGTAACATGGATTCGATGATCAATCGATACACAGCTGATCGTAAACTACGCCATGATGATGCTTATACCCCCAACAATGAAGGCGGCAAACGTCCGGATAGAGCCACGCTTGTTTATTCACAGCGATGCCGCGAAGCATATAAAGAAACACCTATTGTATTAGGTGGTATTGAAGCAAGTTTACGCCGTATTGCTCATTATGATTATTGGTCAGACAAAGTTCGTCGTTCCGTATTATTCGATGCCAAAGCCGATATCCTACTATTTGGTAATGCAGAACGCGCATTAGTGGAAGTGGCTCACCGATTAGCTAATGGTGAAACATTACAAGAGATGACCGCTATACGTGGTACAGCCATAAACTTACCTGCTGCTCCAGAACAATACAAAATTGTTGACTCTTCACGCATCGAAAAACCAGGTCGAGCGTTCGTACCAATCAACCCTTATGAAGTCGAAACAAAATGTGACGATATAAAAGAAGAGCAACTTGAAGTAAAAAGCCAACCGATTACCGTTCGCCCTTCTCGACATGATGCAAAAACAACCGCAGTAAGGTTACCGCCTTTTGAAAAATTAAAAAATGATCGCATTCTATATGCTCATGCTAGTCGCATTATGCACTTGGAAACTAACCCTTATTCGGGACGCGCACTCATTCAAAAACATGGTGATCGTGAGCTTTGGGTTAACCAACCGCCAATCCCTCTTACCACAGAGGAAATGGATTACGTTTTTGCCTTACCTTATGCTCGGGTTCCACATCCTATGTACGGAAAGGCTAAAATCCCTGCTTATGACATGATAAAAACCTCGGTAAATATCATGCGGGGCTGTTTTGGTGGTTGCTCATTTTGTTCAATCACTGAGCATGAAGGTCGAATTATCCAAAACCGTTCTAAAGAATCGATCCTAACGGAACTAGAAGAAATACGCGATAAAGTCCCCGGTTTTACCGGTACGATTTCTGATCTTGGCGGTCCAACCGCCAACATGTACCGTCTAGGCTGTTCCGATCCAAAGGCCGAGAGAAATTGCCGACACCCTTCTTGTGTGTTCCCGAAAATATGCAGCAAGTTAGATACTAATCACCAAGAATTGATTGATTTATATCGTTCGGCTCGCAAAGTAGACGGCATTAAAAAAGTAATGATCGCCTCAGGTGTTCGTTATGATTTAGCGATTCAGTCGCCAGAGTATGTGCGAGAATTAGTCACACATCATGTTGGTGGTTATCTGAAAATTGCACCAGAACATACCGAAAAGGGGCCATTAGATAAAATGATGAAACCCGGTATGGGCACATATGATCAGTTTAAAGAGATGTTCTTCAAGTACAGCGCTGAAGCAGGCAAGAAACAGTATCTAATTCCTTACTTTATATCGGCTCATCCTGGTACAGAAGATGAAGATATGCTTAACCTAGCGTTGTGGTTAAAATCGAATGATTTCGAGTGCGATCAAGTACAAAACTTTTACCCTTCTCCTATGTGTAATGCAACAGCGATGTATTACTCTGAAACAAATCCATTGAAACGCGTAAAATATAAGAAACGCGAAGACGTGCCAGTGGCTAAAGGTGAAAAACAGCGTCGTTTACATAAAGCATTACTACGCTACCATGATCCTGAAAATTGGCCTTTACTGAGACAAGCGTTAACTGAAATGGGCAAAAAGCATCTTATTGGTGATAAAGAAACCTGTTTGGTTCCAGCAGAAGATGTTGCGAGTAAAACGCCAGCCCAGAGACGAGGTTCTGGTCGTCATGGTGCTAAAAGATTTGCAACTAAACACACCAAAGGTCAACCAGATATTAGAACGGATAACCAACGTTCTAAGCGAACCAATGGCAACAAACAGAAAGCTAAAGGCTAAAAGCTACAGCTACAGCTACAGCTACAGCTACAGCTACAGCTACAGCTACAAAGTAACCTCTATTAAGTGCTTAGTCGAGTAAATGTCTAAGCACTTACCTTTCCCTCTTCTCTTAATATCAGTTTTTCAATCGATAATGGCTTATCAAAATAATATCCTTGTATCAAGGAACAACCTAGATCAACAAGTTTAACATATTGTTCTTTCGACTCTACGCCTTCGGCAACAACCTTCATTTCACCAGAATGACCAATAGCAATAATCGCCTTAATCAAACTAACACTTTGAGAATTGTGGGTTATCTTATCAATAAAACACCGATCTATTTTTATCTCAGAGATAGGTAAATTATTAAGATAACTAAGCGAAGAGTAACCTGTACCAAAATCATCCAATGAAATACCAAAACCGAGTTCACGTAATTCATTTAAAATTGGCGACACTTCATTGACATCATTGATTAAGATATTTTCTGTAATCTCTAAAGTTACTCGTTGTATCTCAATACCAACGTTACTTATTACTTCGATCAATTGTTCAATAAAGTTCTGTTCTAATATCTGTTTTGGGGAAATATTCACCGAAACATCAATTGCGTTTTTTCCGTTAGGTGAAATTGACAATATATCTTCACAAGTACGTCGGAACACAAACTGTCCTATTTCGTTAATCACTCCAATTCGTTCCGCAATTTCTATAAATATAGCCGGAGAAATAACTCCAAACTGTTCATTATTCCAACGAGCCAGCGCCTCTACACCAACTAACTCTCCTGATTTAACGTCAATTTGTGGTTGATATAAAACGAAAATTTCTTGTTTAGCAACAGCGTCACGCAATTCTTCTTCTAATCTATATTCGTACTGAATTTGCTCATTAATGCTGTCGTCATAAAACATGACTTTGCCTTTTTGAGTCGCTTTAGATTTATATAAAACAATATCAGCTTTACGTATAAGACTTTCAGCATTATCGCTATCGGAAGGGAACATACTGACACCAATGCTACAATTGGTAATCAATACTTTACCGTTTATAACAAACTGATCGTCAAATACACGACTAATAGTATTTAACTTTTCTTGTGCTTCTTTCGCATCTCTCAACTGAGGAAAACAAAATATAAATTCATCGCCACCAAAGCGTGAAATAGTATCTCTAGGTCCTAAAATTGTTTCAAATTTTCGGCTGACTATTTCTAACAATTTATCACCTGAAGCGTGGCCATATAAATCATTAACTTTTTTAAAATCGTCCAAATCAACAAAGACAACCGCTAATTCAAACCCATTTTCTTTCGCATATTTTATACCTTGAGAAATTTCATTAATTAACAGTAATCGGTTAGGAAGCCCAGTTAAGGCATCATGCGTCGCCATATGTTGCATTTTATTTTTGGTATTCTCTAATTCTCTGAAGTCCGCATTTATGCGCAATTGGAAATTATTGAATCGATTAGCGATCATGTTATTTAATACCAAGGATGAGGCAATAGTCAATGCGGTAAGAATAGAGCTCAGTGTCAACATTTTAACAAATTCGTGTTGATTTTGTTCACGCAGTAAATCTTGATTTTTCAATAAATACTGTTCAAAGTCATCTAAATAAAAGCCTGTACCGATTAGCCAGTCCCAGCCTTCTATTCCTTGCACAAAACTAATTTTTTCGCGTTCTTTCTGATCAGTAACTTCGTTGGTATCGGGATAAATAGCGGGAATTTTATAACTTACAAAGCCGCCTCCCTGTTCCGCTTTAAGCATCATGTTTTTTCTGTTTAATCGTGTAATAAGCGTAGAGTCGGCAATGTTTGTACCAATAAACTTAGGTTCCCGGTGAGATAGAACAGTGCCATTACTATCTAACAGAAAAATAAAACCTTTATCTTCATAGCCATAATCGGTAACCCAATCAATAATCTCAGCTTGCACATCATGCTCTACGTCGACAACATATTCACCAGTACCAATCATCCAATTGTAAGGTTCAAATAATTTGCCAAAACCTATTTTTTCAAACTCTTCAGTTTTCGGCTCATTAGGTTTTCGATACCACCAACGATAAAACGCTTCACCACCTTGCTGTATAAGCTGGATGTGCTGCTGAAGAATATAAGTCCCACGAGCGTCTCTAGCATTCCACGCAGATTTACCTTCAATCTCAGGTTTTAATCCGTGCATAACACTCACACCATCCATTTGAAAGATAAAATAGTAGCCTCTTCCTTCAAAAAAACGAATCGGTCTTAGTGCATCCGATATAAGTTTAATAATTTCATCTTTAGATTTATCTTGATTATTTAAATAAAGATTATTGGCAATAGCGTACGCTTCATTCACTCTTTGTTTTGCCTGCCGTCTTAGTCTTTCCCTTGTTTTAGTACTTTGGTAATTAATTTCATTAGCGACTAATTCTACGTGTTGACGAATAATATTTTTTTGCCTTTCTATGACTTCGCTACGTAATGAATCGATGCTTTGCTTCGCTTTAATTCGATTATCTTGAATAATTACCACATTAATACACATCACAAATAATACAATAAATACCACTGGGGCATAACGAATCAACCTTAGTAATTTTGTATCATTAATCAATGGCATATAGTGTTCTTTATATTTTTATTACCTTATAAACTGAGTATAGAACATAGCTGAGCTTTATACATAAAACTTATCTAATTAAACATACTGACCAAACCCGGTTATTAAGCAATTAATTGCTTAATAATTTCAAATAATACAATGCTCTTATTACTATCCATTTAAATGTTAGAGTATATTTGCACAATTAACATACAAACCGAAAAGAGGAGCTGTTCGTAATCGTATTAGCCATTTCAAAACAGTGCGCTGTATCTCAATAATATTAACGATATTGCAGATTTTCTAAATATTTACAGGCATAATGCCTACCGTTAACGCACAGCGTTAGACAGTTAGTTGCCGCTTTTGGCGACTTCTGGATTTAGTTACATGGAAAATAAATACACATAAAAAAGGAACTAATATGTCTCGATTGAAAACCCTGTTAGCGACGACAACCACCACCGTGTTGTTAGGCGCCTCATTTGCTGCTAGTGCTGCAGACCAGTTCGTTACAATTGGTACTGGTGGGGTAACTGGAGTGTATTACCCAACTGGTGGAGCAATCTGTCGCTTGGTAAATAAAACTAAAAAAGAACACGGTATACGTTGTTCTGTTGAAAGTACTGGCGGTTCGATCTACAACATCAACACGATTCGTGCTGGAGAATTAGATCTTGGTATCGCACAATCCGATTGGCAATACCATGCATATAACGGTACAAGCAAATTTGCTGATCAGGGCGAATTTAAAGAACTTCGTGCAGTATTCTCTATTCACCCAGAACCGTTCACCGTTGTTGCACGTGCTGATTCAGGCATTAAGACCTTTGAAGATTTAAAAGGTAAACGAGTTAACATTGGTAACCCTGGTTCGGGTCAACGTGGCACAATAGAAATTCTAATGAAAGAATATGGTTGGACCAATGACGACTTTAAATTGGCTTCTGAGCTAAAAGCTTCTGAACAATCTAAAGCGCTATGCGACAACAAAATTGATGCTATGGTATATGTTGTAGGTCATCCGAGTGGTGCAATCAAAGAAGCAACAACTTCTTGTGACAGTACTATCGTAGATGTTAGTGGCGCTGAAGTAGATGCATTATTAGCAGCAAACAGTTTTTACCGCACAGCGACCGTTCCTGGCGGCATGTATAATGGTAATGACTCTGATGTAATGACATTTGGTGTTGGTGCAACATTTGTTTCTTCAACATCAGTTCCAGATAATGTTGTTTACGCAATTGTAAAAGCAGTATTTGAAAACTTTGATACATTTAAGAAATTGCATCCTGCATTCGCAAACTTGAAGAAAGAAGAAATGATCAAAGATGGTCTGTCTGCTCCTCTTCATCCAGGTGCGATCAAATATTATAAAGAAGCAGGTCTTCTCTAACGATAGATATAAAGTTAACAATATCTAATCAGTATTTTAAAATGTCTAATCAGCAATGATTAGACATTTTTTGTTCAACAAAACTGATCCTACCGATACACAGGATAATCTATCAGTCCTTCTGCCCCACCACCAAATAACGTGTCGGGATTATGCGTTGCAAGCGGGTAACCTTGTTTCATTCTATTTGGTAAATCAGGATTAGCCACGAAAGGACGCCCAAAGCCAATCATATCCGCTAAACCAGACTCGATAGCTTCAGCTGCTTTATTTTTATTATAACGCCCTGCATAAATTAATGTTCCTTGATAAGCTTTACGTACAGCAACCTTAAAGGTTTCAGGCGTATCAGGCGCGTCATCCCAATCTACTTCCGCAACATGAAGATAAACAACTTTGTGCTTATTAAGTAATGTAGCAGCGGCAACATAAATCTCTACTGGATTTGCATCGACTGTACCGTTAAGCGAAGTGAATGGCGCTAGCCTCACGCCAACTCTTTGGGCCCCAATAGCGTCAACCATTGCTGCAACCACTTCATTCAGGAAACGCAGTCTGTTTTCAACACAACCACCGTATTCATCAGTGCGATTATTCGCTTCAGAATCAATAAATTGATTCACTAAATAACCGTTTGCTGCGTGTAATTCTATGCCATCAAAGCCCGCTTCTATGGCATTTAAAGCCGCTTGACGATATTCTTCTATCACATTTTTGATGTCCTGCAGGGTCATTTCTCTAGGTTCAACTACATCAACAAAACCAGGTTCACCGTTATTATTATCAATAAATACTTTCACATTTTCTGCTTTTAAAGCAGAAGAAGATATTGGTTGCTCACCGCCAATGTTGTCAGGGTGCGTCACTCTACCTACATGCCATAATTGCGCAAAAATAATGCCTCCTTGATCATGTACAGCTTTAGTCACTTTCTTCCAACCCTCAATTTGGGCTACAGAATAAATTCCCGGAGTCCAAGCATAACCTTGCCCTAATGCTGAAATTTGAGTTCCTTCGGCAATAATAAATCCTGCCGATGCCCTTTGTGCATAATATTCTGCCATTATTTCATTTGCTACGTTACCTGGTTGACTTGCTCGGGAACGAGTCATAGGCGGCATAACTATGCGATTTTTTAAACGAAATTGACCAAGTTGAATTGATTGGAAAAGTGGGTTATTCAATCTGTTTTCCTCCGAGTTGACACTCTATAGTCGATACTAATCACTATTTATTCAATGTGGGTTGTTGTTCTATGCAGGTTAATATAATGACAAATAACACTAACTGAAAATTATGATAATTTATGAAATTGATAATTTTTTATGATGCCTTACTTAATCAACATAATCTTTGTTGTCAGACGTAAATATACACACCTTCTATATGTGCTAAACTTTATCAATCGATATTAATTTTAAACAAAATTCGAAACAAACCTAATTAGATTACCATCCAGTATGTATTGGAATTACATGCTGTGGTAAGGTGCGCGCTATTATTCTTAGTCACGGTTTCAGAACGCAGAGTTTACGCGCAGACATCGACTTGTAAATCACCAAATGAACCCGCAGACATGCACAGATTGATGGCTAAGCATTAACAAAAATGAGGAACTATTTTGACTAATAACGATATTTTACGCCGAATCCGTTACACTTTTGATTTTAAAGATGCACAAATGATCGCAATATTTGCCGCCGCAGACCATACAGTCACTCGTGCTCAGATTAGCAATTGGCTGAAAAAAGATGATGATCCAGACTACAAAAACATGGTGGATAAAGACTTAGCTATCTTTTTAAATGGTTTGATCAATACTAAACGAGG
Organism: Vibrio sp. TH_r3; assembly: GCF_033101115.1. Lineage (NCBI taxonomy): Bacteria > Pseudomonadati > Pseudomonadota > Gammaproteobacteria > Vibrionales > Vibrionaceae > Vibrio > Vibrio sp. TH_r3. Next base: position 88,346 of record NZ_JAWMPW010000011.1, on the reverse strand, counting down.
CAAGCGTGACGGTGAACAACCTGCACCAGAAAAGAAACTTTCGAACAATATGATTTTCATGAAGCTGCGCATAGCGCTTAATATGAAATCTGAAGATATTTTGCACACAATGGAGTTAGCCAACTTTATCATGAGCAAACATGAATTAAGTGCCTTTTTCCGCAAACCAGACAATAAACATTATCGTGAATGTAAAGACCAAATTCTACGTAATTTCTTAAAAGGAGTTCAACTTAAACTTCGTCCGGAACAACAAGACTAAGACTGCCATTCATTCCATATTTGTAACCATCAATAAGAAACCATTTATGTCATTTTCTGAGTTACCAATCAGCGCCAGACTAATATCATCTTTACCGGAAAAAATAAAAACCGCTAAAGAGATACAAATACGGACGATTCCGGTAATGATGGATAACCGTGACCTATTAGCTTTAGCTCAAACAGGGAGTGGTAAAACACTGGCTTATGGGTTACCACTTATTGAGAAAGCAATGCAGCATCGTGCTGCTGACCAGGCCATTGTATTAGTTCCAACCAGAGAACTCGCGACACAAATTAGCAATGAACTATCAAGCATATCTCAACAGATAGATGTACAGGTGATGACACTTTGCGGTGGAACAGAAATAGACCACCAGATTACAGTGTTAACTAACAACCCTGCCATTATTGTGGCTACACCTGGACGGTTGCTTGAATTGCTCAAACAAAACATGATCAACGTTCAACGAGTAAAATCGTTAGTACTAGATGAAGTTGACCGATTACTGGACATGGGATTTTGGCCTGACCTAACCAATATCATTAGTTATTTACCAGCGATTAATCAAACTGCTCTGTTTTCGGCCACCATGCCAGAAATATTGCAGGAAAAGGCCAACAGTCTATTGTCTAATCCGGTTCAAATTCAACTGCATGCTATCAATAGCGTTGTCGACCAGATACAAGAACACCTTTATTTGGTCAATAAAGGAAACAAGGCCAAGGTATTAATACACCAAATAAAACAACATCAATGGCAACAAGTATTGGTGTTTATTTCCACACGAGAAAATGCCGATGCGTTAAGTAAAAAGCTGAATAAATCCGGCATTTCTTGTGCTGCATTACACGGAAATAAAAGCCAACAACAACGAAATGAAACATTAGATTTATTTAAACAACATAAACTGATGGTTGTTATTGCGACTGACTTACTTGCTCGCGGTTTGCACATTGAACGTTTACCGGTAGTAGTTAATTATGACTTACCTGCTAACCCAGAAACCTATGTACACCGAATTGGTCGAACAGCCAGAATGGGTGCAGAAGGCTTAGCGGTTTCTTTAGTTTGTCATAATGAAAACCAACATTTGGATTCTATTCGTCAATTTACTAACAGAGAATTAAAGCTAGACCAGTTAGAACAATTTCCAGTAACGGATAAACCTTCTTACGGCGAAAGTGCGCGTAGACCAAGAGATAAACAAGCCAATAGGCGCACTAATAACAAAAAATCGATTAAGGCATTCAAAACCAACAAACATCGCTAAGTCGTATTTATAAGCCCGAATAATTTATTAATACTCTATTATTCGTTTGGCCACAACCAAGCCGCACCTCGTACCCCACTTGAATCCCCATGAATCGCTGCTTTAATAGGGGTATGACATTCACCACCAAACGTATAATTAGGTAAAATTTTAGGCACATTTTCATACAATCGCTTTATGTTACATGCACCACCTGCCAATACAACAACATCGGGATCAAGTAGATTAATCACACTGGCAATAGATTTTGCCAATCTATGTTCATAAACCTCTAATGTTAATAATGCGGTTTTATCTCCTTGATCGGCTAATTCTGAGATCTGTTTACCGTTCAATGAAGTGCCACTCTTACGTTGATAATCCGCACACAAACCAGTACCAGAAACAAACTGTTCAATACAGCCATGTTGTCCACAGTAACATTGCGTCGCATCGCCAATCGCGCGCTCTTCAGCGTTTTGCCACGGCAGAGGATTATGTCCCCATTCCCCACCGATACCGTTCCCTCCAGCATGAGGGATACCGTTGATAACTAAACCTGCACCCGCACCAGTACCTAAAATAAGCGCGAGAACCACTTTATGGCCTTCTCCTGCACCATCAGTCGCTTCTGACACAGCCATACAATTTGCATCATTTGCAACACGAACTTCTCGTTTGAGTAAAATGGTTAAATCTACATCGATTGGTTTTCCATTTAACCACGTTGAATTTGCGTTCTTGACCTTCTTTGAATAGGGAGAAATTGTACCTGGAATGCCAACTCCTACACTACCCGTTTGCCCTGTTGCCTTCTCAGCATCATCAACCAAGCCTTTTATCGCATAAAGTGTATCTTGATAAGACCCTTGCGGTGTATCTACACGTTTTCTAAACAGTTCGTCACCTTGATCTGACAGCGCAATCACTTCTATTTTGGTTCCACCTAAATCAATTCCTATGCGCATTCAGACCTTCCTTTTTACTGATAAAAAATATAAAACATTAGTTCAAAAAAATATTGTGGCGTATTAAACCACTTTAGTCTGTGCGGAGGGTCAAGACATCCAATAAATTTTTATTAATTACAAGGAATATATTCGGTCAAAATAGCTTTGTACAATATCAAAGGTCAACTTGAAAATAATTACACTTCATAGTAATAATACTTAACGCACTGGTCAGCCAAAATATCTAGTGAATCCAATGCTCTAGATTTTTTTTCTGAGCAAAAGTGATCAAAGGCGATAGGTATTTCTGTACAACCCAATACAACGCCTTCCGCTCCTCTAGCAATAAGATCGTCAAAGACAGGTTCCATCATCTCTCTCCCCTGTTCAATCTTTCCCGATTTTACGCTATAAATGCCTTGCATAACTTGCTGTTGCTGCGGGTCAGTAGGAAGAATAGCAGTCATCGACCGACTCTCAATAGCTCGAGTATAGATGCCGGTTTGAATAGTTGCATTGGTCGCCAATACGCCAACTTTGCTCATATGTCTGCGGCTTGCTTCACTCATCACCGCCTCAATAATACTAATAAATGAAACCTTCTCATCAGCACTTAATTTATCTAACCAATAATGTGCCGTGTTACAAGGGATCACCACTTTAGTTGCCCCCGATTCTCTCAGAGTCATCAAGTTATTTAACATTTTAGTTAATGGATTTTCTCCATTTTCCATAATATGTTTGGTTCGATCAGGAATAACGGGATCATTCGAAATAATCATAGCCATATGTTCTTGGTCTGAACTCGCTGGACTCTTTTCGACAATCCGTCGAACAAAGTCTACGGTCGCCATCGGCCCCATACCACCTAATACACCTAGTTTTTTGTTCATATCCGCTCCTTTTCGTTGATAAATTAGCAAAAATAAATCTTGATAAGAAATGAAATAACTGGCATATCTATGCATATATTGCATAGTTAAGACGAGATAAACCATGCTAAATATCGAAACAAAATGGTTACAGGATTTTTTAAAACTTGCCGAGCTAGGCAATTTTTCTAAAGCAGCAATAGAAAGAAATGTCACTCAATCGACTTTTAGCCGTCGAATTCAAGCATTGGAAAATGCGGTAGGCTGCCAACTGTTTGATAGAGATAAAACTCCCGTTGCACTTACTCAAAGTGGCAAAGAGTTTCGTACTAGCGCCCGGTCTCTGATAATCCAATTGGAATATGAATTAGAACGACTCAATGATTTGTCTATTCTAGGCAACCAAAAAGTTAGTATTGTTGCAGGACATTCTATCGCTACCGATATATTACCGCTGTTTAAGTTCAACCTGTTTGCTGAAGAGCACGACGTTATTCTTGATGTACGAGCTATTGATGTCGATGATGCCGTTAAAATGCTTGAAGACAGTGCTTGTGATATTGTATTAAGCTATCAAAACCCTCAGCTGCTTACCGAACCTTATTTAGCTCATAAACTGGGCAACTCCAAGAATTATTGTGTGAGTGTTTTGGATGATAACCAAGCAAAATACTCATTATCTAAAACTGAAATCACGCCATTTATTATGCATTCTACCTCCAGTTATATGGGCAGACTCACTCGTCAAAATAGCAACCACTATGCACTTAAACCTATATTCTCCTCTTCAATGACCGATCTAGTGAAGGCGCTTATCTTACAAGGGGAAGGTATCGGTTGGCTTCCGGATTACGCCATAACCGAAGAGCTCAAACAGAATAAATTGGTTATTCTTGAGTCAGAAAACGCAACGGTTAACACAGAATTATATGCATATCGCTCTCGTACCAAACTGCACCCTGCAGGTGAACGGGTTTGGAAGCGAATTTGCGAACACAACACCATATTTATCGCGCAATAAATGCCACAACTCTGGAAACATAAGCTCTAGAAACATAAATAGGCAAAGCAATTTTATTCTTGGATGCGCAGCTTATATTAATTAAAGGCTGGTATCGGTAATTAAAGGCTTTGTAGGTAATTAAAGACTGTTGTCGGCTAAAAGCTGTTATTGGATAGAAATTACTTTATCATGCTGAATTCTGTAACAAAGCATGTTCAGCGATGTGAAAATGAAATTATCTGACAGCCCTATCACCCAACATACATTCAACAATGTTTCTTTTTACTTGAAGAGAGACGATCTATTACATCATCAATTTTCAGGTAACAAAGCCCGAAAATTCATGTCATTATTGACGGGTGAATTTCCCCAAGTTAAACAGCTTGTCTGTTACGGTTCGATTCAAGCCAACTCTTTGTATTCCCTGGCGGCACTTTGTGCAATAAGAAAATGGGACCTCGATTTTATTGTCGATCATATTCCTAAATACGTAAAACAAAAACCTCGTGGTAATTATCGAGGCGCTTTGGAGTTAGGTGCAAATATTATTGACTTATCACAAGTAGAAAATCGTAATGGACGGCATGCAAGTCAATACATTCTGGATAATTATAGCAATAGACCCAACACACTTATCGTGCCTGAAGGTGGCCGCTCTCCAATCGCAGAGGAAGGCGTAAAACAACTTGCTCAAGAAATCATACAATGGACACTTGTTCAGCCGAAACAAGAATGGGTTGTAGCACTGCCATCAGGCACTGGTACCACATCACTTTATCTGCAAAAACATTTACGACCTGCCGAAATAAAGGTCATAACTTGTGCCTGTGTTGGTGATAAAGATTACTTAATTGAACAATTTGCAGAAGTAGATAACGATGCACCTCACCCCACTATTCTTGCTAGCGACAAAAAACATCATTTTGGACGTCTGAGCAAAAATGAATACCAGCTATGGCAAGCGTTAGAAATACAGACCCAAGTTGAATTCGACCTACTATACGATCCTTTTATGTGGCAATGTTTACTTACTTGGATACCAAATAACCCAAGCAAGACACTACTGTATATACACCAAGGTGGGATATTAGGTAACGAAAGTATGGTAGGCCGGTACCGATATTGGTTAGATAAATAACGAGTTAACTAGTAAATCAGTGAGTAACACCTGAAGGATTAACACCAAATTCAGCTTGTTTGAATACTTTATCAAATCGTTTCGGCGTTTTATTAACTTGGCAATTATCAGCACTGGTTCTTTTGTCATTCAATACAATACTGCGCTCATGCTCCTTTGATGAACGAATAAATTCAGGATCGTTCATTGCTTGTTTTCTCAGTTTATTTACGCGTTCTATTGTGTCGGCTAACATATTTTTCTCCTTTACAATAAATACTGTACATAAACACAGTACTCCGGAGTAAATTATTAGTCAACTTTATTTGCTCTTATAAATCTAAATTTTATACATTGACCCTCTATAAACTAATCGTAAATAGACCACCAGATTGAGGATTATCAAACAACTCTTGCTCTGTTAATCCTTGTCGAGAAGAGGTAATAAACAGCGAATTTAAATCTTTGCCACCTATTGCAACGCAAGTTGGGTTGTTAACTGGTACTTCAACTACCCGGTCAATTGCCCCACTGTTTGGATCAATCCGAATAACCGCACTCCCTCCCCATACAGCATTCCAAATATAGCCTTCTTGGTCTACTGTCGAACCATCAGGAAATGAAAATCGATCGGTCCCCGCAAAGATAACTCGTCCTTCTGGTAACGTTTTACAAGTTGGTGAATAGTCATACGCGATAATATTATGTTTTGGAGTGTCAGAAAAATACAGGGTTTTACCATCTGGTGAGAAACAAATACTATTTGCACAGGTGACGTCTTTTATTAATGTATGAACACTCAAATCACGATCGATTTTAATGACTGACGAACAATAACTTTCATCGTCTGATTCATTTACACCACCGATAACAAAATTACCATTTAAATCAGGCTTACCATCATTTAAGCGACTAAAAGGATTTTCTGGTTCGAAATCGAATAGTTTTTGAATGTTATTGGATTCAAGATTAATGATTGCAACATACTGATCGAATCCCGCAAGCAACGTACCATCTTCTTTAATCATAAATGCGCATAAGCGATTGGGCATTTCATAAGTCTGATACGACTGATTTTGCAAACTGTAGGTCCACAGCGTACATCCTTCTATATCAGTCCAAAATAATCGTTGGCTTTGATGGCACCAAACAATACCCTCACCGTGAGTATTTTTACAATCAACCAATAATTTTGCAGCTTCCATTGCTAACCTTTCATAATCAACATTGATATTAGCGGGTTATTGCACTTCTTCCCACTCTCTAGGCGATACCCAATTATTTGCCCATTGATGTACTTGGTCGCTTGGCATAGGTCGAGCGATACCATACCCTTGAGCAACTTGATAACCCATAATTTTAAGCCTACGTCCGTGCTCTATAGTTTCGACTCCTTCAGCAACCGATGTCATGTCAAATGCCCGACAAAAACCTAAAATACCTTGTAATATACTTAAGTCCGTTTTACTAGTTAGCATATTAATAACAAAACTTCGATCTACCTTTAAAGAGTTTACCGGCAATTGCTGTAAATAAGTTAACGAAGAGTAACCCGTACCAAAATCATCCAAAGCGAAACAAATACCTAATTCTTTACATGATCGAATGGTATCGGCAACCTCAGTAAGATTATCTAACGCATTAGTCTCTACAATCTCAATTTCAATAAGAGAAGAAGGTAAATTTGGATACTGATATAACTTTTCCTTCAACAGTTCAGCAATGTTTTTCTGTCTAAAATAGGCATGACTGACATTAATACTAACCGGAATAGTGAGTCCTTCTTCAAACCAAGTATTTACTTGTAACAACGCTCGGTCTATCACCCAATCATCAAGCGTTTTGATTAAGTTATACCTTTCTACATCAGGAAGAAACAAGTCAGGTGTCATTACACCTTTATCTGGATGATTCCAGCGAATTAACGCTTCAAGACCAACAATACTTCCATCAATCAGACTCACTTTAGGCTGGAAATAGAGCATAAATTCATTGGAAGAAAAAGCTCTCAGCAACTCGTTAAACTGACTAGAATTTTCAATATTCGGTTCGTAGCCATTGAAATGCCGTATTTGGTTCGCCCCATAACTTTTCGCGATATACAAAGCTTGCTCAGATTGACGCATTAAATGCTCAGGCTCAATACTGTTACTTTGTGGATAGCTAGTTAAACCAGCACAAGCGGTAAGAACGATTTGGTGGTTATCAATGTCGATTGGCTCAGAAATCGACTCTAAGACACGTTTGGGTTCATGTTGCGAGTTGGATTCTGACTCAAACAATAAATAGAATTCATCACCACCTAGTCTCGCTATTACACTGTCTTTATTAATTACCTTTTTAGCACGATTAATAACCGCCTTGAGTACGGTATCACCAAAGTCATGACCATGCTTTTTATTTATCTGACTAAAATTATCGATATCAAAAAACACAACAAAAAGTGTTCTATTACTTCGGTCACTCTTACACATTGCTTGAGTTAATCGCTCTATAAACACCAGACGGTTAGGTACCCCAGTTAACGTGTCATAAAAAGCAGATTGTTCGAGTAGCCTTTCGTGTCTTTTCTGTGCGGTTATATCTACTGTCACACCACATAAAGCATAAGCATTTGAATTTTCGTCTAAAAGTACCGTTTTAGTGGTAATAACTTCTTGTAAAGATTGTGATTCTTCACGCCAAAAGCTTTCATTTTGGCTGTATTTATACTTATATTTTATGACCCTTTGATCAACTTGTTCTATTTTTTTCGCCATATTGTTATCAAACAAGTCATAGTCCGTTTTACCCAACATTTCATCAAACGACAGGCCAAATTGTTCACGGGTCAACTTATTTGCAAACAAGTATTTTCCAGAAAGATCTTTTAAATAGATAAAAGCGTCGATGCTATCTAGAATAATTCTCAGCTTTTTTTCACTCGCTTTAGTATGTTTATTAGTTTGGTAACGGGCGAAACCATGTAGCAAGAGTAATACAACTAGAACCAATAGAACGCCGATAATTTCGGTAGTATATCGTTCAAATACACTTGCCTCTTCAAACTTAACAACCGAGCCTTCAGGTAAATTGGATGATTCCACTTTATAACGTTGTAACTGTCTAGCATCAAAAATGGGCAAATTATGACTTGCTTCAATAACTGGAATATTAACCTTAGCGCCACCTAACATATGTTGAACAACAATCTTACCAGCTTTGATCCCTTGTTGTTCATGGTCGACCACAACACCACCTAAGATACCTTCGCCAATACCATGCTGATATGGATGAAAAATAGCCGTATCAGTATTACTCACGATAAGATTCAACGACTCATCAAACGTCACATTGACATTATTTTTATCACGATAAGCAGACAGTAATAAGAGGCTACTGGAATCAGGGTCAATCGACTTGAGCGCTTGCTTAAATTCATCCCAACTCAATTCTTCTAAATCTAACAGATGCCAATGTATTGACGGGTAATCATCAACCAACACTGACCATTTATCTATATCAATGTTTCCTGTTGTGGTGCCATCACCGATAACATAAATATCAGTTTTATCAGGAAATATTGATTTAATTATCTCTATATTTGCAGGAATAGAGGTCGCTTCAATAACCCCACTAACAGCAGGATCACTATTCTGAGCCATCGCGAACTCAATATTATTAACCCCTAGAAAAACAATGGGGGTATCTGGAAACAATTGCTTTCTATAGGTCAGAGCAAAATCTAATGCATTATCATCTGATGTAACGATATAGTCATATTGTTGTCTATTCTTTAACTTATAACTTAGAGAGCGATAAAAATTATTGATACTGGTATCGTCATACCATGATTTACTATCCATATATTCGATATCGATTTCAACGGGAGCGCCGTCGAGACCAGAAAGTAACCCTTGATACACTTGGTTGGTAGTCGCAAATGTTGGGTGATAAGAATAGATAAGTAAAAGATGCTTTTTATCCACTTCAATGGCCTTAGCCATTGAAGTGACAAAAAATAGACAGGCGACCATCGTTAAAAGCAAGATAGAACTTTTAAATGAGGAAGTTTTATCAACAGATTTCATTATTTGACCTATAAAGTTCAGCTTTTTACACTATAACATACTGTAAATAATTTAACGAAGCAGTAACAGCAGCCAATAAGTAACAAAAAAATCAATAAGGGTGTAAGTTACATAATACGTTAATCTATAGCTTTAACTTTAGAGGTTCGAAGCTTTAACACCAAGACCATCATGGCAAGAATACCGGTAATTGTGTTGGCAACGACTAATGGCCAATCATTATTCACAAGTCCGTAAATAAGCCAGCACAGCACACCAATAACGAACATGGCATACATTCCCGTCGAAATTCCATCAACATTTTTAGTTTTTAGTATTGCGACAACTTGAGGGACAAAAGAGAAAGTTGTACAAAATGCCGCTAAATAACCTAAATATTCATTATACATGCCGGTAGACTCATTAAATTATAAAAATTTATATTAGTATAATTATATCAATTAACTGTGAACTCGTTTAGAAAATTAACTAAAGCTGTTAATGACATAGCAACATCTTCAACTTCTACCGATTCTTTGGGGTTATGACTGATTCCTTCTTTGCAGCGTACAAACAACATTGTAGTTGCAACAAAATCAGCAAACACCATAGCATCATGCCCAGCTCCAGAGGTTAACGTAAGTGGCTTACCAGTCAATCCATTAATAACCTCAGCCATAGTTTGGGTTAACTTAGGGTCACAATAAACCGCCTGAGCAGTATGTGTTTCTTCAATCGTAACATTTAAGCCATCTCTATCTGCTAGGGTATGTAGTTGAGAAAAAGAAACATCCAATAATAAATCTCGCGCATCATCATTTAAACTTCTCACATCTAGAGATAAATCGACTTGGCCAGGAATAACGTTAACGCCACCGGGCAATACTTCTAATTTACCTACCGTTGCAAGTACAGGATGTTCTAAATCAACCGTCAGTTTAGCCGATCGATTTAGCTCAGTGATCCATTCACTAGCCATAACTAAGGGATCTTGACGGGACCTCATCGGAACAGTTCCGGCGTGTCCCGCTTTACCTTCTATCGAAATAGCGAATCGTCGTGCTCCGGAAATTCCGTTAACCGCCGAGATCGCTAAATCTTGTTCTTCTAATACCGGGCCTTGTTCTATATGCAACTCTACATACGCGAGTACATCATCACTATTTATTTCGGCTTCGACCACCTTGGATATATCCAGAGAAAAATCGCGCATCGCTTGCGCTAAACTGATCCCATTTTCATCGGTTAGCGCATGCCACTGATTATTCCATTTGCCAGTAATTGCCGAACTACCAAGTAGCGTCGCGCCAAATCTCGTGCCTTCTTCGTCACCAAACCCCACCAAATCAAGATTAAAATCGAAGGCTATTTCATTTTCGGCAAAGTGTTTCATTAACACCAACGGGGCAACGACACCCAAAATACCATCATATTTTCCACCATTAGGAACTGTATCAGTATGCGAACCTAATATAACACGCTGATTGGTGGTCTTGTTTGCAGGTAATCTGACCCACTGATTGCCCGCTTGGTCTTGCCAACTTGGTAAGCCGCTATGTTCCGCCCATCTAAATATTTGTTGATTAGCTTGCTTATGCTCAGCCGTTAAATAACGCCTATCCATCATCCCTGGAGTTTGAGTATATTCTGCTAAAATTTCACAATATTGCATAACTGTGTCGGCAAGTTTATCAGCTAACTTTATATCCATAATTTAGTTCCCTGATTGGTACTGTTCCATGGCAGAATAATATGCTGCACCTTGTTTAATAGAACCACCAGCTTGAACCAACAATGCCTCTAGTGCGACCAATGTTAATAATACTGTATCCAATCTCGCGTTGTAGCCCATAGTCCCTATGCGCCAGACCTTGCCATGCAGTGGCCCAAAAGAGGTACCTATTTCAATATTAAATTGCTCCAACATTGCAGTGCGAATCGCGTCACCATCGACATAAGAAGGAATAACAACACCGACGACGTTATTCATTTTATGCGCAAGATCTCCAAATAAAGTCAGCCCCATTGCACGTAGTCCAGCGACTAAAGCGTCACCCGATTTTTTATGCCTAGCGATAACGTTATCTAACCCTTCTTGTAAGTTAATTTGTGCACATTCGCGAGCAGCAAACAACATACTGGTCGCTTCAGTATGATGATTAAGACGCTCTTCTCCCCAATAGTCTAGGATCATACCCAGATCAAAGTAATTTGAACGAATGCGACTCAGTTGCCCTGATTGATGACTATCGGTACGAATGCCTGCTTCAACATGTTTACGTTGTCGAATACGCTCGACCGCTTTTTCGCTTAGAGTCACCGGAGCCGTTCCAGACGGGCCACCTAAACATTTTTGCAAACCAACCGATACCGCATCTAGTTGCCATTCATCTGTTTCAAAAGCGTTACCCACAATTGAAGCGGTTCCATCACTGTAGAAAAGTACGCCATGTTTTTTACACAATTCACCCGCACCTTCAAGCGGTTGCAACATAGTGGTAGACGTATCACCTTGAACTAAAGCGAGTACTTTAGGTTTATGGCGGATAATTTGTTGTTCTAGCATAGAATCGGTCACTACAGTCCCCCACTCTACTTCAAACTTAATGACCTCTGCTCCAGCTCGTTCGGAGATTTCTGCAAGCAGGTGCCCGAATCGTCCAAAAACAGGGACTAAAACCTTATCACCAGGCTCAATTAAAGACACTAATACCGCTTCTATTCCTGCTCTGGCCGTACCATCAATGAGTACTGTTGCTTGATTTTTGGTCTTAAAAACTTCTCGATATAGCGCCATGGTTTGATTCATATATCCAGTCATAACCGGATCATATTGACCAATCAATTGATTACTCATCGCCTGTAATACACGTGGATAGACCGTAATCGGTCCTGGTCCCATTAAAATACGTGGCGGCGGCGAAAGTCTTTCAAATAAATCCATTTGTTCATTCCTTGAAATTGTTGCTGTCATTTTAAAATCATGCTGATGATTAAAAGCGTTAATAGTTGATACAGAACGACTAAAAGCTCTGTAGCAACATGCGAAGTCCGGTAAAGATTAAAACCAAGGCAAATACTTTCTTCAGCTTCACGCTATCTAATTTCTTACCTAAACTTGCACCTATTGGTGAAAAGAACACCGTTAATGGCACGATAAATACAAACCCTGCCCAGTTAACCAAACCAAAATTACCAAACGGTGCATCACTTGGTGTTGTGCCAACTAATAACATGGTCGCGACACCCGGTAGCGCAATTAATAACCCAACCGCCGCTGCAGTTCCAACCGCTTTGTGGGTTGGATAGTTAAATGCAGACAGAGTCGGAACGGTGAGAGTTCCGCCACCGATACCAACCATGACACTTAGACAACCAATGCACGATCCAATCACGCCTTGACCTGCTTTATTAGGTAACGATTGTGCTAAAGGTGCAGCGTTGGCACGCAGCAGCATATTTAAAGCTGATAATGTAGCCACAACACCAAACAATGCAGTAAGCCATGGACCGCCGACGCTGGTGGCAAACAAACTACCGGCGATAACACCTATGACAATAAATGGTGCTAACCATTTAAGCAGTTGCCAATCTACATTGCCGTTTTTATGATGCGCTCTGATTGAGCTAACCGATGTAGGAACAATAGTGGCGAGTGATGTCGCGGTGGCAATCAACATCGCGGAAGTAGCACTCACCTCAAAACTCTGAAACAGATAATACAGTACTGGAACGATGACAATCCCACCGCCAACGCCTAATAGTCCTGCCAACAACCCAGCAACCACTCCTGTTGCCAGAAGTGCTAAAATTACTGGTAACACTTGCATAAATTCGTTCATTTGTTATTTCGTTCCTTCACTGCAAATTAAATGTTTATTTTTGAATACGATTGATCCAATTAATTATTTTTCTTTTTAACTGATTGTTTTGTTTTCTATTTTCTATTAACAACGTTTTCTATTAACAACGATTGTAGTTAACGACAATTGTAATTAACGACCGCTTTCATTAACGATGGCTTCACCATCACTGCGTGGATCTGATGCAGCGCTGGTTATTGATTTGGAAACATGAATCGCACCGGCATGGCCAAAAAACTCAGCAAAATCTGCCGCTGACACAACATCGTGTCCTCTGTCTTGTAATGATATCGCGAACTTATTAAACAAAGTTTCTTCTAACTTCAAATTTTCGCTCGCTTTGCCCCAAGTTTTGCCCAGTAACCAACGAGGAGCGCGAATGGCGTTACTTATGGTTTGTTTTTGGACTAGATAACGCCACACTATGGCGGCTTGAGTTTGAGGCTGCCCTTCTCCTCCCATCGTGCCATAAATAAAGCGAGAGCCGTCTTTTAGTAGCGCCAATGGTGGGTTAAGTGTATGCATCGGTTGCTGTCCAGGCCGAATATAATTCGCATGAGTTGGATCGGTACTAAAACCTAAACAACGATTGTTCCAAACCACTCCAGTCTCAGGGTTCACTACGCCAGAGCCAAATTCCCAATAAATACTTTGAATATAACTCACAGCCAAACCTTCAGAATCGACTACACCCATCCAAACGGTATCGCCTGTTGGTCCAGGATTCGGCCAAGCTTTAGCTTTATCAGAAATGGTTTCGCTTTGCGCTTTTATTGCACTTGCAGTCAAACGCTGTTGCATTTCTGCATCAAGCGAAGCGTGGTCACTCAAATGACAATTACGCCAATTGAAAGCTACTTTTACCGATTCCACCAAATAGTGGAGCAACTCTTCTTCACCCTGTTCACTGTTCCAATACTGCTCATCTTGTGCTCTTTGACTCACATAATGATCCAGCAAAGCTAAAATATTCAACGATGCCCCACCTTGTGTTGGCACACCAAAGTTATAGAAATCGCCCCATTGCGTACTGGCTTTTAAAGGCGTAGTCACTTTGGCTATGGAACTGGCGATATCGTCTAGACAAATCGGGCTGCCCTTTTTTTGTAAATATTGCGCATTCTGTTCAGCTAACGTGCCTTGATACCAATCTTGTAGGCCCGCTTCCGCTAAGCGTTGATAAGTATGCGCTAACGCAGGTAAACGTATTGTATCGCCTACTGCATGAGCTTTACCTTGTTTCAAGAACACCGATGAAAAATCATCGTCATCAATCTCTTGCAACAACTTTATCTGCGCATCATGCAGTGTTTGAGTCACTTCAATACCGTTTTGAGCAAATTCGATAGCGGATTGAAATAAATCATCTAAACCCAGATTGCCCGGATAAAGTGACAACGCCTTATCCCAACCCGCCACAGCGCCCGCGGTAGTCAAAGCAACTTTTTCTCCTCGCGAATGGTGACCAAATTCTGCATGAGTTAGGTCGTTTGCACACTTACCTGCTGCGTTTATGGCGATGGGCTCTTCTCCAGGTTTATGAATCAACCAAAACCCATCACCTCCTAAACTGGTCATGTGTGGATAAACCACCGTCAAGGAACTCGCCATCGCAACGCATGCTTCAACCGCATTACCACCTTGTTGTAAAATGCGCTCACCGGCTTGTGCAGCAAGATAATGTGGCGCGGTAACCGCGGCCTTATATGACATTGTTCATTCCTTTTTGTTGGCAAAGCATCCTATCTACTAAATCGACTTACCGATTAATAAGATGTTGCTTACTAAAATAAATCACCGATAAATCCGTATTCTCTTTACCTAACAAACTCACTCCAACGGGTAGGTTATCGATTTCAAATAAAGGGATTTGTAACTGAGGCCAACCACTTAATCCAGCAATAGAAGTTAAACCTAATAAAATTTGTCGCTCTTTATCTACTTGCTCGCCCTTCGACGTGATCAAGGGAGCAACACTAGGAACTGTTGGCATTAATAAGATACAACCATCAGGTAACCAAGTTGATTTCCCAGCTTGCCATTGTTGCAATAGCGCCTCGGCTTGCAATTTATCTTCGACAGTTAAACTTTTTCCCCAGACTAATCTCTGTTGAATATCTGCAGCAAAGTCGTCTAAATGGTTAGCTAGCCAATCACCATGATGCTGCCAAATAGAATCGGCTTGCAGTACCGAAAAACAAAAACGTCTTTCTTCCGCATTCAGCGGCGGTTCATCTAAACGAGTGGTATGGCCAGAAAACTGCTCAAAAATTTGCAACGCTTTATGTTTGAGTTGCTCATTCACGCCTTCCCATAACGCTTCACACCAGGCCATACTATTAATTGGCTCAACTTTCTTTTGTCCCAGTAAAGTTTGCATACCTAACTCTAACGTTGACAAATCTTGCGTCATCAACCCAGCGGTATCGAATCTAGGTGCCAATGGAACTAAACCTTGTGCTGGCACGGCATTGTAAGTTGGTCGCATGCCAAATAAACCACAGTAACTCGCGGGCACACGAATAGAGCCACCGGTATCCGTTGCTAAGCCTAAATCAGCTTCATTCAAGGCAACTGACAACGCCGCACCCGAGCTAGAGCCTCCGCTGCTTCTGTTTGAATCATAAGGATTAATTGAAACACCATAATGGCTATTATTACCGGCTAAAGAATAAGCCAGCTCATCAAGCTGAGTTTTATAAGTTAACTGAGCACCTTGCTCTAACAATAGTTGAACAGCTTGCGCATTATCGGTTTCTTCTTGTGCTGAAGATAGCCAAACAGGCAAACCAGCACCTGTTTTATACCCTTTTATAGCAAATAAATCTTTTACCGATAAACGTAATTGAGATAACACATCGCCACTGATATCTTGTGCAGTTAAATTAGCCGCAGATATATCTGTAAAGTTATGTTGCTGAACATGATAATCAGAGCGAACAGTTGAGCATCCCTCACCGGATCTATCTACTAGTTTCCCATTATTTTCGAGCGTTTTATTACCTGACTGATTATTCGCTAACCAATGTTCTGCTATTTGTTCACGAGTGGCGTACCACACATCGGAAAATTGCTTGGTGTAATCGAGAAAACGTCTCAAGGCAGCAAGACGAGCAGGTCGACCGACAATGCGACAATGCAAGCCAATACTGAGCATTTTAGGCGTAAAATCGCCTTCTAAATAGAGTTCATCGAACGCATCTTTAAGATATTGATAAAACTGTTCACCACTATTAAAGCCTTGTGGGGTAGCAAAACGCATATCATTAGTGTCCAAAGTATAAGGTACGACTAACAACGGCTTGCTATAATTATTGTCCCAATAAGGTAAATCATCCGCGTAGCTGTCGGCACAATAAAGAATATCATCTCGCTCAGCGATAAGAGCCAACGTGTGTGGACTGGTTCTTCCTGTGTACCACCCTTTAGGCTTACTACCGGTCACTTTTTGATGAATTGCAATGGCTTCCTCGATATGAGCTTTTTCTTGTTCTACGGTAAAATCTTGGTAATGAATCCAACGCAAGCCATGACACGCAATTTCCCAACCAGATTGCTGCATTGCTTTAACGGCATCAGGGTTTTTTTCCAACGCTTTGGCAACACCAAAAACCGTTACAGGGACATTATGTTGATTGAACAATCGATGTAAACGCCAGAAACCGGCACGGCTACCATACTCGTAAATCGACTCCATACTGAGGTGCCTGTCCCGATAAGAATCAGCACCAACTATTTCAGAAAGAAACTGTTCTGACCCTTCATCACCATGCAACACACAGTTTTCAGCACCTTCTTCATAGTTAATCACGAATTGCAGTGCGACCTTAGCTTTATTTGGCCAATTAGCATGAGGGGGGAATTCCCCATACCCAATCAAATCCCTTGGATAATTGTCAGTCATAACCTTTCCTTGTCCTGTCTTTAACGCACATCCTGATGAGCTTTACGACCTACTTTGTAAAACTTCTGCTTAATCTGAAAACAAGATGTTAATGGCAGATATAATAAATGTTAAGCAATTTTCTGACCAAGTGTTCAGTTTTTTATAAAGCCGTTGCTGCTAGGATAAAAAACACTCCGTTTCAGTGACACAAAATCAACTCAAACCTAAGCCTTTTAAAACGATATCTACGGTGAATTTTTCCGCTTCTGAATATTCATCATCGCTTAACGGCCTTCCTTGGATCAGTTCAATTTCTCGATCAAAATCGGCATAAAACTGGGTGCTTCCCCAAATAAGAAACAGTAAATAAAGCGGGTTAATCTTGCCAATCACCCCATCATCTACCCATTTCTGAATAATATTCGATTTGTGCTTTGACCACTCAATCATTGGCTGCTCTATCACATCCCGAATGTTTGGCGCGCCTTGAATAATTTCCATTGCGAAAATCTTTGAACGTAGAGGATGACTGCGGCTGTAACGCATTTTTTCGATAATATAATCCCGAATAACATCACTTGGCGGCTTTTCATCACCGTCCGCTGAAAACCCTTCATTCCACATATCTAAAATATCAGTAAGCAGCGCTTTATACAGACCTGTTTTTGATTTGAAATAATACAGAATATTTGCTTTGGGTAATTGTACGCTATCTGCAATGGCTTGAACTGAGGTTCCTTTGTATCCATGTTTGGCAAATTCTTGTTCTGCTGCTTGCAATATTCGCTGTTTATTCTTCGCTCGAATAGACCCGCCTTTTACTAGTGTATTTGAATCACTTTTACTATCAGACATATTTTTTCCGTTAGCCATTAGAGTTATTAATAATTAAACAAATTCGACTCTTAGTTAGTTAATGACACGTCAACTCATTTATTTTACGCCTCATATTGGTGCTATCGCACCAATATGGACATCAATTGTCGTGCATTTTATCTACAATTCCTTAACAATTACTAAGATTACTGATGAGTTGAACAATTGGTCAGGTTATTGCATGAACCATTCCAATTATCGGGTAAGGAACAATCTCACCATGACCAATGGACATTTATTAGAACTTTGGAATGTTAGTAAGTTTTTTCCAGGGGTGATAGCAAACAATAACGTTAACTTGACCCTAGAGAAAGGCGAAATACTTGCGCTTCTCGGAGAAAACGGAGCAGGAAAGTCGACACTGGTAAAAATGATTTACGGTGTTAATAAGCCAGACACCGGGTCGATTATGTGGAAAAACCATGAAGTTGACATTCGCTCACCAAACCAAGCTCGTGCCATGGGTATCGGCATGGTTTTTCAGCATTTTTCAGTGTTCGAGACTCTCACCGTATTAGAAAATATAGAGCTGGGTTTAGATAAAGAGTTTTTATCTTCACTTGACAACCTAAAGCAACGGGTGATCGAAATTAGTGAAAAATATGATCTACATGTAGAACCCGATCGTTATGTTCACAGCTTAAGTATTGGTGAGAGACAACGTTTAGAAATATTGCGCTGTCTCATACAAGATGTCGAGCTACTGATTCTAGATGAGCCAACATCGGTATTAACGCCACAAGAAGTTGCCGGTCTTTTTAGGGTACTTAAAAAACTAACAAGCGAAGGTTGTAGCATTCTTTTTATTAGTCACAAATTAAAAGAAGTGACCGAACTGTGCGATAGAGCCATTATTCTACGTGGTGGCGAAGTCAGCGGCGAATGTATTCCTGCCAATGAAACGCCAGAGACCATTGCCAGAATGATGGTTGGCAGTGAAGCAGAGTTATCAGAAAGTTATCCGAAAAACCTAACCGAGAACGTAATATTCCAAACCGTCGACCTTACATTGCCACCACTGCATCCGTTTGGTTGCGGATTAAATAAGGTTAATTTAAAACTAAGAGCAGGTGAAATTCTGGGTGTTGCTGGCGTTGCTGGTAACGGCCAAGAAGACCTACTTGAAGCGATTAGTGGTGAGGACTGCCGTGCCGATAGCGCCAGTATTTTGTTATCAAACAAAGCCGTTGGCCATGCGGATGCAGGTGAACGACGTAAGCTAGGTATGGCCTATGTCCCGACTGATCGACTAGGGCAAGGCGCTGTGCCGGAAATGAGTTTAACGGATAATACCTTATTAACAAACAGCGAAAAACTGGTGAAAAATGGTTTTATCCTAAAACAAAAACTTACCGAACTGGCAGATAAAATCATCAGAGTAAATAAAGTGAAATGTCGTGATAGGCAGGCACAAGCAAAAAGTTTATCGGGTGGTAATCTACAAAAATTCATTATTGGTCGCGAAGTTGATCAAAGCCCAAACATACTTATCTGCGCCCATCCTACTTGGGGTGTTGATATTGGCGCAGCTAGTGCCATTCATCGACAATTAATTGCTTTAAGAGATCAAGGTGCCGCTATTTTAGTGGTATCTGAAGACATCGATGAATTGTTTGTTATTTGTGACCGAATCACCGCCTTATATGAAGGCGCACTTGCTCCTACCGTCGAAACAAGTAAAACCAACATCGAACAAATAGGACAATGGATTGCGGGCAGCTTTATCCATCATGACCAAGCACAAGCACAGGAGAGTTCCAATGCTTAAAGTGGAACCAAGAATCGAAAGCTCTAAACTCATGGCCTGGCTTTCGCCAATCATCGCTATCTTGCTAACTATGATTGTTTCAGGATTAATGTTTGTTTCGCTAGACGTAAACCCAGCCAAAGCATTTAACGTTTTTGTTATTTCGCCACTAAGCGATAGCTATAATGTAGGTGAATTAATGGTTAAATCGACTCCTCTCATGTTATGTGCGGTTGGTTTGGCATTATGTTATCGCGCTAATATCTGGAACATTGGCGCAGAAGGACAATTACTTATCGGCGCAGTGGCCAGTAGTGCCATAGCAGTACAGATGGGGGACGACGCAGGTGTCGGCTCACTAACATTAGTACTGGTTGTTGGCATCGTTAGTGGCATGCTTTGGGCAGCAATCCCAACACTATTAGAACGCGTATTTAGCACCAATCTTATTTTAACTACTATCATGCTTAACTACGTTGGCTTATACACTTTACTATGGGCGGTACACGGTCCATTAGCCGATCCACAAGGATTCGGATTTCCCGAATCAGTGATCTTTGTTGATGGCGTTCTGTTACCGGTTATACAAGAAGATGGCCGAGCTTCGATTTCAATTATTATCGCTATTATTGTCGCGCTCATATCTGGATTGATGCTTTATAAAACCCTCCCCGGATTCAAGCTACGCGTATTCGGTGAAGATAAGTCGGCGGCTAAATATGCAGGATTTAGTAGTAACAAAGTAGTCTGGGGCGTGATGTTGTTTGCTGGCGCATTGGCTGGTTTTGCCGGAGCATCTGAAGTCACCGGTCCGATAGGACAACTTATTCCATCGGTATCACCAGGCTATGGATATGCAGCGATTATTGTTGCCTATCTTGGCCGGTTAAACCCTATCGGCATTATTATTTCGTCACTATTTATGGGCACACTGTACATGGGAAGTGATTTAGCCCAAATAGAGTTAGGCCTACCTACCGCTATTACCGGTTTATTCCAAGGTACATTGTTGTTTTTTGTTCTCGCTTGCGATTTTCTTATCTTTTATCGCGTGGTAATAACAAAACGCAACCCAAAACATAAAATTGCTTCCAAAGCAGAAAGCAAACAACCGTCAGGAGTTGTCTAATGGATATGGACTTACTGCAACAAATATTAATCGCAGCCCTGAAAACTGGCACGCCTCTATTACTTATCGCATTAGGCGAATTAGTGTGTGAAAAATCAGGGGTACTTAATCTTGGTCAAGAAGGCATGATGCTAATGGGCGCAATGGCTGGATTTGCTGGTGCTTATTACACTGGCAATCTTGGGTTTGGCATTGCTTTATCTATTGTCGCCGGAATGAGCATGTCGCTTATTTTCGCCACGTTAACCATTAGTTTGAATACCAACCAAGTAGCAACTGGTCTAGCCCTCACTATTTTCGGTACCGGTTTAAGTTCATTCTTAGGTGGCGATCTTGTTGGTACAACGATAGAAGGCTTCAAGCAAATAGAAATACCATTACTGAGTAAAATACCGTTTATCGGTCAAATATTGTTTAATCAGGACATCATCGTTTACGCCAGTTTTGCCATTGTGGCTTTAACTTGGTGGGTGTTACAAAAAACGCGCATTGGTTTGACCATTCGCGCGGTGGGTGAAAACCCTCACTCGGCCAATGCACTAGGCATAAAAGTATTAAAAGTTCGATATTTATCGGTATTATTTGGCGGCGCTATGGCTGGTTTCGCTGGCTCTTACATGTCATTGGTTTACACGCCAATGTGGATGGAAAACATGACCGCTGGACGAGGTTGGATAGCCTTATCATTGGTCGTTTTTGCCTCTTGGCGTGTTGGTTACTTAATGCTTGGTGCCTATTTGTTCGGCTTTGCTTCAATTCTTCACCTCGTTATGCAAGGGTTTGGTTTTGATATCTCACCGAATTTATTAGCGATGACACCATATCTCGCCACCATTATTGTCATGGTGATGATCAGCTCTAATTCACTCAAACAAAAACTGGCCACACCAATGAGCCTCGCTAAACCTTTTGATCCCAAACTGCATTAGTCACGTAAAAAAAATCTAGATTAAGCCACGTTTGAACTATATTTACCTCAAACGTGGCTTAAACAATTTAAGAACAAATTATTAACATAGTACCGATTTGGTGCAATCAAACACTGATACTGCACCATTAAAGGTCGCGCTCTTAGGCTTACCCCGCTGTTTATCAATAAGCTCAATACTAATGAAGTGAGTGCAAAGTCGTTAAAGCCCTTATTTACAAGGTGTTAACAATAGTTAATGATTTATTTTTACAAAATATCACCATGTGGTCAGGTTTTTGCTAATAACCTAACTAGTCGCGGAAAAAGCAAAAAAATTCAATCTAAATAGATTGATGACTGGGTTAAATACCCAAGTAAAGAATCAGCAACATTAGCTACACACGCATTTTATTTTTACATACTGTTTACAAACTAGTGTTGTCTATAAATTAGAAATTTTTACAAACTATTTTTACAAACTATTGAAATGGAGTATTTCATGAAATTAAACCGATGGATGAGTGCAGCGGCCTTATCACTTACAACTGTGTTTTCTTCTGCAGTGTTAGCAGAAGATCCAATGAAAGTAGGATTCGTTTATGTTGGTCCAGTAGGCGACCATGGTTGGAGTTATGAGCACGATCAAGGCCGCAAAGAAATGGAAAAATACTTTGATGGCAAAGTGACAACAACTTACGTCGAAAGTGTTCCTGAAGGTGCCGATGCTGAGCGTGTTATTACTCAGTTAGCAAAGTCTGGTCATGAAATTATTTTTACCACCTCTTTCGGTTACATGAACCCAACGCTTAAAGTTGCTAAACGATTCCCTAACGTTAAGTTTGAACATGCGACGGGTTATAAGCGCTCTAAAAACGTTTCAAACTACGCATTAAGAACTTACGAAGGTCGTTATGTATCTGGTGTTGCTGCAGGTTTGGCAACTAAAACAAATACGTTAGGTTATATCGCCTCTTTCCCAATTCCAGAAGTTATTCGTGACATCAACGCCGTTTACCTTGGCGCAAAAAGTGTTAACCCAGACGTTAAACTGAAAATTGTATGGGTAAACACTTGGTATGATCCAGGCAAAGAATCTGATGCAGCAAATGCTCTGATTGACCAAGGCGTTGATATTATGATTCAGCACACTGATAGCCCTGCTCCATTAATCGCCGCGGAAAAACGTGGTGTTATGGGTATCGGCCAAGCATCTGACATGAGTCACTTTGCACCTATTTCACATATGTTCTCAGTAAGAGATGTGTGGGCACCTCATTACATTCGTACCGTTCAAGAAGTCATGGATGGCACATGGAAATCTGAAGATTACTGGGGTGGATTTGCCGACGATATTTTACATATCGCCTCTGTAAACCCTACATTGCCTGAAGATATTAAACAGGCAATCAGCACCACTCACGATAAAATCAAATCAGGTGAATTCCACCCATTTACCGGTCCAATGAAAGACAATACAGGTAAAGAAGTTATCCCAGCAGGTCACACATTAACAGACACTGAACTTGCCGGCATTAACTGGTATGTAGAAGGTATTGACGCGAAAATTCCAAACTAATACTCATACGACTCACCTGCTCGCCTATCAGCGACCTAAAGCACGTGAGTCTTTTTTTAGCCATTAACTTGACCAATTGGACAACTTTTAGCAACAGAGGACGTTATGCTAGAGATCATGATCAACGATGAAATCGTTCAAGTAGAGCACGCTGCAGTTGATAGTATGCTACTAACCTACTTAAGAGAGCAGCAAGGATTGACCGGCTCTAAAGAAGGGTGTGCTAGCGGTGATTGTGGCGCTTGCACCGTAGTTATGGCAGATTTAGATGAAGATAAGCTGTTACGATATCGCCAGGTAAATGCATGCATCACGCCTATACATGCATTACACGGTAAAAAAATCGTGACAGTAGAGCACTTACAACAACAAGACAAGTTACACCCGGTTCAACAAGCAGTAGTCGACAATCACGGCAGCCAATGTGGTTTTTGTACACCGGGTATTATTATGTCCTTGTATGCACTATCCAAACAAAAACAACGTCCTGAAAACCCAGCCGATTTCTTATCAGGAAACCTATGTCGCTGCACAGGATACGGGCCTTTAATTACCGCAGCCAACACAATTGCCGATAGCCAAATTGACGATCCATTGAGTAAAGATGAAACCGGATTAATACAATGGATGGACTCACGAGAACCACAAAACACCATCAACTATTGGAAACCAACCAGTCGAGAACAACTGGGAGAGTTAAAAACGGCTCATCCCGATGCTAAGTTGATTGCAGGAGGAACAGACCTTGCACTCGAAGTGACACAACATTTACAACGCATCGAAAAAATGATCGATGTTTCAGACGTTACCGACCTGCAAGCGATTCGAAAAACAAAATTGGGTTGGCGTATTGGCTCTGCTGTGTTGCTATCTAAATTACACAGTTTTATGCGCCAACACTATCCAAGCACCGATGAATTAATAGAACGCCTCGGAAGTTTAACTATACGCAATCGAGGTACGCTAGGCGGAAGTCTAGGCCACGCTTCCCCTATTGGTGATATTGCCCCACTTCTTATTAGCTTGAACGCTCGAATTGAAATTGATAACGGTAAAGAAAAAAGCCTATATGCACCAGAAGATTACATTACAGGTTACCGAGAAACCGTCATTAAACAAGATGAATGGATTAGTGCCATTCATCTCCCATTGCTGGCACCCAATCAAAAACACGCAATTTATAAAATAAGCAAACGATTTGAAGATGATATCGCAACAGTTGTGTTAGCGATCAATCTGACTTTTGGCAACGACAATCGTATTAAGAGCTGCATTTTATCCGCTGGTGGTATCGCTGCAAAATCCGTGCGCTTAACTGAATTAGAAAGCCTATTTATCGGTCGTCATTTCAGCGCAGAACTGGTTAGAAAAGTACAAAAACAAGTGGCGAATTATATCTCGCCTATCGGAGACGTACGAGGCAGCGCAGAATACCGTATTCAATTAGTACAAAACTTAATCCAACGTTTTTACCTTGAACATAACCAAATTCCAACCCGTCTGAATTCGACAGATGCAAACCTCATCCCCACGATGGAGGTCAACTAATCATGCGTAAATTAACCCAGATAAATAGTGCAGAAACTAAACTGCCATCGACCAGCAACATTGTTGGTCGGTCATACAAACACGAAAGTGCTATTAAACAAGTCACCGGTGACGCCATGTTTTTGGACGATTACCCGACACCAAAAGGCTGTTTACATGCAGCAATTGTCAGTGCAACGATTGCCAAAGGCAGCATAACTTCACTTGACCTTAACCCAGTTAAAACCATGCCGGGTGTGGTTGCCGTTTACGATTACAACGACATTCCTGGCGAGAAAGATATTGGTGCGATTGTTAAAGGCGATCCACTATTAAGCGACCATGAAATTAAGTTTTACCAACAGCCAATCGCGCTAGTTTTAGCCCGTACTCATACTCAAGCCTTACAAGCCGCCAAACAAGCTAAAATCGAATATGACATTGATCCGAACGCAGTTTTAGATTGCATCCAAGATGGCAAACAAGATGAAGTTTTGCCAACCAACACGATGGGAACAGCAATCACTGACGAACAATTCGATAAAAGTGACATGGTTATTACTGGTCAACAACATGTTGGCGGACAAGAGCATTTTTATCTAGAAGGACAAATTAGCTTGGCTGAACTGACCGAAGATGGTGGCATATTTTTACGCACGTCTAGCCAACACCCGACCGAAGTACAAACCTTAGTCGCAGAAGTATTGGGCATATCCTTTAACAAAGTTACGGTCGACATGCGTAGAATGGGTGGCGGCTTTGGCGGTAAAGAAACTCAAGCAGCACAATGGGCTTGTTTAGCCAGTATGGGTGCTTTTTTAACGCGGAAAGCCGTAAAAATTCGCTTACCTCGTTCAATTGATATGTCCGTAACGGGCAAACGTCATCCTTTCTTTAATCAGTACAAAATTGGAGTAAATCAGCAAGGACTAATAGAAACAGCGCAAATCGAAGTAAACGGTTTATGTGGTCATTCTGCCGATCTATCTGGCGCAATTGTCGACCGTGCAATGTTTCATAGTGATAACGCCTATTTCCTCGCAGATGCATGTGTTACTGGAAAGCGATTGAAAACTGATACCGTCTCCCACACTGCATTTCGTGGTTTCGGTGGACCACAAGGTATGATGGTGATTGAAAAAGCCATGCAAGATATCAGTATCGCCGTAGGAGAAGACGCGTTAGATATCCGTTTAAAAAACTTATATCGAGAAGGAAAAAATACCACTCATTATGGAATGCAGGTTGAACAGCACCAAGAACTGAAACACGTCATCACCGAACTAGAAACTCGCAGTGACTACCGAAAGCGGCGTGAAGAAATCGACGCATGGAACAAAACCAGTCCGATTCTTAAAAAAGGCTTAGCATTAACGCCGGTAAAGTTTGGCATCGCCTTTACTGCTACCCATTTAAATCAGGCTGGTGCGCTTATTCATGTTTATACCGATGGCAGTGTGCAAGTATCTCATGGTGGCACTGAAATGGGACAAGGTTTACACACCAAAATCCAACAAATTGTCGCTCAAACGCTCGGCATCCCATTCGAATTAGTACTAGTCACTTCAACGCGAACCGACAAAGTACCCAATACCTCTCCTACCGCGGCGTCGTCAGGTGCTGATTTAAATGGAATGGCCGCACATAACGCAGCTAAAGAGATAAAAACTCGTCTGATTGAATTTGCCTTAAAGCAGTATGCGACACCTCAAGCTGACGAACAAACCGTCAGCCAAGGTCAGATGGAAGCAGAATTCATTAACGGAACGCTTGAAGTGGGTGATCAACAAATTGACTGGCATACTCTAGTACAACAAGCCTATCTCAATCGCGTTTCTCTCTCGGCTAGTGGCTTCTACAAAACCCCTAAAATATGGTACGACCAAGAAAAATCCGTTGGTAGACCTTTCTTTTATTTTTCTTTGGGCGCGTCTTGTTCAGAAGTGACCATTGATACGCTCACTGGCGAAATGCGCGTTGATCGGGTTGATATTTTGCACGATGTCGGCAACAGCTTAAACCCGGCTATCGATCTTGGCCAAATTGAAGGCGGATTCATTCAAGGTCTAGGATGGCTAACCACCGAAGAATTAGTCTGGAACACCAGCGGAGCGTTACTAAGTAATAGTCCAATGAATTACAAAATCCCCACCATTGGCGACTATCCAAAACAGATGAATATCGACTTATATGATAAAGCCAATCCAGAGCATAGTATTTATCGTTCTAAGGCCGTAGGCGAACCGCCATTTATGCATGCCATCAGTGTTTGGTGTGCCATATACGACGCCGTTGGATCAATTACTAATCACACCTTAGCGGTCGATCTGAATGCACCAGCCACCGGTGAAGCCATTTTAAATGCGTGTACAAAGCAGTTCGAAAGATCTGGTCGGGAGTCAACTTATGCTTGCTAATAGCCAGAGTCACACTTCCCTTTTATTTACGCAATTAACCCAACACACCAAAATGGACTGGTTACAAGCTTGCCAATGGCTCGAGCAAAATGGAGAAAGTTATTGTATTGCCACCATTATTGCAGAAGTCGGCTCAGTCCCTCGAGCCAATGGCAGCAAAATGGTGATCTCTAACAGTGGCCAATTTGATACGCTAGGGGGCGGAAATCTCGAACACCAAGTGATTCAAAAAGCCAGACAACAGCTAACAACGAAACAGCAAGGCGTAGCAATTGAGCGTTTTTCTTTGGCGGCAGATTTAAATCAATGTTGTGGTGGTGCGGTACAAGTGATGTTCGAAACCATGAACTGTCAACGACCGAAAGTGGTCATTTATGGTGCAGGTCACGTTAGTCAGGCTTTATGCGGCATACTAAACCAATTGCCATGCCATGTAACCGTGATTGATAGTCGACCTGAATGGTTAGAGCAAATATCTGCCTCAGGTATCCACACCATTCAACATAACGAACCAGTGGAAACCTTAGCCAATTTAGATTCAAACGCACTGATATTAATTATGACGCATGACCATGCGCTCGATTTCGAACTAACCAAAAATGCCTTACAAAGAAACTGCTTTACTTACGTTGGGCTTATTGGTTCGGAAGGTAAAAAGCAACGTTTTGAATTTCGTTTACGCGAACAATTATCTGATATTAAGTTGCTTGAAAGTCTTACCTGCCCTATTGGTCATTCCGACATTAAAGGAAAACTACCAATGCAGGTTGCGGTTTCTGTTTCGGCGCAACTAATGGATCGGTTTGACCATTTAAGCGAGGAAACAGTCACGCAACAAAACGGCCAACAGAATAGTAAAGCAACTGATCACACGCAAAAATACAACGAACAACAGTGGCAGCAAGCGAATAACGCGAAAAAAACGTTAGAAAGCATGCCCAAGCAACAAGCAAGCAAGGATGCTTACTATGACTGAACCCACTAAAGAAAAGACCGTTTTAATAGACCGCTCATTACTGGAAAAAATCTGTTCTAGCCAACGTTGGCAGACACTATTATTGAAATCTTTCGCGGCCGTATCAAAACCACTCTCAACAGAGACACAAATTACCGCCAGCAAAGCAGCAATAATAGAAATGGCAGATAAAGCGTTTTGCCAACTGGAAGAAGATGATTGGTTAGAAGCGTTTGCAGGCCACCCGATGATAGGTGACATTTCTAGCCTTCATAAAAAATACGCTCAAGGTAAAAATTTGAGTGAAAATGAACAAAGCCAGGTTTCCAGCGCGCCAGAAGAGGTCCTACAATCGCTATTAGAATTAAATCACGCTTATCTAGATAAATTCGGTTTTATTTTTATTATCTGTGCTAGCGACAAATCGGCACAAGAAATGCTTATTAGTTTACAAGGTCGAATCAACAACAGCCGTACAGATGAATTATTAAACGCGTCTGTAGAACAAAGGAAAATCAGCCATATTCGCATGGAGGCGCTATTATGAGCAGTTTAAGTTGTCATGTGCTTAATACTACACACGGGATCCCAGCGTCAGGTATTGATGTCGAATTAACCGTATTTGAACAACAACAAAGCCTACAAAGTGGCGTGACCGATCAGGATGGTCGTTTCAAATTTGACAATATCAGTTTGGAGAAAGGCCGTTACACTCTCAAGTTTTACACCGAACCCTATTGCCAGAAACAGTTTGACGATTGTTTTTTTCCAACGGTAGAGGTGCATTTTATCGTTAACGAACAGCGCCATTATCACGTTCCTTTGCTGCTTTCTCCTTACTCTTATTCAACTTATAGAGGAAGTTGATTATGCGAAGACAAGTACACAGAGGCAGCATATTACACTTTCCCAAAAGCAGTATAGATCCAGCCAATAACTACCAATACTTCAATGACGGCGTATTGGTAACAGAAGCAGGAAAGATTACTCACATTGGTGAGGC
Source organism: Vibrio sp. TH_r3 (assembly GCF_033101115.1). NCBI lineage: Bacteria > Pseudomonadati > Pseudomonadota > Gammaproteobacteria > Vibrionales > Vibrionaceae > Vibrio > Vibrio sp. TH_r3. The sequence continues at coordinate 58,952 of NZ_JAWMPW010000011.1, read as the reverse complement.
TGACGAGTTTTTTAAATTGGCAGACAACCAACAGCTGCTAAATTATGGCGGAGTAGAATTACACCAAGGATTAATCATTCCCGGAATGATCGATGGCCATGTCCATCTACCGCAAATAGAAATGATAGCGAGCTACGGTAAACAGTTACTCGACTGGTTGAATGACTACACCTTTCCAACTGAGAAAAAGTTTGCTGACATCGAATATTGTTATAGACAATCACAGTTTTTCTTAGACCAACTTATCTCTAACGGTACCACAACCGCTAGCGTTTTTGCCTCGGTGCATTCACATTCAGTTGATGCCTTTTTTGTTGCCGCCGAACAACTAGGCGCACGTATGATTTGCGGAAAAGTCTTGATGGATCGCAACTGCCCAACTTATCTACAAGACACCGCTGAAAGCGCTTATAACGATAGTAAAGCCTTAATCGAACGTTGGCATGGTAATGGCCGCGCTATGTACGCCATTACCCCAAGATTCGCACCAACCAGTTCACCAGAACAGTTGAAAAAGGCGGGACAACTCGCCAATGAACACCCAGATACGTTTATTCAAACCCATTTAAGCGAAAACTTATCCGAAATAGATTGGATTAAATCCCTGTTTCCTGACAGTCGTGACTATCTAGATGTCTATCAGCAGTTCGATTTAGCTCGTGATCGTTCATTGTTTGGCCACTGCGTACACTTACAAGATCGCGAATATAAAGCGCTTAGTGAATCAGGCTCAACCATCACATTTTGTCCATCGTCTAATCTATTTCTTGGTAGTGGCTTGTTCGATTACCAACGGGCAAAAGATCATAACATACCAATATCCATCGCCAGTGATATTGGTGCAGGAACCAGTCTAAGTCTATTTGCCAATCAATCGGACGCTTACAAAATTTGTCAGTTACAAGGCATTAGTCTCGACCCATTTGAATCGCTTTATCGCTGTACCCAAGGAGCAGCTGATGCAATGGGAATATCGCACTTAGTTGGTAACCTGAACCCTGGCACTGAAGCCGATTTTATAGAACTGGATATTAAAGCATCTCCGATTCTTCATCAGCGTCTATTGCGCTGCAACGACCTAGCAGAACAACTTTTTGCTATCTCAACATTAAGCGATGAAAGAGTCATCGCTGCGACTTATCTGAATGGAAAACTCGTCTACAAAAAAGGAAGTAAACTATGTGGCCACAACTCTACGAATGGATTGCGCTATTTATCAAATGGTTTCATGTAATCTGTGGGATTGCTTGGATCGGAGCGAGTTTCTATTTCACTTGGCTAGATAATAGCCTAGAAACGCCACCAAAATGGAAAAAAGACAAAGGCATCAAAGGTGATTTATGGGCAGTACACGGCGGTGGATTTTACGAAGTTGCTAAATACCAAGTCGGCCCAGAAAAAATGCCCGATAATCTGCACTGGTTTAAATGGGAAGCATATGCCACTTGGATAACTGGATCAGCATTGATGATTTGGATGTATTACCTCAATGCACAAGCGTATCTGATTGACCCAAGAGTGATGCAACTTTCCACTCCTGTGGCGATTAGCTTAGGTATAGGCACAATAGTCGCAGGTGTAATCTGTTACGAAGCGCTATTACGTTCGCCATTAGCTAAAAATCGAACCTTGTTTATAGCCTCTATTGGTATCGCTGGCGCAATCTTCTTTTTTGCATTTTCGCATTTCTTTAGTGGTCGCGGTGCATTTATCCATATGGGCGCATTAATTGGCTCTATTATGGTGAACAACGTTTGGCATAAAATCATTCCAGGCCAACGTAAAATGGTCGCGCAAGTAGCAGCGGGTGAACCGGTAGATCCTGCTCCAGGTTTGGAAGGTAAAAGACGCTCTATTCACAACAACTACTTTACCTTGCCAGTTATCTTTTTGATGATCAGCAATCACTACCCAATGATTTATCAACATGAACTCAGTTGGTTATTGGCGCTAATGATTTGTGTAATCAGTGCATGGATACGACATTATTTTAATCTAAAGCATACTGGCCAAAATAAACCGAGCGTCTTATTTTCTGGTTTAGCCGCAATGTTGTTATTAGCGATTGTCGTAAGCATACCTTCAAATAAACCCAAGCAAACGGTTATTAGTTCAGCCGTAGATTCTCAGCTAGCGAACGTAGAAACAATGACAGCAGAGCAAACCACCGCCAAAGCGATCATTCAACAACGTTGTTCTACTTGCCACAGCAGCAACGCGACCGATGATGTTTTCGTTATCGCCCCATCTGGTGTCATATTTGATGAATGGCAAGATATTCAACGTTGGGCTCCACGTATTATTGCTCGTTCAGTAGAAACCGCTGATATGCCCTTTTTAAACAAAACCGGAATGACGGATCTAGAAAGGCAGCAACTTAAACAAATTCTAAGCCAACAATAGAACAAATTTTAAAAAAGGCTCACATTGATAATAATCGATGTGAGCCTTTCTTTTATGTTTTGTTACACCGTTAATTAATGTCTGAGTGTTTCAACGAGTGTTCTTTCTTCGGCATTGGCGCGAAATAACCAACTAAAACCATCACCACACCAACAAATATAACCGCCACCACCATCACAACAGTATCTCGGTTAGCTAAATCTAAAACAAATAATTTAATTATCGTCAGGGCAAAAACCAGCGCCCCACTGCACCATAATATAAGCATATTGAATCGTGAGCCGATGGCAGTAGCCATTGTCGCTGACAAGCTCCAAAGAATGGCTAAACCTGCCTGAAAGAGAGCCGAATTCCACAAAGAATACAGCTCATAATCAGCCATTGTGTAATAACTCACCCCTCGAGCCAAGGCGGTATGGGTAAACAAAACACCTGAAAATGCTAACCAAATAATCTGTTGCGTCCTGTAGTTTGCTCGCCACTTAAACATTTTGTTTAGAACAATTTGTGCATTGTCATTTTTTAAACTTATTGCAACCAACATAATCGCGGCAATAGAGGTTAATTCAATTGCATTGAAAATAGGTAGCCAAATAACATTCATTATCTGCACATCAAACAACGGTAGGCTATACACGATGAAACAAGCTATCACCAACACCATCGGAGCCACTAGAGTTTGTCGATAAAAAGACAAGTAACGCATTAACGGCCATTTGTCTTTGCAGACAGGCAAATAACACACCGCGATAAACAACGCACATAACCACGGTAGTATTAGGAGTAACTCATCATCAGTTAAAGAGAAAATTCGATATAAATAACCGAGAGTACACAGTGCTAACGCCCAAAAACAAATAGCATGATTACTATATATAACAGTATCTATAAGTGATTTTTTCTTGCTCAAACTGACTAAAACTCGGATTAAATCGAATCTCAAAAACAGATAAAACAGAGCAAAGAAACCTACAATCAAACTTCCGCGTTCCAGCCACTCTATGTCTATTTGATAACTTATCGTCCAGAATGGCAAACTGATTGCCCAAATGGGAGAAAGTAAAAGTAACTGAGTAATCGGAGCCCACTGACTCAATCGATACAAAATCAAACTGAGCAACAGGATCGCCAATAAATAGCTATAAAGGACGACATCAACGCTTGAATGCCAAAAAGCGCGTTCAGCGGCAGTGATAACCACGATACCAAGTAAAAGATGTAAACTTGCCATCACTAGATGGACGATTCGGTTGGAATAGATTGGGAAATGCGTTTTGTATAGCATGCCAATTGCAAGCAAAATAGCCAACAGTGATATGCGCAAGTCGTCTAACTGCGAGTCTAATAAATAAAGGTAAATAATAAGCGGAACCAATAGCATAGCCCAAGTTAGAATTGGCCGAGAAAAGCGCCAATTAACCAACAACAATAAGGCAACAAACAGCATCTGAACTAACATCAACGCCATCGCTTCGCCGGTATTTAACAAAGTCCAACAACTTAAGTTGATAAAACCAAGAACGAACATCGAAACGCTTTTGATTTCTTTTTTGACAATGGAAACATTGATGTTTTTCGATTCAAAGCTAACATGATAATCGAAACGCCATTCGGCTGCATAAAACGCCAAAGCCGTACACACAAACAGCACTGGTGTCATCCACGACCAGAATGACATCGGTTCAAGAAGCACATTCGCATGCAAAAACACGTTATCAAACAATTGAAATAACTGATAAAAACTCGCCAATAACATACCTACGCCAACCAGCGCAAACCGATTCCGCTGCTGTTTATTGCTTACCCACAGCACCGTGACCGATTTTAGTGCATAAATAGCGGCACTAAATGTCGCGCTAAAGAACACAGGAATGGCGATAGCAACAAATAGCAACGCAAAAGTGGTATAAACACTGGTTAACGGATTGTTTTTTTGATCTTTAAAACTCACCCATGCCGCAATTGCATAGCATAAAGATAAGAATAGAGAACAGTACGCCGTATAATCAGCAACGGTCTCTGTGGCGGTATAAAATAATGCATAAGAGCTTAATGGTAGAGAGAAAACCAAACTACTAGAGATAATCTGTTTTTTGTTTAGGAAGTCTTGGCAAGCATGAGAATGAGTTAACAGAAAATACAATAAAAAATAACTGCCTAAAAATGGCAATGTCTCGAACATAATTGCCGTTTGATAAGAGAAGATTAACCAAAACTCAACCAACACAAAAGTAGCAACCGCGCCACATTTCTCTAAAAAATACCATTGTTTCTTATAGGCTAAATATACTAAACCGATATTTAATAGTAAGTAATAACCGAGAAGAATTAGGTGACTTCCCGCACCATCGGTTGATAACAGAACCGGCACGGCAAATCCTGCCAATACCGCAACAATAGCCAATAACTGGCTATTTTGCAGCAAAGCTAGCAATGTAGTGAAAATAACTAACATACTGACAATAAAGAACGTTACTTCAATCGATATAAAGGAAAAATAGCGTCCCGCTGCGATTGCGACTAAATAGAGTACGGCCATTCCCGAACCTTGCAATCCCATACCAATATAATTTGGTTTATTCCTCAACCGCCAACCAAGCGCCACACACGCAATACCAACGAAGGAAATAGCCGACAATTTAGCCCACAAAGGAACACTAAATGCATCATAAGTGAGCTTAATCAAAAACGACAAACCAACAAAAACAATCGCTAAACCAACAAACGCGATAGGACTAATTTTGTCAATAAAAGCCGATACTGAGTCTGGCAATGCATTCCTTATCTTACTAAGGCTAGCCAATAATTTTGTCGATAAATCAGATGTTTTCTTGTCAAAATCAACATTACTGGCCAACTCCACTCGTTGATATTCAACGTGTCGTTCATTGTCATCTTGTTCGGTATATTCGGCTGTATCTGGTGTGAACGCTGATGCTTCAGAACCCGATTTCAAAGGTGATTCTGTAGGTTCAAAATCGTTGACTTCACAATTCGATATCTCAGTCTGAAGTTCAGTTTGGTGCTCATCAGTACTATTCACCTGCTTTTCTAGTATCAAGGCGGCGAGTTTTGCATTGAGCGCCTCAACCATAATTTGTGACTTTTTGGCTTTTGCTAAGGCAATAATAGATAGCACAAGAGGAAGGAATACAGCTCCTATTGTGACGACCATAATGATGGCAAACTCTATATCCATAGTAAGTAGATTCTTTGAGATAATTTAAGCGAAATTTATCACACTAAAAGTAGAAAAAAATTTATTTTTAACTGAACTCAATTTGATAGGATAAACGTCACAAATAACAAGCAAAACATTAGCATATTCATATTGATACGATTACTGCTGTGCTATAACGACAAACGTTCTACTCTCCAGTTAAGTAACCTTATCAATAATTGACAACCTCATAGAATATTAACACCAGATAATAACTTGATGTGATAAAGTACCCTCCTCCATCATTATTTGAACCGACTATGCAAAATCAATCTCAATCAATTATCCCTGCTGGCGTGCGCTTTATGCTGCTTTCCGCGCTTGGTTTTTCGCTAATGTCGGCTTGTGTGAAATACGTAAGCAACCACGGCATCCCATTATTTGAAATAGTAGCGGCAAGAGCTTTAGTTTCTTGGGTGATTAGCTATTTGGATGTGAAACGGAAAAGAATTTCATTATGGGGTCACAATAAAGTACTTTTGCTATCTAGAGGTATCATTGGCACTTCCGCGTTAATGTGTGTCTATTATGCGATAACCACACTCCCATTAGCGGAAGCCACGATTTTACAATATTTAAATCCATTATTTACGGCCTTATTAGGCGTATTATTTTTAAAAGAACGCATCCAAGCTTCAACTATATTATGCATTTCTTTGTGTTTATTCGGTTTATTTCTAATAGTCAAACCAAATATAAACGGCAGCGATCCTACAACGGATTTACCTCTATTTAGTATCTCAATTGCGCTTATGGGAGCTTTATTTAGTTCTATCGCCTACGTAATTGTTAGAAAACTCAGCCAGACCGAAGACAGTTCGGTGATTATATTTTACTTCCCATTGGTTGCTTTACCTATCTCAATGCTGCTGATCGGTGATGATTTTATTGTGCCCAATCTACACATTACCTTGATGTTAGTTTTATTAGGGGTTTTTACTCAAGTGGGACAATTAGGTTTAACTAAAGCGATGCAAACCCAAGCCGCAGGAAAGGCTTCTGCTTATTCATACGTGCAAATATTATTTTCTGCCTTATTAGGAATGATCTTTTTTGCTGAAATACCTTCGATGTGGACGTATATAGGCGGAGCATTTATTGTCGCAGGGGCATTGATCAATGTATTTGGGTCGTACTTAAAGAACCCATTTAAACTTTAGTTATCTAGGGTATTAGTTATCTAGGGTATTAGTTATCTAGGGTATTAGTTATCTAGGGTATTAGTTATCTAGGATATTAATCAGTGAGAATACTAGCCAGTTAAGCCACTAGTCGATTCAAATATCCGTCAATTAAATATTAACTTCTCTCTCATAGTCGTTGGCGTGTACAGAATAGACAGACAGCTCGGCAGGCAACCCGACCTTATTGGTATAAATTCGCGAAAAACTCGTTAAATCGGCAACTTTGACAGAAGCAAAGCGCCCCCATTTACTGGCATCGGCTAATAACCAACTCTGACGTGAATTAGCCAAGATGGCCTTAGTAATGTCCGCTTCTTGTGGTTCATGTTCCATGGCGAAAAAATCCGGTGTGATCGAACCACAGCCAACAATACCAATATCGGCCTCAAAATCACCAAAGAATTTCAAGACACTATGTCCCACCACATCTTGATGTTCACAGCGCATTAAACCCCCACACAAATAGACTTCTACATTAGGGTTTTTCTCAAAAATTCGAGCAACTTGTAAATTATTGGTGATCACGCGCAATGCTTTAACATTGATCAAAAACTCAGCAACATAGGTTACCGAAGTACCGATACCCATAATAATCGTAGAGCCTTCCGGTATTTGTTGCGCGACTTGTCGAGCAATGGCTGCTTTTATATCCGACTCAACCTCTCGTCGAAATTGATAAGTAGTGTTAGTCAAATTGGCCGGTAAACTTAATCCACCATGAACCCTTCGAGCCAATCCTTGCTCGCACAACACATTAACATCCCGACGGATAGTTTGCGTCGTTACTGAAAACATCACCGACAACTCATCTATTTGAACGTCATTGTGCTGTTTTAAATAACTAAGAATTTCCGCTTGTCTATCGGTCAGCTCCATATTCATTTACTCCTACGAAAACAGCAGCGGATTATCAGTGATAATATTCGTCACCTTCATTTGGGTAAAATCATCAACTTTATTTGGCTCATTTAGTGTCCAAATATTAAGGGTATAACCTTTATCAGTAATAGATTTGGCCATTTCACTGGTTAACACTTCTTGATTGACATGAATACTAAACAAGCCAAGATGTTCTAATTCTGGCAAATAATCGCTAGACTTTTGCTCGGTAATATAACCTCTGCGTATTTCAGGCATATGAAGCATGCAAGCTTCTACCGCTTTTATGCAAAAACTCGAAAGCAATAATTTTTCAATAGGAAAACCGGATGAATGAATGACAGAAGCGACATTTTTAACTAGAGGAAAAGCTTGTTCATCATGATGCACTTTTATCTCAAGATTAATCGATAAATCTTCGTTCAAACAAGTTTGCAACGCCTCTTCCAGTGAAGGAATAGATTCTGCAACAAACTCTTCTCCAAACCAACTGCCTGCATCTAACGTTTTAATTTCATCGTATGTATGGGCTGCTAATTTACCGGTCCCATTAGTACAACGCTGTAAGGTTTCATCATGAAATACAACCGGAACACCATCTGCGGTTAACTGAGTATCTATTTCTACCCAATGAATACCTACTTCGGACGCTTTCTTCATTCCAGCGAGTGTATTTTCTGGAGCCAGTGCCGCGGCACCACGATGACCAACAATCATTTACCTTCTCCGAATGTTCATATGAATTTGTTAACGACGAATCGCACTGTTACAAATTCATTGGCTAAATTCAACTTCAAAACACAGAATAAGTAACATATCGCAACATTTTGATAACAAGATCACAATGTTCATATGAATATCAATAAGACGATATGAATTTTCATATGAATATTATATGTTACGAACCCTAACAAAGACAAAACAAACGTGAACAAGAGTAACACCTTACTTAACTACTGAGGGTAACAACGATGAAAAAGCTACTACTGGGAACAGTATTAACAGCAGCCACACTATTTGGATATGGATTAGCTGGAAGTGAAACTGCCATGGCTGCTTCGCAGAAGCCAGTGAACATTAATATGAGCTTAGTGTTTACGCAAAATGAATTGCTGACACAAGAACTCATTAAAGTAACTGACAAAATTCGCACCCGTACTGATGGCGGAGTCAACATTAAAGTTTTCCCTGGTGGCCAGTTACCAGTCTATAAAGATAACCTAGAGCAAGTGGTTAATGGCGCGGATTGGATAGCAGTAGAAGATTTAAGTTACCTCGGTGATTTCGTACCTGATTTTGCTGCATTAGCAGGTCCTGGTCTATACAACTCTTATGATGAGTATCTGGCCATGATGAAAACTGATTTTGTTGCTGACCTAACGGCTCAAGTTGAGAAAAAAGGCATCAAAATTCTAACTGCTGACTATATGTTTGGCTTCCGCCATATGATCACTAATAAAGAGATCAAAAATTCAGCTGACATGAAAGGCATGCGTATTCGCGTACCGGGTAGCCAACTATTTATTAGCACACTAAGCGCAATGGGTGCATCACCAGCCTCTCTACCTTTCCCTGAAACTTATGCTGGTGTTCAACAAGGCGTGGTTGATGGTTTAGAAGGTTCAATCTTAACCATGTACTCGACCAAAATTTATGAAGTAGCCAAAAACATGTCTTTCACTAAGCACTTCTTGGGCACTGTTGGTTTATACATCTCACCTAAAGTATGGGACAAATTAACTGACGAACAACAAGCTATCGTAATGGAAGAGTTAGAAGCAGGTGCCGTTTCAAATACTAATGAGCTGGTTAAATTGGACGCTGAATATATGCAGAAACTGAAAGACTTAGGCGTTACTTTCAATGAAGTTGACAATGCAGAGTTCGGTAGACTAACTGCTGAAGTCTATAACCAATTCCCAACTTGGAGCAAAGATGTACATGCGACAATTAATGGTGAATTAGAGAAAATCCGCGCAAATAAATAATTAATTAAACGAAGCTGGCGTCTTATTTACTCCCCAAATAAGACGCCATTTATTATTCGTTTGCTTAACGATCTGGAGTAAAAATGCGTTTTATAACTAATTTTGAAGAGATTTTCGCTTCAATAGCCATTTCAATCACCGTATTGATGGTAATCATTAACGTTTTCCTGCGCTATGGCTTAGGTTTTGTCATACCGTGGAGTGAAGAGTTATCGGTTATCTGTTTTATCTGGGCTGTGTATTTCGGAATTAGCTCATGTTACAAGCACAGGCTGCACATGGGGGTTGACGTTATCTTGGCAATTCTACCTGACAGCGCCAAGAAAGCCTTTCGTCTAATGATTTCAACGTTTTTATTAATACTCAATGTGATCCTTGCTTACCTTAGTTATGACTACACCATGTTATCAACCAAAGTAACACCAGTAATGGGGATGTCTTACTTTACGATTAATAGCGTACTTGTGGTCTGCTTTTCTTTGATGGCAATTCATACGCTCAAGTTTATTAAAGATGATTTGACCAATTACTCATCATCACATACGCACTAGGTGGTCTAAGTGGATATTTATTTACCAATCATTTTACTTTTTGTCCTGTTCTTGCTGAATATACCTATCGCGTTCTCGTTAATTGCGTCTTCTTTGGTGTACTTTCTTTTTATCAACACATCTATTCCTGTTAGTTTGGTCATGCAACGATTCATTTCGTCTGCATCATCATTTCCATTATTAGCCATTCCATTTTTTATTATGGTCGGTTCGGTAATGAATTATGCCGGTATCAGCCGAAGTCTATTAGCTTTTGCTGATTCACTGATTGGCCATAAAGTGGGTGGCTTAGCGCACGTAAACGTACTACTGAGTACCTTGATGGGTGGGATCTCAGGCTCAGCGAATGCTGATGCAGCAATGCAATCTAAAATCTTGGCCCCTGAAATGACCAAGCGTGGCTACGATCTCCCTTTTACTGCTGCCGTTACTGCTGCGTCTTCAAGTATTGCACCGGTTATTCCACCAGGTATTAACCTGATTATTTTCGCTTTACTGGCCAATGTTTCAGTCCATTCCATGTTTATCGCAGGTTACGTCCCTGCTCTAATGATGGCTGGTTCACTGATTTTTACTATCGCCATTATTTCAAAGAAAAGAAACTACAAGCCTTCTCGTTCGCAACCTGCGTCGGCTAAGGAACGTTTCAGTTTCTTTTCCAAAGCTGTCCCTGCATTATTGATTCCATTTGGCATTATTCTTGGTATGCGATTTGGTTTATTCACCCCAACAGAAGCGGGGGCAATTGCTGTTTTACTCTGCGTAATTATTGGCGCGGCCATTTACCGAGAGCTAAAACCTAAACATATTCCTGTGATCCTTAAAGAAACCATTCAAGGCACAAGTAGTGTCATGTTTATTATCATTGGTGCCATGGTGTTTGGCTATTACATGACATTAGAGCAAATACCACAAAATGTGGCTTCAGCTCTAATTCAACTTACCGATAATAAATTGATACTGTTACTACTGATAAATTTACTGTTACTTGTTGTTGGTATGTTTATCGAAGGTGGCGCGGCAATGATTATTTTAACGCCTTTATTGCTGCCTGCAGTGCTCAATCTTGGAGTCAATCCAGTCCATTTTGGTATCATCGTTATCGTTAATATTATGATTGGAGGCGTAACACCACCATTTGGATCGATGATGTTTACAGTATGTTCCATTCTTAAAGTTCGAGTGGTTGATTTTGTCCGTGAAATTACACCATTACTCATCGCATTATTAACGGTACTCATGATTCTCACTTACTCAGAAAGTTTAGTGATGTTTTTGCCTAACTTACTGTAATTAAATGAGGAATAGACTATGCATTTGGTACCTAATCAACTGGATAAAAATTGGCAAGACATTGGCTGGGTGCTAACCGATGTCGACGATACACTCACGTGGGAAGGTAAACTTCCCCCGGAAACGTTAATCGCTTTGGGTCATTTACAATCGGCAGGCATTAAAGTAATCGCGGTTACTGGTGCTTGCGCCGGTTGGTGCGACCATATCGCCCAACTTTGGCCTGTGGATGCCGTGATCGGAGAAAATGGTGCATTTATCCTAGAAAAAAAACAAGGCCAATTGACTCTACAAGCCGATGTAGATCGACAGCAATTGAAGCAACAACAAGCACGGCTTAAAGCCCAAGTGCTGGATATTTTACAAGATTACCCACAGTTAAATTTAACCTTAGATCAATCTTACCGATTGTGCGAAGTGTCAATTGATATTGGCCAAAACTGCCCACAAGTTGACCGTTCCATCGTTGAAGATATTTTAAATAAAGTTAAAAAACTAGGTGCCAATGCAACGGCAAGTTCAATTCATATCAATGCTTGGTATGGTGAGCACTCCAAAAAAATTACGTCACTTCGCTTCTTACAGCAGAAAGGGCTCAGCGAATCAGAAATATTGACACAATGTTGCTATGTGGGTGATTCACTCAACGATCAACAGATGTTCTCCACCCTTCCAAACAGTGTAGGAGTAGCAAACATACGTCACTATTGGAATCAATTGGTCGCCCACCCTTCGATTCTAATGACAGAACCGGGTGGTTACGGTTTTGCTCAATTTACTAAACAACTTTTACAGCTAAAAAACACCATTAAAACCGCGTAACAATGATTTACACAGCAACAATTTTTTAGGTATTTACTACGTGAAGATCGATCTTGAAGTCCTTGATACCTCGATGGAAATAAGGACAACTGTCAATAAAAATAAGGTTTCAATTCTAGAAATGTACATGTTTTTACCCAATGACATGGGCATTCGTGAGCGTGATATTAACGCAAACATATTATTGGATTTAAAAGCATCGCGTTATCATTACTCGATCTCTAAAGCCAAATTTCCGCTACTCAAACAGACCAAAACACGTTCTGACAGTACAATAGATTTCCCTATCTTTCTAAAAACATTTAAATTAAAACTATCACGACTGCTTCAAGAAGTGAGAAAAAACAAAACCGATTTATCAGACTATTTAAAAGTCGCACGCTCACTACTAAGTGATTTACGTAATACCCCCACAACAGAGGAAACCGTAAAAGACTTTAAAAGTGCCGATGAAATTTGTGCCTATTATGCCGAACAAATCACTTTGGCTTATTGTCATTCGGTTAAAAAAGGCAACCAAAACACTGCCATTTACGATGAATTAATTAAATTTGCCTGTGCAGAACGGGAATACAGACGAGAGCACTACGGTTTGCGTTCAAAAGAAGCGCAGTATATTCGTAGAAAAGAAAACTACTTTTGTAAATCGATCAATATCAACCAAAAAAACAACACGCTAGGCTTAGTTAGACAACAAATTGCTTTTAGTATAAGCGCTTTTTTATCCATGCTCTTAACCACTTTAGTGGTGTTTTACGTCCAATTAGGTTACGGAACGCTGTCGTTAGCGTTATTAATGACCATCTGTTTTAGCTATATATTTAAGGATAGATTTAAAGAACTATTTAGAACTTATATCGCCAAAAAACTAAGCAAAGGTAAATATCGGATAAAAACGATTCTTTATGACATTCATGATAAAGCGGTTGGCCAATGCTACGATTTAGCGGAATTTAAAGCCCCTGATGAAGAGATAATTGCTGTCAGAGGTAAAGGAAAATATACCAAAAAAGAAGCAGGAGAAGCGGTAATATATTATAAAAAGAAATATGAAATGAATGACAAGTTTATGAATGGTTTCACTCAAGTTAGAGACACCATGGACATCAATTTGCATTCGTTATTAGGCTTACTGCCCGACACGACCTTAAGACACACCAGTTATGAGCAGGGAAAACTGATTAAAAATAAATTCTCAATGCTGCATGATATAAATCTTATTTTTCGCCTCAATAATAATAAAATTGAACGCTACAGAATCAAAGTAACTCATTCAAATATTGCTAAATTAGAGCCAGTAAACTGGTCGTAATACGGATTATTAACAGATATAGGATTATCGTAAGATATTGAGTATGGCTAGAAAGTGAATATGACTAGAGAATGATTATTGTTAAGTAGGTGATCATTGCCTATAGGTAACGCGTGGTTATCCTTAAAAATTAAATAAGGATAACCAAATCGCAGTGAAATAACGTTTTTCTATAAGTAGCATCTGTTGTATCAAAATGTATTTACTTACATAAATCAGACAATTACACTATTTTTTCAGCGGTAACAATAACACCATCGGTATCAGCATAAAGATAATCACCACTTTTCACTTCGATACCGGCAAAAGATAATGACACATCTCTTTGGCCTTGAGTTACTGGGATCGATTTTCTCGGGCAAGTACCCAACGCATACAGTACCACTGGAATATCTTTAATTTGAAACGTATCACGAATATAACCATTAACAATAATACCGGCATAATTATTATTGTGTGCAAACTTCATTAAGTTCTCACCTACCACGGCGAAATAATCTTGGTCAACGTCTACCACCACCACTTTACCTGAACCGTCTTCGTCTCTCAGCAAAGTAATAAGGTCGGCGTTATTTTTATCCAACTTAATCGTCACTACTTCGCCTTGGCATTTATCTGAGCCGCCAAAATTTTGAAACCCTGCGCCGAGAACAGTTACTTTTTCTGGGTACTCATCACAGATATCTGCGGTAAAAAATTCCATACATCATCCTTGTTTTCTATTTGTTTTAGGCTTTATAACTGATTTCTCATTCTAGCACTCCAATTAGCGCTTTTTACATCTTTTTTTGTTGTGGTATGCTGCAAGAAACGAGATAAAAAAGATGTCTGGACGCCTAAATTTCAGTAATCTAATCTATGATGAAGTTAACAGTGACGGACAGCTAAACACAGCAATATTAAAAATAAACAGACACACGCGAAAAACAACAATAATAGATGGCGTACTCGCCGTTCGAGTAAACCAACTACCATTTAGACAGACAAAAAACCCTAAATAGGGATATTAGGTAAATATAATTATATGAAAGTAGTGACTGGAGTAGTTGGCAACGATATCCACGTTGTAGCCAATAGGCTCATCGAACTCTCCCTCGATGCCAGAGGGTATGAAGTTTTTAACTTGGGTGTGAACACACACTTAGAAGAATTTTTTGACGCGGTAGTGGAAACCGGTGCCGAAGTACTACTTATCTCTTCACTCAACGGTGAAGCAGAAGGTTGGAGCCGTGAAGTTAGAGCTCTCAAGTCGCAATATAAAGGACTGGATGAAGTAATAATGATGATAGGCGGCAATTTAGTGGTAGGTAGCGGTGATGCAGACGAAATCGTTAAAAAATATAAAAAATATGGTTTTGACATCGTTTGTCATCAAGTCGATTTAAATACAGGCCTCGACCTTTTAGATGAATTAATACAAGAGAGAGGTCTTGCATGAGCCTACTTCAAGAAGAACGAGAAATAATTCTTAGTAACGAATATGTTGATACTTTTGATTTTGATGAAGTAAAAGAATTTGTAACTAACGCCAGTAAAGAACTGTTCATTTCTCATCATTTTAATAAAAAAGACAAGATGTTGGTGCAACCTCGTGGCGGCTTCCCTACTTATAAAAAGCAATTCGCCTTAAACGAATTTTTTGTTAACGCTAACGTTGACGTATTACCGCTCACCATCGACTCGAATACCCGCTTAAACGACTATGGTACGGCGAAGAAAATGCTACGCCTTAGTGAAGAGAACGATGTGGATATGTTAAACGGTTATCCATTGGTTAATCATGGCTACCGAACCACGCGTAAAATGATCACCCATTTCAATAAGCCAGTTAGCTTGCGACATGGTACACCAGATGCACGTTTACTTATCGAAACCGCTATCGCCTCGGGCATTTTTGAAATAGAAGGTGGCCCTATTACTTATCTACTTCCTTACTCTAAAAATTTCCCATTAGATAAGGCATTCATGTATTGGAAGTACGTTGAGCGAGTGTGTGCCAATTATTCCCAGTTGAACGAACCTATTAACCGCGAGTCATTTGGTCCACTTACCGCAACACTGGTTCCACCTTCAATCACTATTGTTATCCAGCTACTTGAAATGCTGCTTTCATTAGAAGAAGGCGTTAAGTCGTTCTCGGTATCATTTTCTCAACAAGGTTCAATGAATCAAGATATCGTTACCGGAGCGGTAATTAAAAAATTAGCCAAACATTATGCCAATGCGATAGGTTGTGGTGATGCAAGTATCCATCTTGTTTACCATCAATGGATGGGAGCCTTCCCGACCAACAAAAGCTATGCAGAACAATTGATTAATATGTCGACCGTTATCGCCTCTATGGTTGGCGCAGACAAAATCATCACTAAAACACGCGAAGAAGCCGCAGGTATTCCAACCAAAGAAGCAAATGCTAAAACAGTCGCGGATACTCAGTACACACTGCGTATTCTTAATGGCTTACCCAGTATTGTTGATGAACAAGAAGAAGAAATTTTAACCGCTGAAGTGATGGCTATTATGGAAGCGGTATTCAATGACCCAGCTGACACACTTTGGCGCAAAGTGTTTAATTGCATTAAGTGCGGTATTATTGATGTGCCATTCTCACCTCATATCATTAACCACAACAAGATGATTACGATTCGTGATGCCAATAAAAATATCCGCATAATTGACCGAGGCGGCGTGCCTATTCCTGATCGCTGTTTTGAATTTGAGCGGTCACAATGTGATCTCAATAAGGACACAACGAGCATCGTTAACGACATAATTCACGATATAGGTATTATGCAATGAGCCAGAATATAACAGAGCCATCAACTAAAAAACCCTTGTTCATCGACATCGGAAGTACCTATTTTAAAGTGTCCGATTTAGAGCATATTGAACAACATTTCAGAGACTTTAATAAAGATATTCTGGATGATTTAATGCACAAATGCGGTTCAAAAGTTAGCCAATATAAAAAGGAAGACATTCATATTTGTTCTTCTGCTAATGGCGGATTAAGCACTTTAATCATCGGTGCCACCAAATCGTTCTCTCTAAAATACGCGACCAATATTGCCTTCAATTCCGGTATTAATATTATCGATACTATCCTATACCAAAATATTGCCGAATATTCGATACCAAGTGATTTGGTCGATGTGGTTATTGTGGTAGGTGGGATTGATAGCAACAGTAAAATGTTTGGCCAGCCGCTACTTAACTACTTAAATCAATTAAACTATTCGAATATTGTTTATGTAGGTAATAAGCCAGATGGAGACTCGTTAGCCCAAGAAATCACTAACCTAGTTAGCTTGCCTAACATTATTGATGGTCGCTTACACATTGTTGAAGATCCGCTTAAAGAGTATCTCACTAATCTGTATCAACTTGATATAGAAGGTAAAGAAGATATAAAAAGTCTTTATGCCATAACCTCTAACCAGATTTTCTCAACGCCCTATGTCGTCAATCAAGCATTACCTTATGTGGATGCCAGTTACTCCGTGGTCGACCCGTTTATTTTACTTGATATTGGTGGTGCAACGACCGATATTCATTACTCCAAAGATCTGGTGTTTGATGGCAATATCGTGACGGAAAATGAATATGATCGTTTGGTATTCAAAAAGCTCGGCGTATATAAATCGAAGCAGTCGTTAATTTTTGCCGCAAAGAATAATGAATTCGTCTACGAATTATTAATGCATTTAAAAGTCACCGAAAACATCTTTGAAGAACAAAGTGAAAAAGCGACAAAAATCTTAATGCAATTATCAATCTTCTTAGTCTTGTGCAAAATATCACACTACCGCAAAGCGTATATTAATCTAAAGTTATTGGCCATTAACTCGATTGTTATTACTGGCGGAATAACAAAGGTACTCTCGAAAGAGGAAGTGGAAGACATCGTCGCTTTCTTTTATAAAAAAATCATGACGTCTGATCATAATCCCGTCACTATCCTCGACAACAACTATGATATTTGGACGCTAGGGGCAAAAGGAAAATTAGAATGTCAATAAACTGTATTCGAAGTCTACTAGAAAATGCTGTTGATACACACGCAGACAAAACTGCAATTGTATTAGACGAAGACAAACTAACCTACGCCGATTTATTTAAAAAAGTCAATCAAGTGGCTTTATATATCAAAGAGTTAGGCTTACCTAAAAATACACGTATTGGTATCTATTCAAACAAACGTATTGAACAAATGGTGGCCGACCTAGCGGTACTTTCAACCGATTGTATTCTGGTTCCTATGAGCAAAATGCTTAAGCCGGATCAGATAAAGTACATCATCAAAGATTGTGATATCAAATGCATCATTACCGATAATTTAAAACTTGAGAATATTGAAGAGATCGATTTTGATGGGCATATTATTTCTTATGATACCGCAAGCAAAGATATCGCCTCATTTGAAGAGATTTATAAATACTATAACAAACCTTATGAATGTGACATAAGTGGCCATGATTCCGCATTAATCACCTACTCTTTTGGTTTATCCGGTACCCCTAAAGGCATCGTGATTTCTCACCGAAACTTGATTGATTCGGCACGAGTGGTCTCTCAGTACCTGAAACTGGACACAGATGATGTTATTTCTGGTGTGTTGTTTTTCAACCTCGATTACGGTCTCAATCAACTATTTTGTACTCTATATAAAAAAGCAACATTAGCGATGCATCGCTTTATTCTTCCAGAAGATTTCTTCAATCATCTAATCGACGATAAAGTAACAGTACTGCCAGTAATGCCTGTTTATATTACACAAATGTTCGATCAAGAAACGTCACGTATTCCAAGTGCTGAACTGTTTGATCGCGTTAAAACCATTACCTCTTCTGGAGGAAATGTAACCGCTAGAATGATAGACGATTGTAAACGAACCTTTCGCAAGGCAGATTTTTACTCGATGCATGGTTTAACAGAAGCTTTTCGTTCTACCTATTTAGACCCGTCCCAAGTTCAAATACGGCCAAACTCTATAGGAAAAGCGATACCGGATGTGGAACTTTATGTCATAAATGAAGACGGCAAAGAATGTGCGCCACGAGAAGTGGGTGAACTTATCCATCGCGGTGGCTACATTTATAAAGGCTACTGGAATGCGCCTGAAGAAACCGCTGAGCGTTTTAAGTCGGTCTCTATTTTAAAAGATGTTATCGACTTAGAAGGTCAACTGGTAGACGAAACGGTTGTGGCAACTGGAGATTATGTCTACAAAGATGAAGAGGGATATTTTTACTTCGTCTCACGTAATGACGACATGATTAAAACACGCGGTTACCGTGTGTCACCTTATGAAGTGGAATCTGTTGTTGAAAAAGCCTTCCCTAGCATCGAACGTTGCGCAGTGTTTGGTCTGGAAAATGAACTGATCGAAGAAGAGATAGTTTTAGTTTATACCTCGGCTACGCCTATTAGTGAAACTGAGATACTATTCGAGCTAAACAAACACCTAGCCTCATATATGATCCCTAGTAAAGTGGTACACAAAAAATTTATGCCGCTTTTGCAGAATGATAAAAATCAAGTCAATAAAGAAATGCTCAAGCAAGAGCTTTCCTCTATTTAACTGAGTGCGGCCTATTACTCAATAGGTCGCGTTTTTATACCTAAGCTAAAATGACTATTCATAGGTGAGCCACGCCGGGTCACTTTCTAGCCTTCAAATAAAATTGATTGTCATGTTTTTTTAATTCTTGTTAAGTGTAATCGACCGCTTACTCACTCCACAATACCACACTATTCCGACCCGAAGACTTGGCTTGATACAGTGCGGAATCGGCTTGTGCAATAAGTTCATTCGGATCACTGGCATTAAAACGGATAGTTGTCACCCCAAAGCTACAAGTAACTGAAACACCGTTATAATTAGTATGTTCGATGCTGCAGCGCATTTTTTCGGCTATTTGAGCAGCTTTTACTGCGTCTAATCCCTGGAGCACAATACAAAATTCCTCGCCACCATAACGAGCAACAATATCTTCTGCACGAACGCAGTGCTGTAGTGTTTCAACCACCTGACATAACACTCTATCTCCAGTTACATGACCATAAGTGTCATTAACTTTCTTAAAGTGATCAATATCTGCCATAATGATGCTGTAGTCACCTATGTCTTCTAAACGCTGGAAATCCATTTCTAAATGATTAAGTAAGGTACGCCTGTTGTAACAGTTCGTTAAGGGATCTCTGGCGGCTAAATAACCTAGTTCCAAATTCCGTTTCTTTGAAGCAATAAACTTAAAGCAAACCATAATGATCAATATTACTGAAGCAACTAAAAGTGAACCTAATGCAATATTAGAATATTTGTTATTCTTCAACTCTAGTTCTGCGATTGTCTTTGCTTGTTTGACCAATTCCATTTCACTACTTTTCTTAGCTAGCTCAAGACGATCACGTTCAGCTTTCTCTTTTAATGACTCCAGCTCCATTTCAATTTTTTGCGAATAAAGTGTCGCCTTTAATTTATCTAGTTGTTTATTTTCTCTTTCTTTCTGTAAGATTCCGCTGTAAATAATTTCTAATTCAGCATAACGTAAAGATTCAGAATAATTTCCGCGCAACTTTTCAGCTTTCCTCAATTCACGATAAGCATATAATTTTTGCGCATTATCGTTTATTTCAGTTGATAACCTAACCGCTTTATTGAGTAAAAGAATAGATTCATCAAGATCAGTACTAAATAACATTGCAGCTAAAGGAGTTTGTGCTTTAGCTTGGTATAGTTTATTGCCAATTTCCGTTGCTATAGATAAAGATTCACGATAATAATCAATTGCTTGAGGGTAACTCACCTTATCACGATAGATGTTGCCTATTATGCGAGCAATAAGAGCTTGATTCTTTCTGTCGCCCGTATCTTGATAAATTTTGGAAGCTTTAAAAGCCAGCACTTTAGCAGTGTTATAATTATGTGCTTTAGTTTCAATCACTGCCATCTCTCTCAATGCTGACGCAAGCGTTGAGGGTTCAACTTTTTCTTCTGGTAAATCAATTGTTAATTGATAAAACGAACGAGCTTGTTCAAATTCTTTAAGACGAGTATATATCAGACCCATTTGGTTAGATGTTTTACCAACATCACTGATCATATTGGCTTTTTTATAAAACTGATGCGCCTCGTACATATAATTCAAAGATTTTTCATAGAGTTCAATATATCGATAAATAATGCCGGCACCAGTCAACGCCTTAGCATGACCAACAGGGTCATTTATTTGTTTGTGCAATTCGATTGATTCCACAGAATAGTCAAGCGAGGATAAATAATTTTCTAGCTTACGTTCAGCCTCTGCTAACGTATTTAATGTACGAGCAATGTATTTTTTATTATCCAGTTGTCGAAAGACTGCCAACGCTTGCTTGTAATACCAAGCTGTTTGAACTCGGCTATTTAAACGTTTATATGACTGAGCAAGACTCGTGTAGGTCACTCCAAGCTGTTTTTTTAAAAAGGGAGCATCTTGTTCAAGTAAGTAATTCACCGCACGAAGATAAAGAACAACCGCTAAATTGTATTGTTTTAATTGATACTGTTCATCTGATTTTGCCGCCAATAGAAGTGCAATATCTGAGGATTTACCTAACTCTTTAGCCAGAGGTAATAATTGATCTATCTTTTTCGTAACTTCGGTCAAGCGGTTATCATCCAATTTTTTGTAGATGACTGACGCTGTGACATAATGCTGAATAGATTGAACAATATCTTGAGATTGGAGTATTAAATCGCCCAATAAAACACTAACCTCTGCGGTAGCAAGTTGCTGGTTATTGTCCATCGACAGCGAAAGTGCTTGTTTCGCTAACTCAATAGTCTTTATTTCATCTATGCTATTGAGGCCTAGGTGTTTATTTAAAAGCTCGTTATAGGACTTATCCTCAGCAATATTGACTGAAACAAGTGAGCTATTTTCTTTTGCGTTAACCGTTGAAATATAACATATTAAAATTAATGTTAATATAAATCTCATCACTCACCAACTAAAAAGTAGTCAAATATTGATGAGGTGGTCAGTGTTTCCGCTTAAATCAAATCGATGTTTAAAATCACATTAATGTTAGCGACTACTGCTCTCAACCCTCATTACAATTACATCTATACTCAGTATTCTTGAAGTGGCGTGTTTATTGACGTTGTTAGTTTTCCATAAGTAGGTTACTTTACTCATGAATTTCACTCGCTTGTTGTTTTAGTGCCACTTCCACCTGAATAGAGTTAACTTACATAAGTCTTAGAAAATATTAATTTTACTTATAAAACCTGAGTTAATTATAATTTTTTATAGCTAATATCAGCTTCACTATAGCAAGCAACTAAACATTAATTAACTGCCAATTTCTCAAAATATGAAATTTTTTACCTATAGGTAGTCATAAGTTAGTAATTTGATGCTCCTAAAACTACAGCTCGATGCAAAAATAATGGGTTATATATAAAAAAACCTCACTGCTTATGCTTGTCTCAGCACAAAATCAGCGAGGTTGAGGAGTTAATCGTCGTTTAACAATAATGAAAACTTACAACTCGTTTATTCACCTTCTTTAAAAGTAGGGATAATAAACTCGCCATATTTAGCGATAATATTTTCTTCGTCACCATTATCTAAATAGATATTAAATTGAGTCACTCCAGCTTCTTCTAATTGCTTAATCTTGGCAATATGTTCATCTGGTGTACCTAATACAGAAAAGCTTTCAATAATATCATCAGAAATGAAATCTAAATATGGGTTATCACTTTGACCATGTTTTGAATAATCATAACCTTTTCTTTGTTCAATATAATCAGTTAAACTTTTTGGAACAAGACCAGAATCAGTACCATATTTTTCAACAATATCAGCCACATGATTACCCACCATAGCTGGGAACCAACGCGTTTTTTCTAAACACTCTTCTTTAGAACCAAAATAGGCTGGAGCAGCGGCTTGAATCTTAAAGTTGCTCATATCTTTGCCTGCTTTCTCACCCGCTATTAATGCTTGGTCAGCAAACCATTTTACTAATTGAGGCTCAGCGATTTGTAATATTAGCCCATCGCCGTGCTCGCCTGCTGTCGCCAATGCTTTAGGTCCATACGCTGCAATCCATACTGGTAAATCATAGCCATCAGCCCAAGGGAATTTAACCGGATTTTCACATTCTCCGTATATCACTTCTTCCCCTTTAACCATCGCTTTAACTTTTTGGGTAAACTCAGCAACTCTCGCTAAAGGTGCCGGTTTTTTACCCATAACACGCATAGACGAATCACCACGCCCTAAACCAATATCAATACGACCTTCACTCTGCGCTGCAAGGCTACCGTACAAACTCGCCGCTAGAGACCAATCACGAATATTAGGGTTGGTTACACAAGGGCCAAAACGCATGTTAGTGGTATGTTCCATACACATTGCCATCGCGACAAACGATTCACGCCATAAGATATGAGAATCGTAGAACCAACAATAAGAGAATCCCGCTTCTTCTGCTTGGCGAACTAAATTTCTTGCTCGATTAGGGCTAACAAACCCTTTAAACGTAATACCAAATTCCATTTCTATTTTCCTTTTATATTGAACTTTTATGTTTAAACTAGTGAACAGGAGGCGCGATAACCACCCCTGCATGACTAAATGGGACGTCTTTAGAAATATTTAATCTAATTAAAATTGGCGTAAGAGCTTCAATACAACGAGCACTTTCCGCCAGGCCGGCGTTATATGCTTTCACGCCCATTTTTTCGATCAAAGACATAACTTTCTTTTTTGCCGCCAATTGATTGCCGCAAACTAATACATCACAGTTAATCGCTTGCTCGAGGTTATTCAAAGTAATGGCAGAAACGTTATGTAACGCACCCACTACTGCAATATCTTCGCCCAGCAGCGCTTGAGCTTCTTCTGTAGCGGAGCCTTCTTCCGGCATAACCACCGCTTTCGGGTTTTTAGGCGCAAGTGGAACCACAATATCGATTAGTATTTTGTCGGCTAATATCGGCTTCAACTCAGTTAACGTCGCGTTATGAGCAGAATAAGGTACCGAAAGAATGACCATTTCAGCCGCAGATTCGCTAGCACTGACGTTATCCATACCTTCAATAACTGCGCTTCCTGCTGGTAATAACGCGCTCATTTCTTTGGCACTTTGTGCTGCTCTTTCGCCATCACGTGACCCGATCACTACAGGGACACCTGCCATAGCAAGCCTCAGTGCTACGCCACGGCCTTGAGGGCCAGTACCGCCTAAAATAGCCACTTTGTTTACGTTACTCATCGGAATAGATCCTCTCTAATTGGTCTTAAAATATCGCTGGCTTTACTAGAACTGGCTGTCCATGCCAACCCTCTAAAAATAATCACTGGGAATTTTCCACTCTTGCTCATCAATAGCCCCGATGCTGCCGCGAGTTCATCAGCAAAAGCAGGAGCCGTCACTTTGAGCTCTCGCCCCCAAGCATCGTCTTCACCTAACATCTGTTGAATTGCAGGAACTCGAGCTAAACCTATCGCTACGTTAGTCTGCCCAAGGCGCCACGGTCTACCGAACGTGTCACTGATCACGACACCTAATTGGCAAGAAAAATGCCCTTCTAATTCAGTACACAATTGATTCGCACTTTTATCTGGGTCATCTGGTAAGGTAATTAACTGTCCAGGTTGATCGGCATTCGATTCATCTACCGCGGCGTTGGCACAGATAAAGCCTAATTTATGTTGGGCAATCAGCACGCCCTCTTCTTGTTCTGGCCGTTTTACGCTACGAACAATTTTTTCCGACTGATCTAATACAACTTGTACTTTTCTCGGATCTTTATTGACAGTTTTTGCTAGTGTAATCGCCTCTTCGCTTGCGGTAACATCTTCAATATTGACAACTGCACCTTCACATTTAGAAACCACTTTATGAGCAACTACTAAAATATCACCTTGCTGTAGTGTTTCACCTTGCAGTTTTAACGCATCAATTAAGCAATTCGCTAAATTCATTCCTGGTTTAAAATCTGGTAACCCGCCCACCGTCAACATCTGCATAGAATCAAAATTAACCGCTTGGCTTTCGCTGTCAGTCAAGGTTACTTCGTCTACTTCAGATTCTGCTGTCGTGGCTATTTTTGTCATATGATTCATAACAACACTCCTTTCGCAGAAAGCTCCGCTTGATAACTTGGCGAAACGAGAAAAAGATCATCGGGTACATCAATATCTTGGCTTAAATTAGCTAGGTTCAAAATTTCTACCGTCAGCTTTTTCTTATGCGCTTCTTGCACATGCGCTAAAGAAGATTGGTTTCCATAACAAAATTCAATCGCATTAGGCGGTGTAGTCAACAACGCATTGGTGCCGTTGTCTTTCGCTCGGGCAATCACAACCGCATTGTTTTTAGCTGCTTCCAATATCGGCTCTATTTCTTCAATCTCTAAATGAGCAATATCAGCCGGAATGACCATTTGTTGATCAAATCCGTTAGCTACACTCCAATTGGTTGCCGACTCAAGCGCACTGTTTAACCCTTTGCTGTGTTGTTCTATTAATACTTGTGCTCCATATATTTTGGCGATTCTTGCTATCTGATCGGAATCGGTAACCACCAAGCGGTTAACCTGAGAGTAATGTTCGGCAAAAAAAGCTAACGTCTTTCGAAACAAAGTGGTTGCCAATGTTTCTCGTTGCGCCAAAGTTAATACACTCATCAGCCTTTGCTTAGATCGCACCGGTGATTTCATAGGTATAACGATATTAAGGTTGTTGCTCATTAGCTTGCCTCCCTCAAAGTTTTGTCCTGTAATGGCAAGTTGGCGCAGGCTTTTACTACCGAATTCATTACCGCTTGCTTCTCTTCATCGTCACGCATCCAAATATTCTGGATTAGTACCTGAATACCCAATGCTTCAATTTGCGCAGTAAATTCGGCATCAACCGGATCAATCACTAAGACATCAATTAACCCTTGATAGTATTGAGCAATCCCGAACACATTGGCAGAGTGCCCTAAGCTTTGCATTAATTGCACCGCAGGCCCTTTAATTGCCTCGCCACCAATAAGCGGTGAAATGGCCACCACAGGGGCGGTCACTTTAGTTAACTTAGCTCGAATTTGCTCAACAGACAGGATTGCGCCAATACTAAGTAACGGGTTACTCGGAGCAATCACAACCATATCAGCTTCTCGAAGGGCATTAATCGCCTCTGGAGTAGCGGTTGCTTTGTTACTATCGATGTATTCAATTTCGTCAATTACAGGTTGGCACTTCAAACGAACAAAATAATCTTGAAAATTTAACCACCTTTTACCCGATTTTAATTTGGTTTGAATAACATCATTCGTTGGTAGCAAAATGGGCACTTCTACCCCATTCGCCTTGGCTATATCTTGGGCGATAACTTGTGCTCTGTGGCCTAATCGTCGGCGTTCCGTTCTATAAATATGGGTTGCAAAATCCATGTCGCCAAGCTGCATCCATGTATCAACTCCAAGATCAGACAAACCTTTCAACACCTTTTGATCGTCACCTTGTAAGCCCCACCCTTGTTGACGATTGATGCGCCCAGAGAGGGTATAAACTAACGTGTCTATATCAGGTGAAATCCATAAGCCATGGAACGCTTGATCGTCGCCGATATTACCAATAATCTTTAACCCTTCAGCATACTCACTCAGCGAAAGCCCTAATGCAGCCTTGGCTCCACCGACTCCACCTGCCAATAAAGTTACATTGATTTTACTCATGCCGTCGCTCCGAAACGGGCGATTTCTTGAGACGGAAGCACCAAGTGTTTTGCGTCTTCACTTTGGAGCGGATAGGCTTTTAATTCAGAATAAAGTGTAGAACGTTGAACCGCGTTTAATCCTGCATCATGAATAAAATTAACCATATCTTGAGGCTCAATCTCTTGGCCATGTTCGCCGCCAGCCGCTCTAGAAATACTTTCATTCATTAACGTGCCGCCTAAATCATTGGCACCTGACCTTAACATTTGCGAGGCAACATCCGAGCCCATTTTCACCCATGAGGCTTGAATATTATTGATCTGCCCTTGCAGCATTAATCGTGCAACAGCATGCATCTTGAAATGTTCTCCTCGAGTTGGTCCAGGACGAACAAGCGTAGGATTATCGTTATATAGTTTGGTTTTGTAATGTACGAAACCTAATGGCACAAATTCAGTAAAACCACCGGTTTCTTTTTGAATGTTTCTTAACGTTTCTAGATGATTTGCCCAATGGTATGGTTGATCAATATGACCATACATAATAGTAGATGTTGTTCTAATACCCACTTCATGCGCGGCTTTGATTATCGTGACCCAATCTTCAGTACTAAGTTTATTTTTAGTTAATTGTTCACGGATCTCTACATCCAAAATTTCGGCTGCAGTCCCCGGCATAGAATCAAGTCCACAAAGTTTCAAATCACGTAGAAACTCTTTAGGTTCCATTTTCGCTTTACGAGATCCATACCATATTTCGAACGGTGAAAAGGCATGAATGTGCATTTTAGGTAAGCGCGATTTAATAGTAAGTAAAATATTTCGGTAGAAATCGGCGCTCATCTGCGGATGTAATCCACCTTGAATACAGACTTCAGTTGCGCCTCTATCCCATGCTTGTTGTGCTCGATTGGCGATTTCATCAAGCGAAAGGAACTCCGCTTCTTCATGTTTTACCGGTTTAGCAAAATTACAGAACTTACAACCCATGTAACAAACATTGGTAAAATTAATATTACGAGTAATAACAAAGCTACCGGTATCGCCACACAGGTTTTGCCTTACTTTGTCGGCTACATTTAATAGAGCTTGGTATTCATTACCTTCTGCAGCGAATAAAGATATCGCTTGTTTCGTTGATATTTCTTTGCCGTCTAGAGCTTGTTTCAATGCCTGTTTCACTTCTGGGTTGAGACGATTCAATGAAATTGGTCTATTTTGATTGGTGTCTGTCCTTGACAACATAATGCTTCTCCTTAAATTCGCCTTAAAGGCACTGCTCTAACGCCAGCCCATCGGTGGACGCTAGCGAGTGTATGCGGCTAACAGCTAATGCAACGGGTGGTTGATCTGGCTGCTGAATTGTTTTTGATTGATCTAAAAAAGTAGGATAAACCGTTAATCGTTCTCTTAATCGATAGCCCATTTCACGGCATCGGTCTGATAAGGTTTCAATTTGTGGCCATGCTCTTTCTGGGTTGATAAAATCTTTTGTTACTGGTGATATTCCGCCCCAATCATTAATTCCGGCGCTTAAGTAATCTTTGTAATCCTGTTCAAGATTCGGTGGAGCTTGAATACTAATACTTGGATCGAGTATCAAACGAGAGATAGCTAAGGTACGCAACATGTCATCTTTACTTGGCTCGGTGAACCCAGCCATGTTGGTGCCTTGTTTAGCACGAAAGTTCTGAATAATAACTTCTTGAATATGCCCAAAGCGTTGATGGATTTCGTTAATCGCAATCAGGCTATCGATACGGTCTTGCCATGATTCACCAATCCCAATCAGTAAACCAGTGGTAAAAGGAATACCTAATTCACCTGCGCAAACCAGTGTATCTAAGCGACGTTCTGGAATTTTATCTGGGCAAGCATAATGTGCCTGTCCCTTTTTGGTTAAGATTGGGCTGGTGCTTTCAAGCATCATTCCCATTGAACCGGCGACTGGCTTGAGGAGTTCTAGTTCTTCTCGTGATAAAGCACCAGCGTTAATGTGTGGAACAAGCATGGTTTTTTGTAAAACTAGCTCTGCCATGTCGCGTAGATAACCTACCGTCGTCGTGTGACCTTGTCTGGCTAACTTCTCTCTAGCAAACTTGTAGCGCTTTTCTGGGCGTTCACCTAAGCTAAATAAGGCTTCTTTACAGCCCATATTCTGCCCTTTTAATGCAACGGTCAGAACTTGGTTGGGTGTCATCAATTGCGCTTCACCAGATTCTGGTGTTTTAACAAACGTACAATAACTGCAACTGTCTCGACACATATTGGTTAAAGGAATAAACACTTTACGTGAATAGGTTACTTCACTACCCCAATACCGGTCTCGTGTATTACTTGCTTGTTGGCATAATGATTGAAGCAAAGTTCCTGAAGCGTTTCCCATTTGTCTTGCAGCATCTTGACTAAGCATATCAACTCCCTGATTTATCGCTTTATCGCCTAATCCGTGGCAATAATTAATAGTTTTACCAATTGGTACAATCTAGAATTAACACAGTTTTTACCAAATGGTAAAGTACTTATGTACATGTTTTTTTTGGTGCAGATACGGTCTAAATTGGTGAATTTATCAGTGAGTTACCAACTTATCTGCGACAATAAAATCCGATAAGACGATAAGTGATTAATCAATAAAAAATGAGTTTTTATAAGGACTTGTTGAAAAAACACACAGGTAAATTAACCAACAAAATTGATTATAGCTAGCGGAAAATAACACAAAAACCTGAAGGGCCAAGGGGGATAAATCCCCCGATAAATTATTTAAATTGCCCCGTTGTGGCGCAACTTATTTTGCAGTCACTCAATGTTCTTTGGCTAATTGAGCGGTAGCAGGCTTTGGTTTAACAATACCGTGAATAACCATTTGAGTGAGAAATTGAGTAGCTCGCTCAAAATCAGCTTGTTGCAGTTTATTCTGATCCAACACCACTTCTATCTGTGCAGCAAAATCTGCGTAAGTTTGTGTCATTGCCCAAATGGAGAAGAATAGATGTTCTGGTTCAATATCGCGCAATCGCCCTTGGTCAACCCAACTTCTTACCAATGCAACATCTCTATCAAACAATGGTTTTAAGTGGTTTTTAAGGTATTCACCAATAATCGGAGCCCCTGAAATCACTTCTTGAGCAAACACTTTCGAAGCTTCTGGAAAATCATGTGAAAGCTGAAGCTTGCCACGAATATAGGTTTCGATAACATCTTCTGGGGAGGCATTACGATCTTCTGCAAACACCATTTTTTCTAGCCAAATATCAACAATGTCTTGTAATGCGGTTCGGTAAAGCAATTCTTTTGAAGGGAAATAATACAGCAAGTTTTGTTTTGACAGACCACATTGCTTAGCAATACGATCCATGGTTGAGCCTTTATAACCAAATTCAGCGAAAACAATTTCTGCTCCTCGCAAAATTTTTGATTCCATTGCCAAGCGAGCAGAGGAAGGGATGGCATTTTTTTTCGCTCGTAGAACAATATCCGACGATACACTACTCATGGTATTTAACCTTGTTATTTTGTTTATATTACTTTTGTTCGCTCTAATGCGTCTAAAAATTCGGTGACTAAACGTGTCGGCTTAGGTGATTTTCGGTGAATTGCGGCAAATTCGCAATGATAAGAGTACTTATCGTTGTCAATTTGCTTCATAGAACCGCCTGCTAACATGATTTTGGCAAAATGTTCAGGCAAAAATCCAATATACTGACCGGATTGTATCAAGGTAGAAATTCCTTCCTGGTTGGTTGCCGCGGCACTTCTATGCAAATTAAGTTCTCGTCCCGTTTCCATATTGGGGCTACTAAAACTTAACCCTGCATACTTCTGAGCCATAATATCTTCATCGGTCACAACGACGGAGTAATCTGTCGTGCGCCGGTTAAAAAACGCATGCCCTTTTCCGCAATACATGTACATTTGCTCGCCGAAAAGTGGTCGGTATTCCAAACTGGCAGAACGCCGATGTGGAGGAATCACCCCCACATGATATTGCCCCTCTAAGACACCTTTTTCAATATCGTTCACTGGCACGACATGAATATCCAGTGCCACATCCGGAGCCTTGGCAATAAAATCGGCAATCGCTTGATGGACTCGACATTCAGGGTTAGTCACTGTGGTATCGAACATCGCAACGACTAAATGGCCTTTTAAACTATGATGGAGATCGTTCACTTCATGACGAAAATCTTCTAAAGATAATATTAAACGCTGCGCCGACTCATAAATATGTTCGCCTTCGCTGGTTAAAGAGAACCCTGCTCGACCTCGGTGACACAATACCAAGCCCAATCTTATTTCTAGATCTTTCAAATGTCGGCTAATGGTTGAACGGCCAATATTCAACTCCATTTCAGCAGCGCTTAACCCGCCACTTTCTACTACCGCCATAAATACACGCAGTAATCGTATATCTAAATCGGACAGTTGTCCTAATAATGCTTTCATTGTTTCATAAACCTGAACCTTTAGTTCGATAACTTGTAATTTATCAAACTAACTTTGCTCTTTAAAGTAAAAATACACTTGGCATCCCAAACCGTATGGGAGCCGCTTAGCAGGAGACAACAGCAATGGGAATGCAATCGAACAAAGAATCCATGAATGCTTATTGGATGCCTTACACATCAAATCGTAAATTTAAAGCCGATCCGAGAATGGTAGCTGGAGCGGAAGGTGCTTATTACATTGATGATAAAGGACGAAAGATATTCGATGGATTGTCAGGATTATGGACCTGTGGAGCAGGCCATAACCGACCAGAAATTGCTCAGGCGGTTGCAAAACAGTTAACCGAACTTGATTACGCGCCAGCGTTTCAATATGGCCACAGTAAAGCTTTTGAACTGGCAGAAAGAATTTCAGATCTTGCTCCAGACGATATTAATAAAGTCTTTTTCGTCAACTCAGGGTCTGAAGCCGCCGACACCGCGACTAAAATTGCGCGTGCATACTGGCGTCAAAAAGGACAGGCAACCAAAACTCGCATTATTGGCCGAGCAAAAGGCTATCACGGAGCCAGTTGGGGTGGCATTAGTTTTGGGGGTATTGGCGCAAACCGTAAATTATGGGGACAGGCAGTAGAAGCCGACCATTTATCTCATACGATGCAAGCAGGAAAAGAGTTCACCCGTGGCATGGCGCAAACAGGCGCAGAAATGGCCGACGAGCTGCTGGACAAAATCGCGCTCCATGACGCTTCTAATATTGCCGCAGTTATAGTTGAACCATTTTCTGGTTCGGCGGGGGTTATTGTGCCACCAGAAGGATATTTGCAACGACTTCGAGCGATCTGCGATCAACACGATATTTTATTAATATTTGATGAGGTTATTACTGGTTTCGGTCGTTGTGGCCAATATTTTGGCTCACAAGCATTTGGTGTCACTCCAGATTTACTTTGTGTCGCCAAACAGATCACTAATGGCGCAATCCCAATGGGAGCGGTATTGGGTAAAGGCTGGATTTACGATGCCTTTATGCAAGCAGGAGGTGCAGAACACAACATTGAACTTCCTCACGGTTATACCTATTCTGGTCATCCAGTATCTTGTGCAGCAGCACTAGCAACATTGGATTTACTGGAAAAAGATCAATTAATTCCTCGTGTGGCAGAAATGGCGCCAATGTTTGAAAAATCAATACATAGCTTAGCCGGATGTAAGCACGTCACCGACATCCGTAACTTTGGCTTTGCTGCCGGTTTAACAATAGAAGCAAGAGATGGCGATGCTGCTATCCGTCCTTATGAAATCGGTAAAACACTATGGGAAAAAGGCGTTTACGTGCGATATGGCGGCGACACTATTCAATTAGGTTTACCATTTATCACCGAAGAACACGAGATAGACCGACTAATTAACGCGATGGGCGAAGCCATCAACGCAACAGAATAAATTAATTAAGGAAACAACCATGTCAGAACAAATCGGCCACCTGATCCACGGCGAAATTCATAACGACAGTAGCGAAACACAAGCGGTATTTAACCCCGCCACAGGGAGCCAATGTGGTGAGCTTGCCATGGCGTCTTCAGCTACCGTTGAACAAGCAATTGCATCAGCAAAAGAAGCGTATCCACAATGGCGCAACACCCCACCTGCTGCTAGAGCACAGGTTATGTTTAAGTTTAAGCAGTTATTAGAAGACAATTCGGACACCATTTGTGAACTGATCACAAAAGAACACGGAAAAGTGCTTAGCGATGCAAAAGGCGAATTAGCACGAGGAATAGAAAATGTTGAGTTTGCTTGCGGCATACCAGAGCTTTTAAAAGGCGAACACAGCCGAAATGTTGGTCGAAATATTGATGCTTGGAGTGAATTTCAACCACTTGGTGTTGTTGCAGGTATCACCCCATTTAACTTCCCAGCCATGGTTCCGCTATGGATGTGGCCAAGTGCAGTAATGTGCGGAAATGCCTTTATCTTAAAACCGTCAGAACGCGATCCAAGTAGCGTTTTATACATGGCTCAACTGGCTCTTGAAGCAGGTTTACCACCTGGCATACTGAATGTAGTTAACGGTGGTGCTGACGTTGTAAATCAACTGATCGATTCGCCAGCGATTGAAGCGGTCAGCTTTGTTGGCTCGACACCTATTGCTGAAGCGATTTATCAACGTTCGGCTAATAATGGCAAACGCTGTCAAGCACTGGGTGGTGCTAAAAACCATGCGGTCATTATGCCAGATGCCGATTTAGAAAACGTCACTAATGCATTAATGGGCGCGGCATTTGGTTCATGTGGACAACGTTGTATGGCTATTTCGGTTGCGGTAACCGTTGGCGACACCATTGCCGATGCATTAGTGGAGAAGTTAGCTCCAAAAGTCAGCACGTTAAAAGTCGGTCCAGGTACAGACAATAGCAATGAAATGGGTCCACTTATTACTGCTGCGCAAAAAGATAAAGTCACCAATTTTGTTAGCGAAGCAGTCGAACAAGGTGCAGAGTTAGTTGTAGATGGACGCACCATCATGGTGCCCGATCATGAGTCAGGTTACTTTTTTGGTGGTACTTTATTCGATAAAGTCACACCAGAAATGACAATTTATCAACAAGAAGTATTCGGCCCAGTGCTAGTAGTAGTAAGAGTTAAAACCCTAGAAGAGGCGGTTGAGCTCATTAACGATCATGAATATGGGAACGGAACATGCATATTCACTAGAGATGGTGAAGCAAGTCGTTATTTTTCAGACAAGGTTATGGTTGGAATGGTCGGTGTGAATGTCCCTCTTCCTGTTCCAGTGTCTTACCACAGTTTCGGTGGATGGAAGCGTTCACTATTTGGTGATTTGCATGCATATGGCCCTGACTCTGTTCGTTTTTACACACGACGAAAAGCTATTACTCAGCGTTGGCCTTCAGGTGGAATAAAAGATGGGACTCTATTTTCATTCCCGAGCTTATAACCGAATTTATAATTTATAGTCGAGTTTATAAAAAATAAAATGAGCAACACCCGAGCTACAGTACGTTAAGTGGCAAGGAAACAATTAGCAGGCTGACTTAAAGCCCATTAAAACGGGTTACCAATTAAGCGCCTGCAAAATTTTACTTATTGTTTTTACCATTTGGTAAATCGCACGGAAAGCGAAACGAGAATGTTATTTGATATTGAATGTGTTTGTTGTAACAAGCGAAACACATTTGAAATCATTAAATAGACAGACCAGAACAACTTAAAAGGATTTTGTATGCAAGATTTACGAGTGAACGGCGACCGTCTCTGGGACAGTTTAATGGAGATGGCGCAATTCGGTTTAACCGAAAAAGGGGGCTGTAAACGATTGGCAGCGACGGAATTAGACGGCAAAGCACGCGATCTTTTCGTTGAATGGTGTAAAGCTTGTGGCTGTACCATCAGTGTTGATCAGATGGGCAACGTTTTTGCTCGCCGTGAAGGTGCGGATAATTCACTTCCTGCGGTTGCAACAGGCAGTCACTTAGATACTCAACCTACCGGGGGCAAATTTGACGGTGTATTTGGTGTTCTTGCAGGCGTTGAAGTATTAAGAACTTTGCATGAAAACAATATTGTTACTCCTACTCCGATGGAGTTTTCAGTTTGGACCAACGAAGAAGGTTCACGCTTCCAACCTGCGATGCAAGGCTCTGGTGTTTATGTCGGTCGCTTTGATCTAGAAACAGAACTAAACAAAACCGACGTTGATGGAATTCGCCTTAAGGACGAATTAGAAAAAATTGGTTATCTCGGCGACGAAAAACCGGGTAGTCGTCACATCGGCGCGTTCTTCGAAACTCATATCGAGCAAGGCCCAATCCTAGAAGATCAAGACAAAACCATTGGTGTCGTTCGCTTAGGCCAAGGTATTCGCTGGTATAACGTTAGTATTACTGGTCGTGAATCCCATTCAGGAACAACGCCGATGTACCTGAGAAATGATGCGATGGTCGCTAGTTCAAAAATCATTACTGAAATCGAAGAAATAGCCAACCGATATGACAATGGACTCGGTACCGTCGGCTTTATGCAGGTATTCCCGAATTCTCGTAACGTTATTCCGGGCCAAATTACCTTTAGCGCCGATTTACGAAATCCTAATGCGGATGTTTTGGCTCAAATGGACAAAGAGTTTACCGATTTTTGCGCCAAAGTAGCAGAAGAGCGCCAAATCAGCATAGAAGTCGATCCTTTCTGGTATTTCGCACCTGTCGAGTTTAATGCATCGGATGACGTTAAATCAGCAGCAGAAGCGTTGGGATATTCACATATGGATATCTACGCTGGCGCAGGACATGACGCTTGTTATATGGCCGACTTAGTACCAACTGGCATGATTTTTACGCCATGCGAAAACGGAATTAGTCACAATGAAATAGAAAACACCGCACCGCATGAATGTGAAGCAGGCGCAAATGTTCTGTTACACACCATGCTAGAAGCTAGCGCACGTATTGCCAAGGAAACGGCAGCGACGCTAAGTGAAACAGTTAGTTAATAGTTAACGCTATTAACCACAAACTGGTCACTACATTAATCTCAATTGGATGAGGAAAATATAATGAAATCTACACTTAAAAAGGTTGGTAATTTTTACGAACTGGATGTTGAGAAAGATTTGTCTGACAGTAAATACTTTAATGACGATCTTGCTCCAACAAAAGTAACGGAGCGTACCTGGGACAAAATGAACATCGCCGCATTATGGGTTGGTATGTCAATTTGTGTCCCTACATATACCCTTGGCGGAGTACTTACCGCTTATTTTGGCTTGTCAGTGGTTGAAGCGCTGTTCACCATATTTTTAGCTAACATTGTGGTGCTACTTCCTCTTACGTTGAATGCGTTTCCGGGCACTAAATATGGCATCCCTTTCCCTATTCTATTGCGTTCATCTTTTGGTATCTTCGGCTCAAACGTCCCTTGCTTAATTCGAGGACTGGTTGCCTGTGGGTGGTTCGGTATCCAAACCATGTTCGGTGGTTTAGCGATACATTTACTGCTATCAGAAATATCAACTGGTTGGGCAAGCCTCGGTAGCGTTGGCGAAGTCATTGGTTTCTTCATTTTCTGGGCGCTTAACATCGGCGTAGTGATCAAGGGATCTGAGTCGATAAAATGGCTTGAAACTCTTTCAGCTCCGCTATTACTGGCTGTTGGCTTTGGTTTAATGTTTTGGGCAAGCGATAAAGTATCGTTTACAGAAATATTAATGACACCAGCCAATCGTCCTGCTGAAGATGGTGTAGCAAGTTATTTCTTTGCTGGGTTAACCGCAATGGTTGGCTTCTGGGCAACGCTGTCACTCAATATTCCTGATTTCAGCCGTTACGCAAAATCTCAGAAAGACCAAATTGTTGGCCAGATTATTGGTTTACCGCTTACTATGTTTTTCTTTGCGGCTCTAGGCGTAGTATTAACTGCAGCATCACAGTCTCTATTTGGTGAAACTATTTCTGACCCAATTACTCTGATTGGAAAAGTGGAAAGTCCGTTTTGGGTTATTGTCGCTATGATTCTTATTATCATTGCAACACTTTCTACCAATACGGCCGCTAACGTAGTATCCCCAACTAACGACTTCCAAAACATCGCTCCAAAACAAATTAACCACACTCGCGGTGTATTGCTCACTGGTTTTGTTGGGATAATTCTGATGAGTTGGGAGCTGCTTAAGAAACTCAATCTAATCGACTCAGATGTCAGTGTTGAAGCCATGTACTCAAATTGGTTATTAGGTTACTCAAGTCTTCTTGGCCCTATTGCAGGGATCATGATTGTGGACTACTTCTTAATCAAAAAACAAACATTGGATATTCCAGCACTATACTCGGATAAAGATCTTTACCCTTCTATTAACTACGCTGGTTTCATTTCATTTTTCGTGCCGGTTATATTCACTATCGTGGCGGTAACGTTCAATGTAATGACTTGGTTTTATAACTACGGCTGGTTTACTGGCGCTTTATCTGGCGCGGTATTGTACTACTTAACATCAACAATGATGGCACAACCGGTCATCACTCGCTCTCCAGAAAAGGCGTAATAAAACGCTAGGCTAATAAGTTAATGGCGGTAGGTCGCTATCGTCATTAACCATCATGAAAAGGATAATTTATGAATCTATTGATTAAGGGTGGCGATGTTGTCACTCATGAGAGAACTATCACTGCTGACGTGTATTGTGTCGATGGAAAAATACAAGCAGTCGGTTCTAACCTCTCCGTTTCAGACGATACCGAAATTGTTGATGCGTCCGGCAAACTTGTTATGCCTGGAGGTATCGACCCACATACGCACATGCAACTGCCGTTCATGGGAACCGTGGCATCAGATGATTTTGCATCAGGTACTGCTGCGGCATTAGCTGGCGGCACAACCACTGTTATCGACTTCGTTATTCCGTCACCACAACAGTCGCTAATAGAAGCCTACCATCAATGGAAAGATTGGGGATCACAATCCCAGTGTAACTATAGTTTTCATGTTGCCATTACCTGGTGGGATGAAAGTGTTAAACAAGATATGAAAACGCTAGTAGACGAACATGGTGTTAACAGCTTCAAGCACTTTATGGCTTACAAAAATGCCATCATGGCAACCGATGATATTCTTGTTTCAAGTTTCAGCCGTTGTTTAGAA
Source organism: Vibrio sp. TH_r3 (assembly GCF_033101115.1). Taxonomy (NCBI): domain Bacteria; kingdom Pseudomonadati; phylum Pseudomonadota; class Gammaproteobacteria; order Vibrionales; family Vibrionaceae; genus Vibrio; species Vibrio sp. TH_r3. The sequence continues at coordinate 21,485 of NZ_JAWMPW010000011.1, read as the reverse complement.
CTTGGTGCGGTGCCAACGGTCCACGCTGAAAATGGTGAATTGGTTTATCACCTACAACAAAAATTATTAGCCAAAGGCATTACTGGGCCAGAAGCTCATCCACTTTCACGCCCACCGATTGTTGAAGGTGAAGCAGCAAGCCGTGCAATCAATATCGCTGGAACATTAGGTGCGCCGATTTATCTCGTTCACGTTTCAACAGAAGAAGCGGTAGACGCGATTCAATACGCTAAACAGAACGGACAAATTGTTTTTGGTGAATGTTTAGCCGGTCATTTAGTGGTTGACGATAGTGTGTATCAAGATAGCGATTGGGGTAAAGCCGCAGCACATGTCATGAGCCCACCGTTTAGACCGAAAAAACATCAAGACGCGTTATGGAAAGGATTACAAAGTAACGCTATTCAAACAACCGCTACCGACCACTGTGCTTTCTGTGCTGAGCAAAAAGCCATGGGTAAAGACGATTTCACCATGATCCCCAACGGCACTGCTGGTGTAGAAGAACGCATGATGGTTCTGTGGGACAAAGGGGTGAATCAAGGCAAAATAACTGCCAATGAATTCGTTTCAATTACGTCTACTAATGCAGCGAAAATATTCAATCTTTATCCGAGAAAAGGTGCAATTGCGGTAGGTTCAGATGCCGATATTGTTATTTGGGATCCTGCTGGTGAGAAAACCATCTCCGCTGAAACACAATATTCAACTATCGATTTCAGTATCTTTGAAGGCATGAAGATTGTGGGTATACCGGTAACCACGATTTGTAATGGTAAAATCGCGTGGGATAAAGGTGAAATTACAACGCAACCAGGTGATGGCAAATATGTCACTCGCCCACCTTATGCAACCTTCTATCAAAGCCAATTAAAACGTAACGAACTGAGCCAACCTGAGGCGGTTGAACGTTAATTCCTATTTCTTTAAGTGCATGACTATTGCTTTGAGTGAATGAATGGCTAACGTTTTAAGCTAATCACTAGCGCTTTATTAAGTAAATTTGTGTAGATGCGGAAACTTTCGCATCTACACCTAAGCGACTTTATGCCGTTTTTTTCTCGCATTATTCACGCCTTCTAAACCATTTATTTCTTTTCTATTTTCTTTGTCTAATGCCTTTCTGTTGCAACGATTACTTAAGCTCATAGCAATTAACTAGAGTTCATAAACTACCGAGATAAAAAAGATGATTAAACTTAGCCAAATACAATTATTTTGAACAATTGTTCAAAATTAAATTGAACGACTGCTCAAATTAGTCTATATTGTTCAATATCAGTTTCGTTCTCGCTCACGAGCAAGATTTAGAGCAAAACTAACTTACTCCATAATCGTCTAAAAATAGGACCGTACTAATGACTAAATTTACCCTTCACACCTTAGAGTCTGCACCTGAAGCAAGTAAACCTTTTGTAGAAGGTTCAATTAAAGCAAATGGTATGCTTCCTGGCTTACATGCCGTGATGGCAGATGCCCCTGGATTACTAGAAGGTTATCAAGTACTGCATAAGCTGTTTACTGAATCGTCATTTAATGCCGAAGAGTTAACTGTTGTATGGCAAACCATTAATGTTGAGCATGAATGTCACTACTGTGTTCCTGCACACACGGGTATTGCTCACATGATGAACGTTGATCCTGCGTTGACCGACGCTCTGCGTAATAAAGAGAAAATGACAACAGATAAACTTCAAGTGCTGCATGAAACAACATTATTAATGGTTCGTAATCGTGGCGTACTTTCTGATGAAGAAATGGAAACATTTTTTGCCGCCGGTTATAGTCAACGTCAATTGCTTGATATCGTATTAGGCTTGGCGCAAAAAGTAATGAGTAACTATACCAACCATCTAGCTCATACTCCTGTAGATGACGTATTTAAAAAGTTTGAGTGGAAATAAGCCACTTTAGCTTTAAACAGTTACTATAAAATAAACTGTTACTATAAAATCTTAAGCAGCCTCAACTAATTTGATGGCTGCTTTTATTAGGTTAAAATTAACGGAAGTTGATTTGAAAGGTAGGAACAACTCGTAAGATTGAAATGTAAAAGTCCACTGCCTTAGGCTTATTTTCAGCCGATTAAATTTTCTCAATATAAAGAATCAATTCACCCACATCAAAACCCCATTTAGATAATTTGGTTTTGTTGAACAACCTATTTTGATCAATTAGAAACATCCAATCATCTAAACGAATCTTATAAACTTCATCGTCAACCGGTATATTTAAATCATATTGCCAGTAGAGTGCCGATCCTTCTGTCGTACCTTGAGCAATACCAACAACATCACCCGCCGTACCTTGATATTGATTCTCGGCTAACTTTTCTATCCGCCAAGTTCGCGTAGTTTTTTCACCGTCATCGAACTCGAACCACTCTTTTATTTCACCTTTATTGCCTTGCCAACTGGCAAGTAATTTTACTTCGAAACGACGAGTGAGATTGCCAGAGCGATCAAGCAGCATTCCATAAGCCTTAAGTTCGCCGTTAAAAAACTGTTCTAGTTTCAACTCTGGTGAGGTGTTTTTATGCTCGTCTAAACTGGCATTGCCACAAGCAGTCAACAATAGAACAAAAGTAAGCAGTATAAATTTTTTCATGGCGTTAACCCCAGTAATTGTTGACGAAGCTCAGGCTGAGAGGTTTTCTCAGACAACCAAATAGATAAAAATGCGTCGGCAAAATAGCTATCCTGTATGGTGCCAATAACATTATCATTGAAGTAAAATTGACTATGTCCGTCTGCTTGCACAAGCAGTGTCAAGGTATTGCCCGGCTCGACATCGGGCCACATCGCATTTAATGGTTCAACCCATGATGTAATGTTATCTGATGAGTAACCTAGCTGTTGCCATTGTTCTATTGTTGCTTTAACCAGTGCCTGACTATCTATCGATTTTAGATACGTTATCTTCAATGCCTTTTGCGGGTCTTTATCTGTCGCAGTTTGCGTATTCTGTTGCTGGTAATATTCGGCTTGATAAATCGTCCAGAACAGATATTGCATTTCACCCTGCCCGACTTTACTCAAATGAGCGACTGGCGATGCGTGCGCTGTCGCGGTTATTCCATATGCTGTTGCCGTCATAAACAGTAATGCGAATATCCTGATCATGATTTACCTCCATTAGCGGTAAGACCAAAGCTGAAATATCTTTTTTGTAACCAAACTAATGTTGGTAGCAGAACGCCCCACGCCAGCAGTAAAGACACAAACAAAAAACTATCACTCACCAATGACTGCAATGCACCGGCTTTGATTCCTGCCAAATAACTGCTTGCGCCACCAACCGCGCCAATCACCACCAAAACTGGCGACGAACATCGAGTAAGCCAGCGCAAACTGTGGTTTAAGCTGAGTACAAACATTATCCAAAGAAACACAAGCCACAGTGGGAAAGAGTTGGTAATTGGCTCAGAACCAACTGAAGTCGCACTAAAAACACCCAATTGCATTTGCAAAAAATCAATCGATAAGCCTAGAGGAACCAACAACAGTAATTTAGCATCTTGCTTGCGAGTCGGAGTCAGAACAAAGTGACTAATCAATAAAATCGGGTTAACCAAGTTGGCGTATTGGGTAAAAAATGCCCCACATAACCAACTTGATTGAAACAGCAGTACGTTAATAAGCCAAAACGATTTCATCACTCTTGCCTCTATAGCGGGGTTTTCTTGCTACCAAGTGATGAGTACTGATGCTTCTTTCTAAAAATGCGCCTTCGCAATAACACAGATAGAAGATCCACAGGCGCTTAAATTCCTCGCTGTAACCAAGTTCGAGCAATTCATTCCACTGATTTTCGAAGCGGATTCGCCAATCATGCAAAGTTCTAGCGTAATGCAAACCAATATCATGCATCTCATGCACGACCAAATCGGTATTTTTAGCAATCTGTTCTGTCATTACCGCTACCGATGGTAAACACCCTCCAGGGAAGATATATTTTTGGATAAAATCTAAACTATTTCGATACTGGTCATAACGGTTATCAGCAATGGTGATCGATTGAACCAACATTTTTCCGTTTGGCTTTAACAAGGAAGAACATTTGTCGAAAAACGTCGCCAGATACTCATGCCCTACGGCTTCAATCATCTCTATTGAAACCAACTTGTCATACTCACCAGTCAATTTTCGATAATCGGATTTAAGCAACGTAATATTATCTTCTAAGCCCAATTGTTGAATCAAATCGGCTGTATATTGATGTTGAGCATCTGAAATAGTGGTCGTGGTAACATGGCATCCATAATGTTGAGCCATATATATTGCTAGCCCACCCCATCCGGTGCCTATTTCGACAACACGGTCGCTAGCCTGTACCTCCAATCGTTCACATATGGTTTGCATTTTACGCTGCTGAGCCATATCCAACATATCGGTTTGGTCCAACGCAATGGTTTTATGATCATAAATCGCACAAGAATACTGCATTGCAGGGTCGAGAAAACGACTGTACAGTTCATTACCTAAGTCATAATGAGCTAATATATTACGTTTAGAACCTTGTTCCGTATTGGAATTTTTTCTACTAAGCAGCTTGTTTTTTATCTTACTAAACCACTGTACTTTGCTTTCAATTTTATCCAGTTGAGCTTGGTTAATGGCCATAACTTGAATAACGCGAGTAAGGTCGGGACTGGTCCATTTACCATCAATATAAGCCTCTGCCGCGCCAATACTGCCATTGAGTACTACATCTTTAAAAAAACTTGAATCATGCAACACTATCTGGGCGCTTAATGCCGAATTTCGATCACCAAAGACAAAGTGCTGATCGCCTTCTATTACTTCAATCGCCGACTGTTCTAGTTTACTCAGTAACGAAAAAATCAAGTTCCTATATTTACTCATCGAATCTTTGTGTAACGTATCAGTTGAGTACTTTAAGGACTGACTTTGTTTAACTAATTGTTGCATGTAAACCTCTCTTTCGAATATCCATTTTTTCGAATTCTTTCTCTATCAATACCAACATACTCTATCGATACCAAGCTAGCTTCGACCCATTAATTTAACTGTTTGGATGCGCAACAAACGGCACTCGTTTCAAAAACAGTTTTAATGCTTGCCAATAAATTCCAGCGACAATTTTCAGCGTCATCATAGGAATAGAACGCACTGTTTTAGCGATTTCTTTAGCAGTAAACTCACGCTTACTTAGCGCCAACGTGGCATCAAATACTTTATCGTTGTTGTGGTTTTCTATGTGGACTAACACATTTTTTTTAGGCGCGGACACTTTCCAGTGATAGGTCATATCCATCTGCATAAAAGGAGAAACATGAAACGCTTTTTTCACTTTCATATCACCGTTCATATCCACTAAATAGTAATGCCTTTGTCTCCATGGAGTATTACTCACTTCTGCTAACATATATTGACATTTCGCCGAAGCGTCATAGCAAAAATAACAATTAATAGGACTAAAATAGAGACCAAAACACCGAGCTTGAGCCAACATAGTCACTCTGTTTTCAGCAGACCAATCGCCACCTAATGCTTGCACCTTCTCACTTATACGTTGCTTTAGCGTTCCCGGTTCACTTTTTATGTAATCTTTTTCATTAAATCGAATTAAATTGAACCAACGCTCGCCAAACAAGCAACTTTGTTGAGATAAATTGTCCAATTCATCCAGATCGATAGCCAACATATACAACTTATAATTGAATATATGACCTATATCACCAAAGCGACGATGGCGTACATTACCCCAATAAATTCCACTGTTTGTGATCATAACGATTGCCCGAAGCGCTTAGTAACATCTAACGCACTGCGAACCCCATCTTCATGAAAGCCGCTGTACCAATAGGCACCAACAAAATGGCAACCATTTTTACCGCAAATCAGGTCGCGTTTCTTTTGCGCTTTAACGCTCTTATCATCTAAAACTGGATGATGATAAATAAAGCGACGTATCACTTTTTCTGGCGCAATAGCGTCACTTTGGTTCAGGGTTACGCAGAAGGTATCATCACTTTTCAACCCTTGAAGTATGTTCATGTTGTAAGTGACACAAGAAGGGCGAGATAAGTCACCATCCAGCATGTAGTTCCAACTCGCCCAAGCCAGCTTTCTATCCGGTAATAAACGCGTATCGGTATGCAATACCACTTCATTTCGACTATAAGGAATACCTGATAGCACGTCGAATTCGTCCCTCGTCGGGTCGGCTAATAAATTCAACGCTTGGTCGGAATGGCAGGAAAAAATCACATCGTCAAATACTCGCTGTTCACCATTTGTTAAGGTGATGGTTACCCCTAGCTCACCTCTGCTAACATTTAGAATGGAACATCCAGTTTCAATTGGCTTACGCAGTTTGGCTTGAATCGCTTCAACATAAGTTCTAGAGCCACCGGGAATCACAAACCACTGCGGCCTATCAACGATATTCAATAAGCCGTGATGATAGAAAAACTGGACAAAGAACTTAAGCTCAAACTGCTTCATCTCTTTTAAGCTTGTAGACCAAATCGCTGCTCCCATAGGCAAAATATAGTGTTCGCAGAAAAATTCGCTAAAATTATGCTGAGAGAGAAAGTCGCCCAAAGTACTTTTCTGTTCTATGTCATCATTATGAAAAGCTTGTTTACACAACTTATTGAATTTAATTATCTCAATAATGAGTTGCCAAAATTTGGGTCTGAATACATTTCTTCTCTGTGCAAAAAGGGAATTAATTCCGTGACCATTGTATTCAAACTTAGTTTGCTTGTTATGGACACTAAAGCTCATTTCGGTTGCTTGTCTTTCAATGCCTAAGTCTGACAATAAACGATTGAAATTGGGGTATGTGCGGTCATTAAAAACAATAAAACCGGTATCAATAGCGAACTGACTTCCTTGATGTTCAATATCAACCGTTGCAGTGTGGCCACCAACATAATCATTTTTTTCTAGAACGGTTACATCATTGTCTTTGTCGAGTAAATATGCACAGGTTAAGCCCGAAATACCTGATCCAATAATGGCTATTTTTGTTTTTTTAACTGTCATTTTTCGCTCATCCTAGTGGCTAATTTGTTCCAAAGTGACGAAGGTAAAATACTCAAACACTTCATAATAAAAATAAACAGAGCTGGAAAACTAATATCTGAACGTCCTTTTGCAACGCCAGTGATTATTTTCTCGGCCGCCTGTTGGCTTGAAATCATCATCGGCATAGCAAAAGTATTTTTGTTGGTTAACGGCGTTTTTACAAAACCAGGATGGACAACGGTCACGTTTATACTGTTACCACTCAAGGTTGTTGTCAGTGTTTTAGCCAAATAGGTTAACGCCGCTTTAGATGCGCCATACGCCTCCGCTCTTGGTAAAGGTAACAACGCCGCGCTAGAACTGACCAAAACCAAACGTCCTCCGGGTTTAATATGTTTCAACCATGTTTGTAAACTATAGCCCACCGAAACCAAGTTGATATTAATAACACGCTCAAATTTTTCAGCGTCAAAATTTAGTGCATCGTCAATATATTCACAGTCACCCGCATTTAAAATCAGTAAATCCAGTGGGGCAAAATCTTCGCTTACTTGCGGGTAATTTTGATAATCAGTGAGGTCAAAGCAGAGCGGCTCTATCGACGGATAATCGCTACATAGCGTTTGTAATTTAGCCGAACTACGACCACAAGCGGTAACTTTATGCCCTTGCTTTGCATACTGCTTAGCTAAGTCATTGCCAATACCAGAAGTTGCGCCAGTAATTAAGATCTGCATTATTGACCCGCCCTTTGTTTGATGGTTTTAACTAAAAACCCAATCAATGGCACATGCTCATAAATCATCGCACCAACATCCAGATAATCTCGATGAAAAATAATCAGGTCATCTTGTACTTTCAAATGAGAATGCCCTTCAACAGAAACGGGTTTGTGACCATTTAAGTTTTTATGTTGGAAGGTCATTGTCCAATAAACTGCCGCTTCTTCATCAGATTGCATCACATGATCAATCACGAAATCGCAATAACTTATATTGCTGTAACTGCTATCAAAACTATCTAACAGCGCATGGATGCCGTTCACTTGATGCAAAGGGTCAATAAAAGTGACATCAGGATGGTAAATTGTTTGTAATGTGGCGAGATTATCGGTTCTCAATTCACTGTACACATTGATAAATTTTTTAAGCCACAATGAACGCTGCATATAACCTCACCTTTTGTTGGATTCGACACGGTTTTATCCGTTGATATAGTTTTATATACGCATGACATATTAGTATGGATCAGAATTTTTTGATAAATAATAGAATAACTTAGTAAAGATAGGCCAAAATTAGTTAAATAGCATAGTTGGATCTATTGGATGACGTAGGCTTGACATTGTAGGCTTAAAGCTAGTTAAGCGGAAAAACAAAAAATGGACGCAATGTCCATTTTTTATTACTTTAAACTAACCTAATAGCCATAGCGTAAGCGCAAGGCTTTGGGATGTGGGTTGAGGTAAGTTTGATCAGCCAAGTATTGGTTAGGAAATTCCAATAAATAGTGATTAATCAAGGTTAATGGAACCAATAAAGGCGTAACACCATTTCTATAAGCATCAATTTCTTCGCTCAACTCTTTACGCTTCTCTTTAGTCAGTTGCTTTTTAAAGTAACCTTGTAAATGCTGCAACGTATTACTGTGACTACGTCGAGTCGCTTTAATCGTTAGTGCTTGCATTAACATCGAAATGTATTTATCCGCCACCACTTCAATATTGTCTTCTGGATTAGCAAGCAAACGACCCAGTTTTTTATAGCTTTCTATATGGTGGCTCATCACCAAATATTTATGCGTGCTATGGAAAGTAATCAATTTGTGATGAGTAAAGCCACTAGCTTTCAAATCCAACCATTTCTGGTAGGTAAAAATACGCGTGATAAAATTTTCGCGAATAATCGGATCATTTAAGCGGCCATTTTCTTCGCAAGGTAATAACGGATTGTGCGTCATAATCTGTTTGGCAAACATACCAACACCTGTCATTTCTGAGCCTTTACCATCATGTTGGTAAACCTTAACTCGTTCCATACCGCAACTCGGGCTTTTGGCACAAAATATAAATCCGGCTAGATCCTCGGTTTGCTTCGCGTGCGATTGACCAAATTCAGTTAATGCTTGCGTAACATCACCAGAACCATCTGGGCGAGAAACTTTGATTACATCATCAATAGAAATTTGACGTATTGTTGGGCGTGGAGTGGGTAAACCTACGGCGACTTCTGGGCAAACTGGTTTGTATTCCGCAAACTCACTCAATTCTTCCATACAAAAATGAGAACGTTTGTGGCTTTTGTCATATCGAACCTGTTGGCCGGAAACACAAGCACTAATACCTAATTTTAGTTTCTTATCCATTATCCTATCCTCGCCATATTAACTACTACTCAGAGTCAATATGCTGTCAATAAATGAGCTTTCCAAGTGGGTTTAATAGCTTGCTCATACCTTGAGTAAAATGTATTGCGTCACTTGAAACGGTTAAACAAACACACCCTTCTGATGTGATCGGGTTATGTGTATGACTGCCGTCTAACCACATAAAGTCTCCCGTATTGTATGTACCCATATTATCGCTAAAACTCCCTTGAAGCAGTAAGGTTATTTCAAAACCTTTATGAGTATGTTGAGGAACGTTTCCTCCCTTAGCGATATGCAACAAACTCATACGTCGCTCGTCATCATCAAAATTCATCCGAGCTCGTGCAATTTTTCCTAAACCTTGCCACTCTTTTAACGCGATAGATTTGACTGCGTTAGGCAACGAAACCCGTGTTCCATCCACATCAATTTGTGGCACGGTTTTAGGTAACACATCTTCACGCTGCACTGGTAAATCTGTAATGGCATTGATCATATCTATCGATACGTCGTCAGCTTGAGTGTTAACAAATTGATGTGCTTCATCAGCCTGCAACCTTGTAAGCATAGTCGTTTCTGCAGCATCTGCTACCAAATCAAAATCGGTTTCTGAATCGAATCCGTCTGTTGCGCCAAACTCTTGTATTGCTGCCATTTCCGTAAACTGATGGACCAAATTCTGGCATTTTGGGCACATTTCAACATGGCTTGCGACAATAACCGCAACCGAAGGTTGTAAATTTCCCGCCACAAATTCTTCCAATACAGCGTCTGTTGGGTGATGATTAATCATGATCATGGTCTCCCATTTGCTGTCTAATTTTTTCTAACGCCAGTCTTAAGCGCGATTTTATGGTACCAATCGGAACGCCGAGTTGTTGAGAAAGCTGCTCTTGAGAAAGTTCTTGGTAATACACGCCCTGCACCACTACCTTTTGAGCTGTAGGCAAAGTATCAACGAATTGCTGCAGCCTTTTGGTCATCAAGTGGTCTTGGAATGGGCTAACTTGATCGCTGTTCTCATCTAGTGCTTGCTCCAATGGCCAAATATCATCGCCTATATTTTGCTGGGGATGATTTTTTACTTTTCTCAGGTAATCAAAACACGCGTTTCTCATCACTGTGTAAACCCAAGTCGTTGCTGCACCTTTACTGGCATCGTACAAATGGGCTTTTTTCCACACATTAGTCATGGTGTCCTGGACCAACTCCGTTGCTTGGCTTTCGTTATTAAACTGTTTAATACCAAAGCGTTTAATTTTAGGAGCAAAAAAACCAAACAATTTAGTAAAAGCATCTTTATCTTGGTTTTTCGCAACCAAAGATAACCAATGCGACAGCTCAGGATGAGCCGATTGAGTTAATGGCTTTGTAATGGGATGTCCTACCGTTATCAGATCTGTTTGTGCCTCTATCTGCTGCATCGATCCACGCTCAATTGGAATAGTTATAAACCATTACGTTAGCAAAAATAAAAAGGATCACTTTTTATTTATCTTTTTCGCACAGAGAATCAAGGAGTTTTGTAAGTTGCTCTAATTGCAATGGTTTAACAAACTTCTCTTTCTCTGTCAAAGAGAGAGGAATTATCTCCAACAATCGAGCGCATACCCATTCATAGTAGTCGAAATACTGCTGTTTATATAGGTCATTTAGTGGTTTATGACTTTGAAAAATACCTTGTAAAACGGTAGAGAATTGCTGATGCTCTTCGCTGTTATCAAAACTTAGCTTGTCACTAGTTACTTCGGTATTTTGTTGTTTAGACCAATCACTCACTAAAGATGGTTCTACAGACCAATGCGGCAACGTTTCCGCGTGAGCTAATAACAATCCATCTTGCTGATAGCTAAAGTCCGATAAGCTCACTAAGCCGACCGCCAGCACATCAACTTGCAAAATACCATCTTCACCTTGGTCAAAATCGACAATTTTTACGTGAGCTCCCCAGTCTGCAGCGTTGAATGCTCTCTCTTGGTGATAAACAGACATAACAAATCCGTCGGTTTCATTTGCATTCGCCACCATGGCCACGTATTTCGCTTCAAAAATACGCAGCCTTTGCATTCCTCCGGTTAGCAAAAAAATCGGTAATGGAAATACAGGCAAAATATTGACGTTATGGCTCGCTTGAGAGCTTTTTTCCGCTTCGGTATTAGATTCAGTCACAGCTCGTCTCTTTAATTTAATTAACGACAACTGTACGCATTAGTGGTGCAATAGGATCACATTAATATGCTACTTATTTCAATTTAAGCATAAAAAATAACAGCAAACCGCTCCCATCACCTTACGAATTCGATCTCAAGTTTACTTTTTCACTAGACCCAGCCAAGTAGCCACCACCACACGAAATCCAATGGAAATAGTAACAAAACCGTGACCAGCGTTAGTGGTATGGTCACTTTGACCAATTTTACTAACGGCTCTTCCGACAACTGCATGGCAATAATCAAAGGAGCGACTTGATAAGGAAAAATAGCGGTAGAAAAACCGAGTACTTGAGTCATCAATACTGCGGTAGTTGAAAAGCCAGTAGCATTGGCAAAATTTTCAGCCAAAGGCGAAAGAACCGCAGGAACTCCAGGGATAGTCGTCACCAATCCCGTCACAACAGAGGTTAAAGAAAGCGCCATAAAACTGAAGAAAGAACCAGAAGACGATGATGGTAGTAGTTGACTAAATGCTTCTCCCATATAATTACCGATACCTGATTCGTTTACTAGCATTCCTAAACCAAGCGCAGAAGAAACAAATATTACCGTGCCAAAATCGACCGAGCTGTTAAAAGATTTTGGTGGAATAACCCCTACTTTCGGTAGTAACAAAATAATAGCCGTAACCAATCCAACCCAAGCAGGATTAACGCCATGGATCGTATCTGTCACCCAGAACAACAAGGTAATAGCAAGTAAGATAGCCACTTTCTTTTGTAGTTTACTATCGTATTGTTGTTGCTGATTATCAGATTCGACACGCTGATTTGGTAAAATTTCATCAGGAAAAATTTTCAACACTAAGAGTACGATAAACAATGATTTAACCACACCTAATACCGGAAAGTGCAGCAGTAAATATTCGGTATAACTAAACTGAATGTCGTAAAGTGTTTCACTCGCACCAGCAAGAATCATGTTAGGAATATTCGCAGGCAGAACAGCAAAACTTGGCATATTGCATGCCAAAGCTAACGCAACAGCAATGCCTATTCTACCGTTACTCGCTTTTTGAAAACCAACCTGGTCGGCAAGCGCCATTCCTATTGGTATCAATACTACCGCTCGACCCACCGATGATGGCATAACAAAACCGAGCAACATGGCACTAGCAACCAATCCTGTAATCAATCGGCTATAACTTGTCGTTAAATGAGGCGCAATAACCGAAGCTAATTTTTTACCCAGCCCAGAAGTGGAAATCGCCGCTCCGATAACAAAGCCCGAGATAATTAACCATACGGCTGTGGAACCAAACCCAGAAAAAAGTAAGGTGGGATCAAGTAATTTAAACGTAGCAGCCAAGGCAAAAAAGATAAGTGCAACTAAAAATGGGGGCATAATGCTTGTTGACCAAAACGTTAACGTAATCAAAACTAAAGCCGCACTATTTGAAAATTCGCTTGGTTGGCTGTCTATCGGAAAAAAGACTAACCAAGCCGCAATGGCGATTGAAAGCATAATCGCCATCTGCTTTATACTAAATCGACAGTTCATGCCAATGTCCTTTATTAAAAACTAATTAAGTTATTGCTAATGTAGAGCATACTACATTGAGCAAAAATTATTGCAACCTTAGATTTGTCTAAACCTTTTGTTGTTTGCGTAAGATTGTGGCTAGTCAATGAGATCGCATGGCGGGCTTATTTCTGCTACAAAACGAGTTTCAATGATATTGTGTGTTGTGTATAAACACTTAAAACTCAACATGTGTTAGATAAACAATTTAGTCGCTCATGGCATGGTATTACTGAGGCCAGTGGCGGTGCAACATATTGTTCTGCTCGAAAAAATGGCTACCCGCCAGTTCCGGGGCAATTAGCTATTCCGACACCTTATGAATACCGCCCTGATTTTGTCGATAAAGAAGGTAATCTGGATTGGAAAAAGCAACTAGATTACGGTTTTGAAATGGTTGATGCACAATCGGTCGGTAGTTTAGCTGCATGCATTGTTGAACCTATCCTATCTGGTGGCGGTATTCTTGTTCCGCCTCCCGGTTATCTGGCCGCGTTAAAGAAAAAGTGTCATGAACGTGGAATGCTTTTAATATTTGATGAAGCCCAAACTGGTTTTGGTCGCACCGGTTACTGGTATGGCTTTCAGCACGATGACGTCACCCCGGATATTTTAACCCTATCAAAAACGTTAGGAGCAGGACTGCCTCTCGCGGCTCTTGTGACTTCAACAGAAATTGAACAAAAAGCTAAAGACAATGGCTTCGTCTTCTTCACGTCACATGTTAATGATCCTCTGGTAGCAGCAATTGGATGCACTGTAATGAACGTACTTGAACGAGACAACATTATCGAGGAAGTAAGAGAAAAAGGCGATTATTTAGCCGTAGCGCTGAGGAAAATGGTAGAAAAACACCAAGTCGTTGGTGACGCCAGAGGCCGTGGTCTGCTACAGGGAATCGAAATTGTAAAAAACAAAACAGATAAAACACGCTCTGAGGAAATTGGCGACTTAATCACACAAGAATGCTTTAAGTTAGGTTTGCATATGAACATTGTATGCCTACCAGGTATGGGAGGGGTTTTTCGCATAGCTCCACCTCTTACCGTCAGCTACCAAGAGCTGGACGAAGGGATTGCCATTCTTGATAAAGCAATTACTGAAGTTGAAAAGACCCTTTGTCAATAACACTGCATTGATTGTTTACCAGCGGATAAAGCCAATCTAACAGGTTCAACCTCTCACCAGTTAGGTTGGCTTTATGTTCAGCGTAAATTGCGCCAAGTTGGCTGACTCGTCAAGTCGGTGCATATTGTTGCGTGCATTACTACATTGTTTATTAATAACTTTTACATAAAATTACAGGCGATTACGATGATCTGGTCAGAGATTAATAAACAAGCCAATCAGCTACAACAAAGCAATCACCGATTAAGTGCTTACCTTGCTGACAAAATATTTTCATATGATAATTTTGCCGATGCGTTGGTCGGTAATCTAGCGGATACCTTAAAGCAGCATCTCTCTCGACAAGTGTTCGTCGATTGGTTTTCAGAGTTGAACCATCATTACCCAAACATCGTCAAAAGCGCCACCTCAGACATTAATCACTTGGTTATGTCCAATCCAGCTTGCCCAGATCATCTTACTGCATTTTTGTCGTTCCGAGGCCTACTAGCCGTACAGGCATACCGCTTTTCTCATGCGATATGGCACGAAGGTGATATTCAAAGTGCTGTACTTTTGCAAAACTGGATATCAAAAGAATGGGATATAGACATACATCCCGCTGCCAAACTGGGGAAAAATCTATTTATCGACCATGGTATGTGCATTGTCATCGGAGAGACCGCTGTGATCGAAGATAATGTCAGTATTTGGCATGGCGTGACTCTAGGTAGCACCCTAAACGAAGCTGGAGACAGGCACCCTAAAATTCGTCAAGGAGCGCTAATTTGTGCTGGCGCGACCGTATTAGGCAACATTGAAATAGGCAAAGGTGCGATTGTTGCAGCAAATTCCGTGGTACTCAAACCGGTGCACGAGGGCGTCGTGGTTGCGGGGGCTCCCGCAAAACAAGTTGGTAAAGCTCCGGCCAATTTAGTGACATTAACAACTAAGATTTAAGTATTTTAGCTAACAATCAGCGCTGAA
Source organism: Vibrio sp. TH_r3 (assembly GCF_033101115.1). NCBI lineage: Bacteria > Pseudomonadati > Pseudomonadota > Gammaproteobacteria > Vibrionales > Vibrionaceae > Vibrio > Vibrio sp. TH_r3. The sequence continues at coordinate 6,292 of NZ_JAWMPW010000011.1, read as the reverse complement.
TATCAATGGTATTAAGAATCAATAGTAGATTGGTCACAGTAATCCTGAGTAGGTACTGTGTCCTGCGAACCTGTTCCATACGAAACTATGTCATCCGAAACTATTTCATACGAACCAAGCGCATTGGTATAAACCTAATGCCATTCAATTCAGACTCATCACCTGATACCACAAATCCGTTCCGTTCATAAAAACTCACAGCATTGACTGAAGAGCGAAGATTAACTTCTATTGCTGCTGTGTTATTCAATAAGTAAGTTAGTAGTGCTTTACCTATTCCATAACCTTGACAAGATTTGGATACAAAAAGATGAGTGAGATAGTTGCCATTGCGAAATGCACCGTAACCAACAATTTGACCATCTATGACGGCTTTAACTGTAGTAAACGTTGATGCATTTAATGTAGTCTCAATATCACTTAACACTCGTGTATTGAATTCACTCCGCCCCTGAGCGTTCAATAATGGTAGAACGTCACGGTCAGCTACATCCTTGACTAAAGCAAGGATGTTAGATAAATCACTTTCTGAAACCGCGTTGATATCCATATTTCCCCTTGATATATAATATCTTTAATAGTCTGCTGGTTTGCCTAAACTCTGCAAGTTTATTGACTGCTTAGCAAGAGATTACTGGTAATGGAATTCACAACAAAGTTCTGCCCAAAGCTTGTTAACGCAAATACTCTATTAAAAAAGAAGCACGCTATGAAAGGCGTGCTTCTCAATTCGAATCCGTTAAGCATCCACGAACAATACTTCGCCGTTGATAAACCCGTCAACGGAACGCTCAAACGCTTTACCAACCAGTTTGCTTGGTACTGGCTCAAAGCCAGGCATCATTTCCCCATAAACTTCCCATGCTTCTTCCAATACTGTTGGGTTCACAACGTTGATACGTGTACCACGTGGCATTTCGTGTGCAACACACTTTACAAAGGTATCGATAGCACCGCTTGTCGTTGCATCAGCAATCGCATAAGGGATAGGTTTTACATTTAAGATGCCACTGATTAGAGTGAATGAGCCGTTATCTGCGATATACTCTTGGCCAATACGAACAAGGTTGATCTGTCCCATCATTTTGCTCATTACCGTGGTCATCCATTGTGATTCACTCATTTCAGCAAATGTTGCATACTCACAAAAACCAACCGTGTTAACAACAGCATCAAAGTGACCGACTTTTTCATATAGTGCTCGAACCGAGCTTTCATTGGTAATATCAACAATATGGTCAACATTACCTGAGCGACCTGCGGTAATCACTTTATGATTCCCTAGACCTGTTAGTGCCGCTTGTCCCATCTTACCCAAAGCGCCAATTAGAATTACTGTTTTCATTACTTACTCCATCTCTATGGTTTGTTTTGACAGGAGCTATGTTAATGATCAAGTAAAACAAATAGAAACAACATTTCTTTGTAAGTGATACAATAAAAATTGGTAACACTTGGCTAGGCAAAAGGTAACTTAAGTGAATAAGCTAGATAGGCTAGATATTAAACAACTCAGAGTCTTTCAGGCGTTGATTAGAGAGCAGAGCGCATCGAAGGCAGCAAATCAACTCGGCTTAACCCAGCAAGCGGTAAGCGAGCAACTTAAAAAACTACGTGAGGTATTTGGAGATCGACTGTTCCTTAGAAAAACCAATGGTTTTTTACCCACGCCTTTAGCCGAAGAACTCTCTCTAGAAATCGATAAACTGCTTCGAGATTTTCAAGCACTCCTCTCTCCAAAAACGTTTGATCCAAACACGATAGAAGGTACCTATGTCATAGCAGCTACAGACTATGCGCAACAAGTTGTGCTGCCATCATTGATTGCAATGTTGAGGGTTCAATCGCCAAACTTAAAAGTCATTGTTAGAGATTTTGAATTAGATAAGTTAAATGACTTAATGGAAAGTGGAAAAGTGAACTTAGCGATAGCATTTCCTGACTATATACCTGAGTCTTATCCAATCATTAAGTTGTTTGAAGAGCATCATGTGTGTATCACATCCAATGATTCAACGATTTCCAAAGTAAACCCATCACTCAAAGAAATCGCAGCCTATCCAGCAATTATTGCTTCGCCTTCTAGACCGAATTTTAAGGGGTCAATAGATGAATGGTTCAAGCAGTTTGGCTTAGAGCGTAATGTTGTTGTGTCAGCACCTTGTTTCTCCGTGGTGCCTCTTTACCTTGAAACAACCGATTCTATTGCTTTTTTGCCTTCGAGAGCAGTAGAAGGATTGAATGTGACGCAAATCGATATGAGCGAGTCACCCGAATCATTTGATGTTATTGCCGCATGGCACCCTAGATTTAGCGATGATCCGCTACAAAAGTGGGTTGTTTCTCTGTTAGAGGAAAAGTACCTCGAATAGGTCGTTTGAGCATTGTTAGCATAACACGAAAATGTCCAGAACCTTCACAGTTGGCACTTCGTAACTCGGAAGTGCCCGTGCGACCTGAAGTCGTATGAAGCGTTGTTCACCGCGATAAGAGTGAACCGTCTGTATCACCAGACGACCCTAGGATCCTGAATAAAGCAGCGGATCTGACAATGTAACGAAACTTGGCCGTCAGGCTTAGTGGGAACAGAATCGTAAGAGGATGCTCCTCCTGAAAACCACAATTCGGGTAAGTGCTAGGGAGTCAATATGATGAACGTATGTGAATCCATTAAAGGTGCGTTATACGATGAAGCAGCGGAAGTGGTTAATACGCTGTGGCCAAAATGGCAATGAGAGTCGGAAAGGAGTTGGGCATTGGCCTTTCGTGATCAGAGTACTCTCCGCACTAGAGTGGGCATCTAAGTTGACATTTTACGTAACATACGGAACAGGGTAAGCCTGTATCACTCCCGATGGGAAAGCCTTTGTGGCCGATAGTGATGCAGGTATAGGAGGTCGGAAAAAGCGAAGGCTGCATTGTAACGATGCAGATACAGACTTGTGTCTGGTCACGAAAGTGAGCCCACTTCCGACTGGTCTCCCGTTGCGAGAGAATTTGAAGAACTTTATTCAAGGAGAAACGCAAATGATGATTTCAAAAGAGATTAGTGCCTCTCCTGACAGCGCTCAATGGCAGTCAATCGACTGGAAAACCGTTGAAACGCATGTATTAAAGCTCCAGATGCGTATCGCAAAGGCAGCTCAAGAAGGTAAACACGGCAAAGTGAAAGCTTTGCAATGGATACTGACTCACTCTCGCTCAGCAAAACTTCTTGCGGTTAAGCGAGTATCTCAAAACAAAGGCAGTAAAACGCCTGGAATAGATGGTGTCATCTGGAATACAGATACACGCTGCATGAAAGCAGTGAATCAATTGAGTCGAAAAGCTTATCAAGCTAGACCACTCAAGCGTATCTATATCCCCAAAAAGAATGGCAAACTTCGACCACTGGGTATCCCTTGCATGATAGATAGAGCGCAACAAGCGCTTCACCTATTGGCATTAGAGCCTGTGTCGGAAAGCCTTGCAGACCCTAACAGTTACGGTTTTCGACCAAAACGCAGTACGGCTGATGCTATCGGGCAGTGTTTTATCTGCTTGAGTCAAAAGCGTTCAGCGCAATGGGTTCTTGAAGGGGACATCAAAGCCTGTTTCGACAAAATCGGGCACCAATGGCTGATGGATAATGTTGCCGTTGATAAGCGTATGTTGGGACAATGGCTAAAGTCTGGCTTTATAGACAAAGGGCTGTTCTATGACACCAATGAAGGCACGCCCCAAGGTGGGATTATATCCCCAACCTTGATGTTAATGACGCTTTCAGGTCTCGAACAGTGTATTAAGTCTACCGCTCTCCAAAAGGGAGCAAGAGCCAACTTTATTGGATACGCCGACGATTTCGTCGTCACTTGCGCTTCAAAGGAAGTGCTTGAGAACGATATCAAACCGTTGATTGCTGACTTCTTAGCTGAACGAGGCTTAACACTCTCCGAAGAGAAAACGCACATCACTCACATCAACGATGGCTTTGATTTCCTAGGTTTTAATCATAGGAAGTACAAAGGAAAATTGCTCATTAAGCCGAGTAAATCCAACACGTTAATGTTCTTAAGTAATCTGCGTGAACTCATCAAAAAGCACGTAAGCCTTCCAGTGAATGATCTTATCAAACTGATAAATCCGAAACTCAGGGGATGGTCGAATTACTATCGACACTGCGTTGCTAAACAGGTATTCGGATATGTAGGCCACAAGCTGTTCCATGCGTTATGGCACTGGGCTAAAAGGCGTCATCCAACAAAGTCTAAAACTTGGATCGCCCTAAAATACTTCGTCAACCGTAAAGGCCAATGGCAGTTTCACGGTTGGCAGAAGATCATGGATATGGATTGCCAGTTTAATCTCTTCCAAATAGCCAAAGTGCCAATAGAAAGGCATGTAAAAATCCGAAGTGCAGCTACACCATTTGACCCTCAATACCAAGAATACTTGGCAAAGAGAAAGCCCAAAAGGTTGGCACGTAACTCTTGGATCGAACCTGCTCCGACTGCTTTATAAGTTGCTGGGTATCAAACGATGCCTTCGTGGAGGCTTGAGCCTAGTGCAGTGAAAGTTGCACGCTGGGTTCTTAGAGGGGCGGCACTTGGTAACAGGTGTCGTCTACTCGACCATTGTGTGTTTCGAATATGTGGCGGCAAACTTCAATAAGCTGAATTTGACTTAGTTTCTTTTATGCTAGTACTGTTTGTAATCGACTGAAATTTATAATAACCCAATAATCGAGGTATTGATGGAAAGTTCCGACTGGATAGCCTTACTAGCAGTATTTATTGCATTGTGTTCAGCATGGTTTGCCTACAAAACTTGGAGAGAGTCCAAACGAGCAAACATTATTAATGAAATTGCTGTCCACCAAAAAGATTATGACCATTTCTTTGAACGTTTTCGTGATGAGTTCACTAATTTCGATAACAATAAAGACTTGGGTGAGAGCTATGCTAAGGCATGTCGAAAGTCAGCCGCTGATTACCAGCAAGGCTACCGTCATGCTGAAGAAAAACTGAAAGAGCTTAGAGCCAAACTTTGAAGAACAAAATTGCCCCAAACTCATTTAGTGCATTTAATCGATATTTTTAGTGTCTTCAAATTTAAGGTAATTTTTCTAGTGTTTGGCAACTACTATATAAGCCTTTTTAACTGATTATGCGTACAGGTTATCGGAACCGGTACGGTAGCTAAGCATTAAAATGGCTTGTTTTTATGTGATGTCTAGCTGTGAAATGCCACAGTTGTACTCTAATTTTTAGAGGCTTATGTTAGATTGAGTGTTAGTCACGCTGGTTGGAAAACGAGCCGACCTATTATTAAAATGTTATACGTTTATCGAGGTTCGTCATGTACTTACATCTGTTGCTAAAGTTTGGAAAGAAAAGTTATCTACCTGACTTTCGGCGTGTTGGTCGTATGCGCCTTGGTCGCTTTGCCTCATTTCGTCAATTCGATAATTGTCAGATTGGTGATAAAAATGAAGGTACACACAAAATTGAAACTGCGAAGAGCGTTAACGTTTTGAGGAAAAATCCAGAGACAAATGAGTTCGAGCAAATACTTGATTCTGCTGAAGCCAATGTCAGGATCAGGCATTACAATGATCTAAACGAATCATCTCGTATTTTCTGCTTTTACTACGCAATAGTTGATCTTACGAAAGAGGTTCGACTTTCCGAAGTAATAGACAAAGACATGTTGCAAGAATTCCAATACGACTATGTGGTTGGTATCTACAACTTGAAAAAATTCTACAAGAAACTTGATGATTGCCTTGATAAAACAGACTTTCCTTATCGTCGTGGTATGGTTGAATACGTCGATTTAAGTCAGGGTAAAGAGCAAGTGTCACCTTTTGAAAAGGATCTTCGTTTTTCCCATCAAAGAGAACTGCGATTGTGTGTTCAAAACGTAGCTGATGATGCTCCTTTATATATCGAAATCGGTGATATAAGTAAATTTAGCTTTGAGTGTTCGGTTGATGAAATTGAATTTTATTCATTTAAAACTATAGAAGCTAGTGTATTGGAAAAAACGTATAACAAATCAATTAAGTAGGATTCATGAATGAGTGCAGACTCGCTTACACTCAAACTTAGCGTATGTTCATTCACTGCTTATTACGGCGTTACTTTTCCCATACGCTAGATAATCCATAATTTACTAAATTAGAAAAGACGCAACTCGGAATTGTCCAAAAGTTACTTAGAATTGTCGGTGTGGTGTACTCTATTTCTGAGGACAATAGGGGGTGTTTTGGTGAGCTTGCTCTCTGTACAAAGAAAAGAGGCTGACGTTCCAG